>DAHWFB010000010.1 GCA_027326105.1 Acetobacteraceae bacterium
AGGGGCTGCGTCGCGCCGTCGCCGTCCGCTCCGCCGGGAAATCCCCGGCCGAGCGCCTGCTCGCGCCGCTCTACATTCTGCTCTGGTCGCGCCTCGGCCGCATGGCCGCCCGCTTCGCCCGGCTCGCCGCGCGCATCCCGCTCGACGCTCCGCCGCGTCCCCACCGCGCCTTCGCCCCGCGCCCGCGGCCCGCAGCCGCAGCAGCCGAATCCGCAGCACCCGCCCCGAACCCCCCGCCCGCGCGCTCCGGGCTGCGCCTGCCGCGCCGTCCCGGCTGGATGTTCCGCTTCGTCCCGCCCTCGTCCTATCCCGCCGCGAGCCAGCTCCGCCACCTGCTCGAAGATCCCGCGATGCAGTCCCTCATCGCGGCCTCGCCGGGCATCCGCCGCGTCCTGCGCCCGTTCTGCCGCATGCTCGGCCTGCCGCCGCCCACCCCGCCCGCGCGGCCCACCCCGCCGCCGGCGCCGGAGCCTCCATTCCGGCCCGCGCGCGAACCGCCTCCGGCGGCAGCGCCGCGGGCCGTTCGCGCCGGTCCACGGCGGCCGCCGAAGCCCGGCGCGCCGCAGCACCCCGCGGCGCCGCCGTTTCCGGCGTGAGGTGGCGGGCCGAATGGCGCCGTTTTCGTTACGATATCAAAACTATCCGGCGCGGCTCCCGTCCCGCGCCTCTGCCGCGGCCGCCATCGCCGCCCGCACCCGCTCCGCCCGCGGCATCGGCGCCACCGCCCCCTGGCCTTCGGTCGCCAGTGCCGCCGCCACCCCGGCATAGCGCGCCGCCGCTTCCGGCCCGTCGCCGGCGAGAATGCGGGCGAGGAACGCGCCGCAGAACGTGTCTCCCGCCCCGGTCGCGTCCACCGGCCGGCAGGGGTGGGGCGGGATTCGCACCCGCCCGGCGGGGCTCGCCACCAGCGCCCCCTCGGCGCCGAGCTTCAGCACCACCACCCGCGGGCCGAGGCGGAGGTAGAAGTCGAGGATGGCGTCGGGGTCGGCAAGCCCGCTCAGCGCTTCGGCGTCCTCGCGGGAGGGCAGGGCGTAGTCGGCGCGCGCGATCGCCGCGTGCATCACCGCCGCGGCGCGGGCGGGCGGCCACAGGCGCGGGCGGTAGTTGGTGTCGTAGGCGACCGCGACGCCGTTCGCCCGCGCGATCTCGATCGCGCGGAACACCGCGTCCGCCGCCGAGTCCGAGATCGCCTGGCTGATGCCGGAGGCGAAGAACATCCTGGCCCCGGCGATCATCCCCTCCGGCACGTCCTCGGGCCGGTAGCCGGCGGCCGCCGAGCCGGCGCGGTAGAAATGGAAATGGTGCCGCCCGCCCTGGTAGCGGATGAAATAGATCGCGGTCGGCCGGGCGGGGTCGCGGCGGACCGCCGTGGTGTCGATCCCTTCGCGGGCCCACAGCGCGAGGAAACCCTCCCCCGCCGCATCCTCGCCCACCGCGCTGGCGTAGGCGACCCGCGCCCCCTGCCGCGCGGCGGCGATGGCGGCGTTGGAGGTATCCCCGCCGTGGCCTTCGAGGTAGAGCGTCCGTCCGGCCGCGTCCGGCGGCAGGGCGGCGTATTCCAGCATGGGCTCGCCCATGCAGACGAGGTCGGCCGCCATCAGGCGACGGCGCGGGCGGCATCCACGATGGCGGCGCGGTCGCCGGCGGCGACCAGCCGCTCATCGACCAGCTTGCCGCCGATGCCGACGAACGAGGCCCCGGCCTCGATCCACGTCGACACCGCGCCGGGCTCCACCCCGCCGGTGGGGCACAGGGGAACGCCGGGAAACACGCTCGCCAGCGCCTTGATATGGCTCGGCCCGCCGGCCGAGGAGGCGGGGAAGATCTTGACCACGTCGGCGCCGGCGGCGCGGGCCGCGCGCACCTCGGTCGGGGTCATCGCGCCGAGCATGAGCAGGGCGCGGCCGAGGATGCACTGCGCGTGCAGGTTGGGATCGACCCAGGGGGCGACGATGAAGCGCGCGCCGGCCGAAAGGCAGGCCGCGGCCGAAGCCTCGTCGGCGACGGTCCCGGCGCCGACCAAAAGCGCCGGGTCGGCGGAAAGCTCGCGGATCAGCTCGGGCGCGCCGGGGATGGTCATGGTGATCTCGAAGACGGTGAGCCCCGCCTCCTTCAGCCAGCCGATCGCGGTGCGCGCGTTGGCGGCGCTCTTCATGCGCACCACCGGCACCACCCGGGCCGCCTTCAGCCGGTCCAGAATCGTCTGCATCTCCGCTCTCATGGGCTTCCCCTCACTCTCCGGCGGCGGCGAGGCGGGCGGGAATGCCCTCCTTGCGGCGCCGCTCCAGCGCCAGATAGATGACCGGGGTGGTGTAGAGCGTGAGCGCCTGGGAGACAATCAGCCCGCCGATCACGGCGATGCCGAGCGGCTGGCGCAGTTCCCAGCCGATGCCCCAGGGAACGGCGAGCGGCACCGCGCCGAGCAGGGCGGCGAGCGTGGTCATCAGGATCGGCCGGAAGCGCACCACCGCCGCCTCGCGGATCGCCTGCTCGGGGGTGAGCCCGCGCTCGCGCTCCGCCTCGATGGCGAAATCGACCATCATGATGGCGTTCTTCTTGACGATGCCGATGAGCAGGAAAATGCCGATGATGGCGATCAGCGAGAGCGGCGTGCCGGTGAGCAGCAGCGCGAGCAGCGCGCCCAGCCCGGCCGAGGGGATGGTGGAGAGGATGGTGATCGGCTGGGTCAGGCTCTCGTACAGCACGCCGAGCACGATGTAGATCGCGAGCAGGGCGGCGAGCAGCAGGATCGGCTCCGAGCGCAGCGACTGCATGAGATAGAGCGCCTCGCCGGCGAAGGCGAGATGCAGCCCGGGCGGCGGCGCGAGGCGCGCGAACAGCCGCCTGATCGCGCTGGTCGCGGTGCCGAGGGCGACGTGGCGGGCGAGGTTGAAGCTGATCGTCGCCGCTGGCACGCCGCCGCGATGGCGGATGGTGAGCGGCGCGATGGTGCGCACCGGGCGGGTGACGGCGGCGAGCGGAACCGCCGCCCCGGTCGCCGAGGTGACATAGATGTGGGCGAGCATGGCGGGGTCGGCCTGGTAGCGGGAGGCGGCCTCCATCACCACCGGATATTCGTTCTTGATCCGGTAGATCTGCGCGATCTGGCGGGAGGCGAAGGCGTTGTTCAGCGCGTTGTCGATATCGGCGACGCTGACCCCGAGGCGGGCGGCGGCGGCACGGTCGATGGCGAGGCGGATTTCGGGCTGGGCCTTGTCGAGGTCGCTCGAGACCGGGCCGAAGTGTCGGTCGCGGCGCAGCGCCGCCTCGAACTTGTAGGTCCAGGAAGCGAGTTCGGAGAGGTTGGTGTCGAGCAGGGCGAACTGATACTGCCCGTTCCCGCCGGCGCCGGAGGTGTGGATGTCCTGGGCCACCTGGAGATACGTCTTGATCCCGACGATGCGGGAGAGCTTCTTCTCCAGCCGCGCCACCACCACGCTCGCCGAAACCCTGCGCACCGCGAGCGGCTTGAGCGCGATGAACAGGTGGCCGCGGTTCATGGCGTTGAACCCGACCTTGACGCCGATATGGGAGCCGACGCGCGCGACCGCCGGGTCCTTCAGCACCGTCGCCACCACCTTCTTCTGCAGATGCGCCATCTCGGCGAAGGAGACGTCGGGCGCGGCGACCGTGCCGCCCATGAGAAAGCCGGTATCCTCCACCACGAGCAGGCTCTTGGGCACCGCGCCATAGAGCCAGACCGTGCCCGCGATGGCGGCGAGGGTGGCGAGCAGCATCAGATAGCGATGGCGCAGCACATGATCGAGCCCGCGCGCGTAGCCGCGCTGGAGCAGCGCGAAGCCACGGTCGATCGCGCCGGGAGGATGCGGGGCGGCATCGCCGCGCGGCAGGCGGCCCGAGATCATCGGGGTCACGGTCAGCGAAACCAGCGCCGAGATCGCGATCATCAGCGTCAGGACCATGGCGAATTCGTGGAACAGCCGCCCGAGCAGGCCGCCCATGAAGATCAGCGGGATGAACACCGCGACCAGCGAGACGCTGATCGAGACCACGGTGAAGCCGATCTGGCGCGCGCCCACCAGCGCCGCCCGGAACGGCGGGACGCCCTTCTCGCGCTGGCGATGGATGTTCTCGATCATGACGATGGCGTCATCGACCACGAAGCCGACCGAGATGGTGATCGCCATCAGCGAATAGGTATCCAGCGTGTAGCCCAGGAACCACATCGCGGCGAGCGTGCCGGCGATGGAGAGCGGCACCGTCACCGCGGCGGCGAAGGTCGCGACCGCGCTCTGGAGAAAGGCCGCGACCACGAGCAGCACCAGCGCGATGGCGACGAGCAGGGTGATCTGCACATCGGCGAGCGTGCCGCGGATCACCTTCGAGCGGTCGGACAGGATGGAGAGATGCACGCCGTGCGGCATCCAGCGCTCGATCTGCGGCAGCATCGCGCGCACGCGATCGACGGTGGAGACGGTGTTGGCGTCGGCCTGCTTGGTGACGGTGACCAGGATGGAGCGGGTCTTGCCGTCCCACGCCGCGAGCTTGGCGTGGGCGACGCCGGCGGTGACGCGGGCGAGATCGGCCAGCGTCAGCACGCCGCCGCCGGCCGCCTTGACGATCAGGTTGGCATAGTCCGCCGGCCGCGAGATCTGGCTGTTGAG
Organism: Acetobacteraceae bacterium; assembly: GCA_027326105.1. Lineage (GTDB taxonomy): Bacteria > Pseudomonadota > Alphaproteobacteria > Acetobacterales > Acetobacteraceae > DAHWFB01. Next base: position 4,626 of record DAHWFB010000010.1, read on the forward strand.
CAGGATCGTCGTGGCCCGGTGCGGTCCCTGGAATCCGCCGGTGGGGCCGGCGAGATTGGCCGACTGCACGGCGAGCGCGATGGATTGCGAGGAGACCCCGGCGGCGGCGAGCGCGGGCGGGTCGAGCGCGATGTGGATCGCCGCCTTCTCGGCCCCGTTGATCCCGACCTCGCCGACCCCGCGCACCTGCGCGAGGCGCTGGCCGAGCAGCGTGTCCGCGGCGTCGTACACCCGGCTCAGCGGCAGCCGCCTGGAGGTCAGCGTCAGCGTCAGGATCGGCGCGGCGGCGGGGTTGAAGCGCTTGTAGTAGGGTGCCGCCGGCATGTCGGCGGGAAGATCGGTGAGCGCTGCATTGATCGCCGCCTGCACGTCGTGCGCGGCGCCGACCACGCTGCGGTTGACGTCGAACAGCAGCACGATGCTGGTGGCGCCCTGCGCACTGATCGAGGTCATCTCGTTGATGCCGGCGATCAGCCCGAGGCGGCGCTCGAGCGGTGCGGCCACCGAACTCGCCATCGTCGCCGGGTCGGCGCCGGGGCGGGAGGCGAACACCACGATCGCCGGCAGATCGGTGTTGGGAAACGGCGCCACCGGCAGAAACCGGTAGGCGACGATGCCGGCGATGAGCAGCCCGAGGGCGAGCAGCGCGGTGCCGACCGGGCGCAGGATGAAGGGGGCGGAAAAATTCACGCCCTCACTCCGCGGGTTCCGCGAGCGCCAGCGGCGCGCGGGCGAAGCGTGCCCGCAACCGCTCGAGCGCGAGATAGATCACCGGTGTCGTGTAGAGGGTCAGCACCTGGCTCAGCAGCAGGCCGCCGACGATGGTGATGCCGAGCGGCACCCGCAACTCCGCGCCCGCGCCCTGCATCACGAGCAGCGGCACCGCACCGAGCAGGGCCGCCATCGTCGTCATCATGATCGGGCGGAAGCGAAGCGCTGCCGCCTCCTCGATCGCGGCGAGCGGGGAAAGGCCGCGCCCGCGCTCCGCCTCGATCGCGAAATCGATCATCATGATGGCGTTCTTCTTGACGATGCCCATCAGCAGCACGATGCCGATCAGCGCCACCACCGAGAGATCATGCCCGGTGAACATCAGCGCGAGCAGCGCGCCGATGCCCGCCGACGGGAGGGTGGAGAGGATGGTCAGCGGATGGAGGACGCTTTCGTAGAGCACGCCGAGCACGATGTAGATCACCACCACGGCGGCGAGGATCAGCCACGGCTCGGCGGCGAGCGCGCGCTGGAACTCCGCCGCCTGGCCGGAGTAGGCGCCGTCGATCGCCGCCGGCATGCCGAGCGCGCTGCGCGCCGCCCCGATCGCCTGCACCGCCTCGCCGAGCGAAACCCCGGGAGCGAGGTCGAAGCTCAGCGTCACCGCGGCGAGCTGGTTCTCCCGCGTCACCGAAATCGGCGCCGCGCGGGTGGAGAAGCGGGCGATGGCGGAGAGCGGCACCTGCACGCCGCCGGTCCCCGGCACCGAGAGCTGGCCGAGGAGGGCGGGGTTCGCCTGCCAGCGGCCGCCCGCCTCCAGCACCAGGCGGTACTGGTTGCTCTGGGCGAAGATGGTGGAGATCTGGCGCTGGCCGAAGGCGTCGTAGAGCACGTTCTCGACCGATTGCATGCTCACGCCGAGCCGCATCGCGCTCGCCCGATCGACCGCGACCGCGACCGCGAGCCCGCCGTTCTGCGCGTCGGAGGCGACGTTGCGCAGTTGGCGCAGCGCCCGCAGCCGGGCGAGCAGGCGCGGCGCCCAGCGGGCCAGTTCGGGGGCGGAGGAATCGACCAGCGTATATTGGTACTGGGTGCGGCTGACCCGGCTGCCGATGGTGATGTCCTGCACCGGCTGCTGGAAGACGGTGAGGCCGGTGATGGGGGCGAAGCGGCGGGCGAGAGAGGCCATCACCGGCCCGATCGGCGGGCGGGCGCCGATCGGCTTGAGCACGATCACGAGCCTGCCGGTATCCGGCGTCGGGTTGGCCACGCCGCTGCCGACCAGGGAGACCACGCCCGCCACCGCCGGGTCGGCCATCGCCGCGCGCACCGCGCGCGCCTGCAAGATCTTCAGCGCCGGGATCGAGATGTCCTGCGCGCCCTGGGTGATGGCGAGGATCTCCCCGGTGTCCTGGGTGGGCAGGAATCCCTTGGGCACCGCGATATAGAGCCAGACGGTGCCGACCAGCGTGAGCGCGGCGATGAACAGGAACAGCCCCTCGCGCGCCAGCGTCCAGGCGAGGCTGCGCCGATAGAGCCCGAGCAGCCCCTCGAACCCGCGCTCGAGCGCGCGCGAGAGCGCGCCGGGATGTTCCCGCGCCGCCGGGCGCAGCAGCCGCCCGCACAGCATCGGGCTCAGCGTGAGGGAGACCACCGCCGAGACCACCACCGCGATGGAGAGCGTGATGGCGAAGGCGTGGAACAGCCGCCCGACGACCCCGGTCATGAACAGGAGCGGAATGAAGACCGCGATCAGCGAGACGGTGAGCGAGACGATGGTGAAGCCGATCTGCTTCGCCCCCCGGTAGGCGGCGGCGAGCGGCGTCTCGCCGAGCTCGATGTGGCGGACCACGTTCTCGATCATGACGATGGCGTCATCGACCACGAAGCCGGCGGCGACGGTGAGCGCCATCAGCGACAGATTGTCGAGCCCGTAGCCGATCAGCGCCATCACCCCGAAGGTGCCGATGAGCGAGAGCGGCAGGGCGAGCGCGGGCACCAGCGTCGCCCGCCAGGTGCGCAGGAAGAGGAAGATCACCCCCACCACCAGCGCGACCGAGAGCAGCAGCGTCGCCTGCACGTCGCGCACCGAGGCGCGGATGGTGCTGGTGCGGTCGGCCACCACCTTGACCGCGATGCCGGCCGGCAGGGCGCGTTCGATGGCGGGCAGCCGCGCGAGGATCGTATCGACGGTGGCGACGATGTTCGCCCCCGGCTGGCGGCGGATGTCCACCACCACCGCGGGCTTGCCCTGCCAGGAGGCGTCGACCCGATCGTTGACCAGGCCGACGATGACGGTGCCGACGTCGGAAAGATGCACCGGGGCCCCGTTGCGCCAGGCGATGACCAGGTTGCGATAGCCGGCCGGGGTCGAAATCTGGTCGTTGGCGCCGAGCGCGATCGCCTGCTTCGCGCCGTCGAACCCGCCCTTGGCGCCGTTCTGGTTGGCCGCCGCGAGGGCGAGGCGCACGTCTTCCATCGAGAGCCCGTAGCCGGCGAGCCGCGCGGGGTCGATGCGCACCCGCAGCGCCCGCTTCAGCCCGCCGGCCACGCTGACCTGGCCGACGCCGGTGATCTGGCTCAGCTTTTCCGCGAGCAGCGTGTCCGCCGCGTCGGCCACCCGGTAGAGCGGCATGCGGCGGGAGGTGAGCGCCAGGGTCAGGATGGGCGCGTCGGCGGGGTTCACCTTGGCGAAGACCGGCGGGTAGGGAAGGTTGGGCGGCAGGGTGCCGGCGGCGGCGCTGATCGCCGCCTGCACGTCGGCGGCGGCGGAATCGATGTTGCGGGCGAGCGAGAAGCGCAGCGTGATCCCGCTCAGCCCGGCCGTGCTCTGCGAGGACATGGCGTCGAGCCCGGGGATCTGGCCGAACTGGCGCTCGAGCGGGGCGGTGACCAGGCGCGCCATGGTGTCCGGGCTGGCGCCGGGCAGCTGCGTGCTCACCTGGATGGTCGGGAAACTCACCTCCGGCAGCGAGGAAACCGGCAGCGCCTGATAGCCGAGCAGCCCGGCGAGCAGCACCGCGACCGCGAGCAGGGAGGTCGCGATCGGGCGGGCGATGAAGGGGGCGGAGAGGTTCACCGGCCCCGCCTCAGGAGGCGTGGCCGGCGCCGGCGAGCGCGTGGGGCCCATCGACGCCCGCGGTCGCCGGGGCGCCGGGGCGCGCCGGAGCGGGCGGCCGCACGATGCGGATCTTCTTGCCGGCACGCAGCGCGCCGGTCCCGTTCACCACCACCCGCTCCCCGGGGGCGAGCCCGGTGGCGATGACGGCGAGGCGCGCGGTCACCGGCCCGAGCGTCACCGGACGGAGCGCGACCTTGAATTTCTTCTTTTTCCTGTTGCCCTTGGCGACGACGACATAGACATACGGCCCCTTCGGTCCCTGCTGCACGGCGACCGGCGGCACCACCACCGCGTGGGGCAGCGTCTTCACCTTGAGCCGCACGGTGACGAAGGCGCCCGGCCACAGCCGCAGATGGGGGTTGGGGAACAGCGCCTTGAGCTTGAGCGTGCCGGTCTGCGCGTTGACCAGATTGTCGAGCACGGTGAGCCGGCCGCGGTCGAGCACCCGCGCCCCGCGAAGATCGCCCTGCGGCGTCGCCTCCACCACCACCGGGCCCGCCGCCATCGCCGCGGTGATCGCCGGCAGTTGCTGCTGGGGCAGGGAGAACACCACCGCGATCGGATGCAGCGTGGTGATGGTGACCAGCCCGCCGACGCTGGCCGGGGTGATGATGTTGCCGAGATCGATCTGGCGGATGCCGGTGCGGCCGGCGACCGGGGCGAGCAGGCGGGTGTATCCGAGATTGGTCGCCGCGGTGTCGATCGCCGCCTGGTCGGCCTTGATCTGGGCGGCGAGTGCGGCGACCGTGGCCCGCTCGTCGGCGGCCTGCTGGGCGGAGGCGTAGTTCCTGGCCGCCAGCATCTCGTAGCGGGCGAGATCGCCGCGCGCGCCGGCCAGCGTCGCCTCGTCCTGGGCCTTCTTGGCCCGGGCCTGTTCGAGGGCGGCCTGGTAGGGCCGGGGGTCGATGCGGGCGAGCAGCTGCCCCGCCTTCACGTCCTGGCCTTCGTGGAACGGAATGGCGACCAGCGGCCCGCTGATCATCGGCACCACGGTGACGGTGGCCGAGGCCTGCACCGTGCCCAGCCCGTCGAGCCAGACCGGAACGCGGGCGGTCTTCGCGGTCGCCACCTCGACCGGCGCGGGCGGCCAGATCTTCCTGGGCTTCGCCTTGGCCGGCGCGAGCGCCGCGGTCAGCCGGGCGAGGCCGGGAACATGGCCGCCGTTGCGCTGATAGACATAGGCGCCACCGCCGGCGGCGCCGAGCAGCAGGAGGATCAGGAAAAAGCGGCGCATGGCAAGCTCTCCGGCCCGCGGGGGGTCATGACGCTGCGGCGGCGGAGGGGATCCGCCATCCGCCGCCCAGCGCCTTGTAGAGGGAAACCAGGGCGAGAATGCGGGCAAGCCGGATCTGGGCCAGCGTATCCTCGTCCGACAGCAGGGTCTGCTCGGTGCTCAGCACCGTCGTCACGTCGGTGGTGCCGGCGGCGAGCTGCGCCTGGGCGATGTTCGCCGCGGTCTGCGCCACCGCCACCGCCTGGCGTTGCAGCCGCTCCTGGGTGGTGGCGTAGCGGTAGGCGGTCAGCGCCGTCTCCACGTCGGTGAAGGCCTGGACGACGGATTTCTCGTAGAGCGCGAGCGCCTGCGCATACTGTCCGCGCGCCGAGCGGACCTGCGCCGCCTTCGCGCCATTGTCGAAGAGGGTCTGGGTCAGGCTCGCGGCGAGCGTGCCGAAGGTCGAGCCGGGCGCGAACAGCGAGGAGAGCGCGAGCGATTCCCACCCGCCCGCGCCGGTCAGGGTGATGGAGGGAAAGAGCGCCGCGCGGGCCGAGCGGATGTTGGAGTTGTCGGCGATCAGCGTCGCCTCCGCGGCGGCGACGTCGGGGCGGCGGCGCAGCAGCGCCGAGGGCAGGCCGGGGGCGACCACCGGGAAGTGCAGGCTGGCCAGCGTTCCCGCCGGCACCGAGATCGCCTCCGGCGGCGTGCCGACCAGGATGCCGAGGGCCAGGATCTCCTGGCGGATCTGGGAACGGAAATTGGGGATCGTCGCCGCCTCCGCCGCGACCAGCGCGCGCTGCTGGGCGATCGCCAGAGCGGTGGTGGTTCCCGCCGCGAGCTGGCCTTCGACCGCGGCCAGGATCGCCCGCGCGTCGGCGAGGTTGCGCTCGGCGATCGCCAGCCGGTCCTCGAGCGCGAGCGCGGTGAACCAGGTGGTGGCGACCGAGGAGACCACGGTCAGCGCCACCGTCTGGCGGTTGAAGCGGCTGGCGAGCAGGCTGGCCTGGGCGGATTGCAGGGCGGCGCGGTTCTTGCCCCAGAGGTCGAGCTCGTAGCTCGCATTGAAGCCGAGCTGGAACTGCCGGCTGTAGGTGCCGCCGGGGTGGCTCGCCTGCCCGCCGGCGCTGGTGCGGCTCGACCCCTTGCTCCAGGTGCCGCCCGGCCCGCCGCTGAGCGAGGGCAGCAGCGGCGCGCCGGCGATGGTGGTCTGGGCGTTGGCCTGCAACTCCTGGGCGATGGCGACCCTGATGTCGAAATTGTGCGCCTCGGCCTGCCCGATCAGCCGGTCGAGCGTGGGCGAGCCGAAGCCGCGCCACCAGCCCTGGGCCGGCCATACCGGTGCGGCCGGCGGCGCGGGGGTCACGAAGCGCGCCGGCATGGCGGCGATCCCGGGGCGGCGGTAGCGCGGCCCCAGCGCGCAGCCGGCGAGCAGCGCGAGCCCGAGCCCGGCCAGGCCGCGCGGGAGGCGGCGTGCGATCATCGGCGGGGACGGGAAAACGGCGTCATGGAACGCTTGCGAACTCCAGGGTGGGGTTTCGGCGAACGGATAACGGCGCGCGGGCGCATATCATTCCAGGGGCGGGACGTCCGCGCTGCCCCTCCTTCTAGGCGCCGGTGCTGACGCCAAGCTTGCGGAGAGGCGCGCGATATGCAAATCAGCATCCAGGGAAACGCATACGAGAAGGCAGGGGCACGTCCGGCTTGTCCTCCCCCATCCTGGAATCGGCCGGGCTCACGCGGGAGTTTCGCGGCTTCGTCGCGGTGAACGACGTGTCGCTGCGGGTCGAGGAGGGCACCGTCCACGCGCTGATCGGCCCCAACGGCGCCGGCAAGACCACCTGCTTCAACCTGCTCTCCGGCTTCCTGCCGCCCACCCGCGGGCGCATCCGCTTCGCCGGGCGCGACATCACCGGCCTCGCTCCCGCCTTCGTCGCCCGCCTCGGGCTGGTGCGGTCGTTCCAGATCTCGGCGGTCTTCGCCCATCTCACCGCGCTCGAGAACGTCCGCGTCGCGCTCCAGCGCCGCCGCGGTGCCTCCTTCGACTTCTGGCGCTCCGAGCGCGCGCTTTCGGTGTTCGACGAGGAGGCCCGCGCCCTGCTCGCCGAGGTCGGGCTCGAGCACGACGCCGGGGCGCCGGCCGGGCAGCTTCCCTACGGCCGCAAGCGCGCGCTCGAAATCGCCACCACGCTGGCGCTCTCCCCGCGCATGATGCTGCTCGACGAGCCCACGGCGGGCATGACCCACGAGGATGTCGAGCGCATCGTGGCGCTGATCCGGCGCATCCGCAGCGGGCGCACCATCCTGATGGTGGAGCACAATCTCTCGGTGGTGGAGGGGCTGAGCGACCGCATCACCGTGCTCACCCGCGGCCGCATCCTCGCCGAGGGCGACTATGCCGCCGTCTCCACCCACCCCGAGGTGCGCGCGGCCTACCTCGGCGCCGAGGCGCCATGAACACGCCGCTGCTCGAGGTCGAGGGGCTGCAGGCCTGGTACGGCGAAAGCCACATCCTGCACGGGATGGGCTTCACCGTCGCCGAGGGCGAGGTGGTGACGCTGCTCGGCCGCAACGGCGCCGGCAAGAGCACGACCATGAAATCGATCATGGGCCTGGTGCCCCGCCGGCAGGGCTCGATCCGCTTCCGGGGCCGCGAGACCATGGGCCTCCCGCCCGACCGGGTGGCCCGCCTCGGCATCGGCTTCTGCCCCGAGGAGCGCGGCATCTTCGCCTCGCTTTCGGTGGCCGAGAATCTGATGCTGCCACCGGTGGTGGCGCCGGGCGGGCTCGATCTCGCCGCCATCCATGAGCTGTTCCCCAACCTCGCCGAACGGGCGCAGAGCGGAGGCACCAAACTCTCGGGCGGCGAGCAGCAGATGCTCGCCATCGCCCGCATCCTGCGCACCGGGGCGCGGCTTCTGCTGCTCGACGAGCCCACCGAGGGGCTCGCCCCGGTCATCGTCCAGGAGATCGGGCGCACCATCCGCACCATCCGCGAGCGCGGCTATACCGTGCTGCTGGTCGAACAGAATTTCCGCTTCGCCGCCACCGTGGCGGACCGGCACTACGTGGTCGAACACGGCCGCATCGTCGACCACATCGCCAACCAGGAACTTTCCGCGCGGATGGAGGATCTGCACGCCTATCTCGGAGTATGATCCCGCCGCAACCGCGCCGCCGCAACGGCGCCGGCCCGACCGCGCAGACCCAACCGCGCAGACCCTGAGGAGAGACGTCATGGGAATTTCCCGCCGCACGCTGATCACCGCCGCCGCCGCCGCGGCCACCCCGCTGCCCCGGCTCGCCGCGCGCGCCGCCGCGCCGACGCTGAAGATCGGCGTGCTTTCGGACATGTCCGGCCCCTACCGCGACATCGGCGGGCCGACCGCGGTCGCCTGCGTGCAGCAGGCGATCGCCGATTTCGGCGACAAGGGCTGGACGGTGGATGTCGTCTCCGGCGACCACCAGAACAAGCCCGACGTCGGCACCGCCATCGTCGCGCGATGGTATGACCGCGAGGGAGTCGATCTCGTCATCGACTGCCCCAATTCCGCGGTCGGCCTTGCGGTCGCCAACGTCGCCAAGGAAAAGAACAAGGCCTACATCAACTCCAACTCGGCGAGCTCGCTGCTCACCGGCAAGGACTGCAACGCCAACACCATCCACTGGACCTACGACACCTACATGCTCGGCAAGTCGACCGGCGGCGCGATGGTCAAGGCCGGCGGCAAGACCTGGTTCTTCATCACCGCCGACTATACCTTCGGCCATCTGCTGCGCGACCAGACGGCGATGTTCGTCAAGGCCGAGGGCGGCAAGGTGCTCGGCAACGTCAACTATCCGTTCCCGCAGACCACCGATTTCTCCTCCTATCTCGTCCAGGCGCAGGCGAGCGGCGCGCAGGTGCTCGGGCTGGCCAACGCCGGCAAGGACACCGTCAATTCGGTCAAGCAGGCTCACGAGTTCGGCGTCAACAAGAAGATGCGCATCGCCGGCCTGCTCGTCTTCCTCAACGACGTGCACGGCATGGGGCTCGAGATCGCGCAGGGGCTGATCCTCACCGAAAGCTTCTACTGGGACATGAACGACCGTACCCGCGCCTTCACCAAGCGGGTGCTGCCACGGACCCCCAACAACTATCCCTCGATGGGCCAGGCGGGGGACTATTCCGGCACGCTGCACTTCCTCAAGGCGGTGCACGACATGGGCGTGCCGGCGGCGAAGAAGAGCGGGGCGGACATCATCGCGCGCATGAAGAAGATCCCGACCGATGATGACGCCTACGGCAAGGCCTACATCCGCGAGGACGGCCGCTTCATGTGCCCGGCCTATCTGTTCCGGGTGAAGACCCCGGCCGAGAGCAAGAAGCCGTGGGACTATTACACCCTGCTCGGCACCACCCCGGCGGCGGAAGCCTTCATGTCGCCCAAGGTCGAGGGCTGCCCGCTGATGAAGGCCTGAGCCGGGCGCCAGCCCGGGCGAGAAACTGCGGACGAGAGCGGAGCGGGGCCACCCGATGATGATGATTTTCGGCAAGCCGGCCCCGCTCCTGTTCGGGCAGTTGCTGCTCGGCATCGTCAACGGCTCCTTCTACGCCATGCTCTCGCTCGGGCTGGCGGTGATCTTCGGCATCCTCAACATCATCAACTTCGCCCACGGGGCGCTGTTCATGGTCGGCGCCTTCTCGGCCTATCTGCTGCTGCACTGGTTCGGCATCGGCTACTGGCCGGCGCTGGTGCTCGGGCCGCTCGCGGTCGGCCTGTTCGGCGCCGCCATCGAGCGCGTGCTGCTGCGCCCCATCCGCGGGCTCGATCCGCTCTACGGCCTGCTGCTCACCTTCGGGCTCGCCGAAGTGCTCGAAGGCGTCTTCACCAACCGCTTCGGCTCTTCCGGCGTCACCTATTCGGTGCCCCGTCTGCTGCGCGGCACCCGCGACCTCGGCTTCATGTATCTGCCCAACTACCATGCCTTCGTGGTGGTGGCGGCGATCGTCGTCTGCCTCGCCACCTGGCTGGTGATCGAGAAGACCCGCCTCGGCGCGGTGCTGCGCGCGGCGACCGAAAATCCCGCGATCGTGCAGGCGCTCGGGATCGACGTGCCGCGCCTGGTCACGCTCACCTTCGCCGGCGGCGTGGCGCTCGCGGCGCTGGCCGGGGTGCTGGCGGCGCCGATGTATTCGGTCAATCCCGGCATGGGCTCGTCCTACATCAGCATCGTCTTCGCGGTGGTGGTGATCGGCGGCATGGGCTCCATCGGCGGCGCCGTCTTCACCGGCTTCCTGCTCGGCGTCGTCGAAGGCTTCACCAAGGTGTTCTATCCCCCCGGGGCGGCGACCGTGGCCTTCGTGGTGATGGTGCTGGTACTGCTGCTCCGCCCCGCCGGCCTGTTCGGGCGGAGCCGCTGAGATGGCGGGGCTCGCCGGCGCGCGTCTCGCCGCCTTCCTCATCCTGCTCGCGCTGATCGTGGCGGCGCCGTTCGTGGTCTATCCGGTCTTCGTCATGCAGGCGATGAGTTTCGCGCTGGTCGCGCTCGGCTTCAACCTGCTGCTCGGCTATGTCGGGCTGCTCTCGCTCGGCCACGCCGCCTTCTTCGGCCTCGGCGCCTATGTCGGCGCCTTTTGCGCCAAGTCGCTCGGCAGCGGGCCCGAGCTCGCGATCCTCGCCGGCACCGCGTCCGGGGCGGCGGTCGGGCTCGTGGTCGGCTTCCTCGCCATCCGCCGCCAGGGCATCTATTTCGCCATGATCACGCTGGCGCTGGCCGAGATGGTGCGCTTCTTCTGCCTCGAAGCGCCCTTCACCCACGGCGAGGACGGTATCCAGCCGATCCCGCGCGGCCGCGCCCTGGGGGCGCTTGCGCTCCACCACGACTTCGCCATGTACTGGTTCGTGGCGGTGGCCTTCGTGCTCGGCTTCCTGCTGCTCTACCGGATCATCCATTCGCCCTTCGGGCAGGTCCTCAAGGCGATCCGCGAGAGCGAGACGCGGGCGATTTCCCTCGGCTACCGGGTGGAGAGCTACAAGCTCCTCGCCTTCGTGCTGTCGGCGGGCTTCGCCGGCGCCGGCGGGGCGCTGGAGGCACTGGTCACCCGCATCGCGACGCTGAGCGGGGTGGACGCCGCCATGTCGGCCCAGATCGTGCTGATGGTGCTGCTCGGCGGCATGGGCACCGTGTTCGGCCCGGTGGTCGGCGCGCTCATCGTGGTGGCGATGCAGACCTACCTCGCCACCCTGGGCTCCTGGGTCAGCGTCATCCAGGGCGGCATCTTCATCGTCTGCGTGCTCGCCTTCCGCCGCGGCGTGGTGGGCGAGATCGCCGCCCGCCTGCGCCTCGCGCTCTGAACGATCCGCCGCGGGCGATCAGCCGCCGAGCCGCGCCGCCAGCCACGCCCCCGCCCGCGCCGCCGCCTCCCGCGCGCGGGCGACTTCGGCCGTATAGCGCAGGAAGCCGTGCACCACCCCGGGGTAGGTCTCCAGCGCGCAGGCGACGCCGGAGGCCCGCAGCCTGGCCGCCAGCGTCTCTCCCTCCGAGCGCAGCACGTCGAGCTCGGCGAGCTGCACCAGCGCCGGCGGCAGGCCGGAGAGGTCGGCGCGCAGCACGTCGGCGAGCGGGTTGAACCGGTCCGACCCGTCGCGCAGATACTCGTCCCAGAACTTCTCCATCCGCGCCGCGGTCAGCCCATACTCGGCGCCGAATTCGCGATAGCTCGGGGTGGTGAACTCCGGCGCGCACACCGGGTAGATCGCGAGCAGCGCCGAGAGCTGCGGCCCGCCGCGGGCGCGCGCGAGCAGCGCGGTGGCGATGGCGAGGTTTCCGCCCGCCGAATCCCCCGCCACCGCCAGCCGCCGCCCGTCGATCCCCCAGGCGGCACCCTCGGCGGCGAGATGGGCGCTCACCGCGTGGCACTCCTCGAGCGCGGCGGGGAACTTCGCCTCCGGAGAGAGCGCATAGTCGACGCTGACCACCGCCGCCCCGCTCGCCGCGGCCAGTTCCCGCGCCAGCCGGTCGTGGGTCTCGATCGTGCACCAGACCCAGCCGCCGCCGTGGAAGAACACCACCCCCGGGGCCAGGGGCGCCGCGGTCGGGCGGTACAACCGGGCCCGGATCGCCCGCCCGCGGGCATGGATCCAGCGGTCGGACACCTCCGCCATCGCCGCCCCGCCCTGGCCGGCGGCCAGCGCCGCGCCATCGTGCGCCTCGCGCTGCGCGCCGAGGGAGAGATCGTCGCGCAGCGGCGGATAGTGCGCCGCCGCGGCGTCCAGCGCCGCCACCGCGGCCCGCATCTCCGGATCCCAACGCGCGCCGTTCGTCATCCCGCCATCGCTCCCCGCTTCCGCCCCCATGCAACCCCGCCCGGGAGGATTTGGCAACCGCGCGCGGGCGGGGCAGGGGTTGCGCCGGGCCGCCGGGGTGCCAATCTGAACCAGATGATGTGCTGCACTGCAACATGACGCGCATCCTTCCCGGCGCCGTCCGTGGTTTCGCCCCGGAGCGGCTGTTCCATCCCGCGACCGTCGCGCTGAGCGGGGCGGGGACGGTGGTGGGCCGCGAAATTCTCGGCAATCTTCTGGCCGGTGGCTTCGGCGGCGCGATCCTGCCCGTTCTCCCCGGCGCCCCGGCGATCTCCGGCCTGCTCGCCCATCCCGACATCGCCTCCCTGCCGCTCGCCCCCGACCTCGCGATCGTCGCCGATCCGCCGGAGCAGGTGCCCGGCCAGCTCGCGGCGCTGGCCGCGCGCGGCTGCTTCGCCGCCATCGTGCCCACCATGGTGCCCGACCTCGCCGCCGCCGCGCGGGCGGCCGGGGTGCGGGTGCTCGGTCCGGGCTCCTTCGGCCTCATCGTCCCGGCGCTCGGGCTCGATGCCTCGCGCGGCCATCTGCCGGCGCACCCGGGGCGGCTCGCGCTGGTCTCCCAGTCCGCCGCCCTCTGCCGCGCCGTGCTCGACTGGGCGGGGCCGGGCGGCGTCGGCTTCAGCCATATCATCGGCATCGGCGGCAACGCCGACATCGGCTTCGCCCCGGTGCTGGACTGGCTCTCGCGCGATCCCGAGACCAGGCTGATCCTGCTCGACATCCGCCGCCTGCGCGACCCCCGCCGCTTCCTGTCCGCCGCCCGCGCCGCCTCGCGCTTGCGGCCGGTGGTGGCGCTGCGGGCGGGCGGCTGGCTGGTCGACCCCAGCGGGCGGGCGGAGGCGCTGTTCGCCCAGGCGCTGCACCGCGCCGGCGTGCTCACCGTGGCCTGCTTCGAGGATCTCCTGGCCGCGGCGGAAACGCTGGCCCGCGCCCGGCCGGCGGCGGGCGACACGCTCGCCATCGTCACCAATGCCATCGGCCCCGGCCGCCTCGCCGCCGACGCCGCCCTGCGCCAGGGGCTCAGCCTCGCCGCCCTGCCCGAAGCGGTGCGCGCCGCTCTGCCGCTCGCCCTGCCCGGGCAGAGCGCGAGCATGATCGGCCCGGTCTACGCCGGCATCGAGCCGCCGACCCGTCTCGCCGAGGCGGCGAGCCTGCTCGGTGCCGCGCCCGAGATCGGCGGCGTGCTCGCGGTCCACGCCCCGGTCGGCGGGCGTGACGGGGCGGCGATCGCGGCACTCGCCGCCGCCGGCGCGACGATGAAGGTTCCCCTGCTGGTCGCGGCCCTGGGAGAAGCGACCGCCGCCGCCCATCGCCGCAGCCTCGCCGACGCGGGCGTCGCCGCCTTCGCCAGCCCCGAGCAGGCGGTGCAGGGCTTCCGCCATCTCGTCGAGCAGCGCCGCAACCGCGCCGCCGCGGCCGAGCTGCCGCCCTCGCGGGTGCTCGCGGTGGCACCGGACCGGGTCGGCGTCGCCCGCCGCTTCGCCGCCCTGCGCGCCGCCGGAGCGGACAGCCTGGCCCAGGCGGACGCGCTCGCGGTGCTCGCCGCCTACGGCGTCGCGGTGCTGCCGATGCGCGAGGCCGAAACCGCGGAGGCCGCCGCCGCCGCCGCCGAGGCGCTCGGCTTTCCCGTGGTGGTGCGCCTGCCCCGGCAGGGAGCGGTGGCGGCGGACCGGCGCAGCCTCCTGCTCGATCTCGCCGACCCGCCCGCCGTGGAGGCGGCGGCGCGCTTCCTGCTCGCCCGCGCCCGCTGGCGCGGCGAGCCCGAGCGGGTCGTCGTGCAGGCGCAATACGGCCGCGCCCACGAACTCCTGATCCGGCTCGACGAGGATGCGCTGTTCGGCCCGACCATCGGGTTCGGCCAGGGCGGTCCGGCCGCCGAGGTGGTCGCCGACATCGCCCTCGACCTGCCCCCGCTCAACCTGCCGCTGGCCCGCGCGCTCATCGCCCGCACCCGCGTCTCCCGCCTGTTCGGCGGCCTGCGCGGCCACCCGGAGGTGCCGGCGGAGGCGGTGGCCGAAGCGCTGGTGCGGGTGAGCCAGCTGCTGGTCGATTTCCCCGAGATCGCCGCCCTCGAGATCAACCCGCTGTTCGCCGACGCCGCCGGGGTCCACGCCGCCGACGCCAGCCTCCGCCTGCTGCCGGTCACCGCGCGCGCGGGCCGCTCGCGCTTCGCCATCCCCCCCTATCCGGCGGAACTGGTCGAAACCTGGCACGCCGGGCCCGACACGCTGACCCTGCGCCCCATCCGCCCCGAGGATGCGCTGGCCCATGGCGCCTTCTTCCGCCGCATGCCGCCCGAGGACGTGCGCCGGCGCTTCTTCAGCGCGCTCCGCGAGCTCTCGCCCGAGATGCTGGCCCGCCTCACCCAGGTCGACTACGTGCGCGAAATGGCGCTGATCGCCGTGCACGAGGCCAGCGGCGAGACCGTCGGCGTCGCCCGCCTGGTGCGCGACGCCGAGGGCGAGGCGGCCGAATTCGCGATCGCGGTCGATGCCGCCTGGAAGGGGCGCGGGCTCGGCCGCGCCCTGATGCGCCGGCTGATCGACTGGGCGCGCGGGGAGGGCATCACCGCCATCACCGGCGAGGTGCTGGCCGAAAACGCCCCGATGGTGGCGTTCGTCCACAGCCTCGGCTTCACCACCGGCCGCGAGCCCGACGCGGAGGATGTCCTCGCCGTCCGGCTCGGCCTCGCCGGCCCCGCGGTCAGCCCGGAACGAACGCCGCCGCCCCCAGGATGAGCAGCCCGAGCACGAAATTCAGCTGCGCCAGCCGGCGGATGCGCCCCAGCGCCTCCTCGGCGGTGTCGATATCCCCGGTCTCCAGCGCGACGCCGAGTTCGGGCCAGGGGCGGAAGTAGAGGTAGGCGAACAGCGCCGCCATCACCAGCCCGAGCGCCTGCATCAGATTGACCGCGATGCCGGCGGTCGCGAACCCCCCGCGCAGGAACAGCAGCGCATAGCCGCTCGCCAGCAGCACCGGCAGGAGGTGCCAGACCAGCCGCAGGAAGCGGCGCAGCGCCGCCTGGTGCAGATCGAGCCGCTTGCGCGGCGCCAGCCCGGCGAGGCTCGGGCGCAGCACCAGCAGCAGGAACCCGATGCCGCCGATCCACAGCACGGCGCAAATCAGATGGAGCGCCACCAGCACGCCGCGCAGGATCATCCCAGCACCCCCTCGATCTCGGCGGCGAGCGAGCGGATCTCGTCCGCCGCCCGCGATCGCGGCGAGGCCTCGCTGACCCCGAGCCCGGCGGCGAAGGCGCCGGCGAATCCCATGCGGTTGCCGAGTGCGGCGGCGAGCAGCGCCAGCCCGCGCTCGGCGATCTCCGCCTCCAGCAGGCTGCGCAGGCGCGAGGCGGCGGGCGCCCGGTTGAACACCAGCCGCACCGGGCGCCGTTCCGCGGCGGCCAGCGCCAGGGTCGCTTCCGCCGCCCACAGGTCGGGCGGGGCGGGCTGGATCGGCACCAGCACGAGATCGGCCGCGCGGATGGCGAGCCGCGCCTCGGTGTCGGTGTGCGGCGGGGTGTCCACCAGCACCATCGCGTGCCGCCGGGCGAGGCCGGCGACCTCCGCGGGCAGCCGCCAGCCGGCGATCTCGGCGAGCGTGATCGGGTTGGCCGGCCTGGCGCGGGCCATGCGCAGCCCGTGCCAGCGCGCCAGCGAGCGCTGCGGGTCGATGTCGATCAGCGCGACCGAGCGGGTCTCGGCGAAATAGGCGCCGAGATGGGCGGCGAGCGCGGTCTTGCCCGCTCCGCCCTTCTGCTGCGCCACGGTAACGACCGCCATCGCGTCCACCCTCGCCCGGAAGGCGCGGAGTCTAGACTACCCGCGGCGAGTCCCCCAACCCCCGAAACGGCGCGGCGCCAGCCCGATCGCGCCGTCCCGAACGCGCCGTCCTGATCGCGCCGTCCTGGGCGCTGGCGGCTTCAGCGGATGCCGCGCTTGATCAGCGGCACCAGCGGAAGGAGGCTCGCCTTGGTCTCCACCCCGGCCGCGGTGTTGATGTCGAGCCCGTGGAAATGGTACTTCGCCGACAGCACGCACTGCAGCACCGGCAGGAAGCCCTGCAGATAGAGCTCCTGGTCCAGCGTCGCGGTGATGTAGCCGCTCTCGATGCCCGAAATCGTCGCCGGCGCGAGGTCGATGCCGCCGACGATGATCTGCCCCGGCTTCTTCCCCGCTTGGCGCAGCGCCTGGGGGATGAAGGAGGTCACGCCGCCGTGCTGGGTGCCGATCGCGCGCAGCGTCGGGTGGCTCTCGATGAAGGCGACGATGATCGGCACCGCGAGCGAGGGATCGGCGTCGACCTGGGGCGAGACGTTGAGCGAGATCACCTTGATCCCGTGCTTCACGAGTTCATGGCGCAGGCCGCGGTCGGAGAGGCTGCGCTGGCCCTCGCTGAACAGGCCGTATTCGAGCGCGAGGTCGCCCTTCTTGAGCCCGGCCTTGATCATGGCGCGCGCGGTGATCTCGCCGCCGACGTAGAGATTGGCGCCGGCATAGCCGAAGCCCTTGGTGCCATAGGCGGCCTCGAGCGAGGGCAGCGGGGTGTTGCCGGTGGTGACCACGATCCCCTGCTTCTCGGCCTGGGCGACGAGCCCGGAGAACGCCTTGTCGCCGGGGTGGCCCATGATGCCGATGCAGGTCGGCTTGGCCGCCATCGCCTGGCGGAACTGGCTCAGCATGGTCTCCGGCTGCCACGCCGAGAACTGCTCGATCACCTTGATCCCCAGCGCCTTGGCGGCATCCGCGGCGCCCACCTGGCGGGGCAGGGTGGCCCCGTCGCCGGGGTTGCCGCCCATCTGCATGTAGATCGTCATCCCGGCGCCGAGCGGCGTCGCGCTCGAGGGCTGGGTGGCGTTGGCGGCGGCGGCGAGGCCGAGGCAGCCGCAGGCCGCGGCGAGTAGCGCGTGGCGGAACTTCATGGTATCGTTTCTCCCCTGTTCCCATCCCGTCCACGAAGGAGAATCCGCGAACCGCCGGACGGGCGCGGCTCGCGGTGTGCCGCGCTCAGGACGAGCGGCGGAAGAAGCGCGCGATGGTGATGAACCTGCCGGGATGCTCCATCAGCAGGTGGAACACGACCGCGACGACGAACACGATGCCCACGATCACCTGCACCCAGAACCCGGCGACGCCGGTGGCGACGATCCCGGCGTCGAGCATGCCGATGATGTAGGCGCCGAAGAAGCTGCCCACCACCTTGCCCGAGCCGCCGAAGACCGAGGTGCCGCCGATGAACACCGCGGCGAGTGCGGGCAGCAGATAGCCCCCGCCCTGGGTCGAGAAGAAATTGCGGTTCTCCATCGTCAGCAGGATCGCGCCGAAGCCGGCGAACAGCCCCATCAGGGTGAACAGCTTGATCACCTCGCGGCGGACATTGATGCCGGCGACGCGCGCGACCTCGCGATTGTCGCCGATGAAGAGGAGATGCTCGCCGAAGCGGTGGCGGTTGAGCAGGAACCAGACGAAGACCGCGAGTGCTGCCGCCCACAGCGACTGCATCGGGAGCACGCCGAAGAGATTGCCGGTGAAGATGCCGGCGAGCAGCGTGTGGTCGAGCCGTTGCAGCGAGTAGGAGAGCCCGCCCGAGAGCACCACCGCGATGCCGCCCCAGAAGAACTGGGTGCCGATGGTGACGATGATGGAGGGAATTCCCACCACCGCGACCAGCACCCCGTTCACCGCCCCGACCAGCGCCCCGCCGGCCAGCGCCAGCGCCGCGGCCGGCCAGTCGAGCCCGGTATGGCGCACCGTCCAGGCGAACAGGAACCCGGAAAAGGCCAGCACCGAGGGAAACGAGAGATCGATCTCGCCGGCCGCGATGACGAGGGTGAGCCCGAGCGCCAGCACCAGCATCGGCGGGATGGTGGTGAGGAACGAGAAATAGATCGGCCAGCGCAGGAACACCTCGGGCGCGAAATAGACGAAGGCGCCCACCAGCACGAAGAACACCACCACGATCGGCAGCCCTTCGATCCGCGCCAGCCGCGACCAGAGCCCGCCATGGCGGGGCGGCAGAGCGGTCGGCACCGCCCGCGCGTCGCTCATTGCGCCGCTCCCGCCGCCCCGGCGGGCGCGTGCAGCCCGATCAGGAACCGGGTCAGCTCTTCGAGGCTCATGGTGCCGGCGGGAATGTCGGCCACGATGCGGCCACGGTCGAGCACCACCAGCCGGTCGGCGAGCGCGTGCACATGGGCGAGATTGTGCTCGATGTAGATGCAGGCGCGCCCCGATCGCTTGATCGAGCGCACGAAGTCGAGCACCTTCTGTACTTCCTTGACCGCGAGAGCGACCGTCGGCTCGTCGAGCAGGATGAGGTCGGAATCGAAATACATCGCCCGCCCGATCGCGATCCCCTGCCGCTCGCCGCCGGAAAGCTGCGACACCGTCGAATCGGCGTCGATGCCGACCCCGCGAAACCCGATGTGCCGCTTGAGGATCTCGTCGGCGATGCGGCGCTCTTCGCGCACCTTGATGAAGCCCCAGCGGTTGGTGATCTGCCGGCCGACGAAGAAATTGCGCCATAGCGGCTGCTTTTCGCCGAGCGATTTCTCCTGGTAGACGGTCTCGAAACGCAGCCGGTGTGCCGCGCGCACCGAATACTGGTTCCAGTCGATCGGCTGGTCGCGGATGAAGAGCCGCCCCGAGGTCGGGCGCAGCACTCCGGTCAGCACCTTGGTCAGCGTCGATTTGCCGGCGCCGTTGTCTCCGATCAGCCCGACGATCTCGTTGCGCCCGATCGCGAGATCGATGTCGGAGAGCGCGCGGATGTTGCCGAAGGAGACGCTGATCCGCTGGGCCCGCACGATGTGGGTGTAGCCGCGACCGGGGTCTGCGCCAGCCGCCGCGCCGGCAGGATGGGATGTGGTCTCGCCCGTCACGCCGATCCGATCCTCCCCTTGGCGCCGCCCCGGGGCGCCACTCCGGCGTCTTATTCATCCGATCTTACGATCGTCCGGGAAGCCAAGGTCCGAGTCAAGCCCCTGACCGCCGGCGCAGACTAGCAGAGGCGGGGTCGCGATGGCACCCCGATCCAACCCCGCCGATTTGAGGCGACAGCGGTCCGGCGCTTGATCTAGGATAGGTTTCTCGGCGGACTGCCCTCTCGTGAGCGGCACCTTGGCCGGCGGTGGGCGATCCTCCGAAACTGGGTTCGGGAGGACGAAGCCATGACCATCCAAAGCCCCATCGCATGGCTGTGGGACCGTGTCGCGCTGGCCGGAGGGTCGATCGGGTCGGCGCCGGCCGACGAATACTGGGCCGGGATCGAAACCCACCCCGGCCGGCCCGCGGTGCGCCGCATCCACCTCGACGATCTCCTCATCGCCCTGGCCAAGGGCTTCGAGGACTACGCCGCCAACCGCACCGACGTGATCTTCCTCTGCGTGCTGTACCCGGTGGTGGGCCTCGCACTCGGCTGGGTGGCCTCGGGCGAGCATCTCGTCCCGCTGCTCTTTCCGCTCGCCTCCGGCTTCGCCCTGCTCGGGCCGCTCGCCGGTGTCGGGCTGAACGAGATGAGCCGGCGGCGGGAGTTGGGGCAGGCGGTCTCCTGGACCGACGCGTTCGGCGTGCTGCGCGCCCCCTCGATCGGGGCGATCGCGCTGCTCGGCGCGCTGCTCGTCGGCATCTTCGTGTTCT
The DNA here is from genome assembly GCA_027326105.1 of Acetobacteraceae bacterium. Classification (GTDB taxonomy): domain Bacteria; phylum Pseudomonadota; class Alphaproteobacteria; order Acetobacterales; family Acetobacteraceae; genus DAHWFB01. The sequence continues at coordinate 24,657 of DAHWFB010000010.1, forward strand.
GGCTGGTGGTGGCGGGGCTGATCGCGCTGGTCACCATCGGCGCCCATCCGCCGGAGACGCTGGGCGGGTTCTTCCATGTCGTGTTCTACACCGGGGCCGGCTGGGCGATGATCGTGCTCGGCTGCGGGGTCGGGTTCGGGTTCGCGGTCGCGGTGCTTTCGATCAGCGTGGTCTCCTTCCCGCTGCTGCTCGACCGCGACGCCACCATGAACGAGGCGGTGCTGACCTCGATCCGGGTGGTGCGCAAGAACCCGCTCACCATGGCGATCTGGGGTGCGCTGATCGCCGCTGGCCTCGTCATCGGCTCGATCCCGTTCCTGCTCGGGCTCGCGGTGGTGCTGCCGGTGTTCGGCCACGCCACCTGGCACCTCTATCGGCGCACGGTGCGGCGGTAGCGCTCAGGGCACGGCGCAGACGCCGGTTCTGGCATTGGCGGGGTGCGCGCCGGGGACCGGGCCGAGCAGGAGCTTGTTCATGGCCGGCTGGAAATGGAGCGGAAAGGGGGTGTTGCCGGCGGGGTAGCAGTTGGCGGCGAGGAGGAAGGCGAGCACGTTGGCGTATTGTTCGGGCTGGAGTCCGCCCGGGTTGTTGAAGGGCATGTTCTGCACCACCAGCGCGCGGATGACGCCGAGGCTCCAGCCGTTGCGCTTCGCGGTGGTGAGGAAATCCGTCCCCGCGACCGAGGGGGCGGCGACCCCTTGCAGATTTGCGCCGTGGCAGGTGACGCAATTGGTCATGAACACCGCGCGCCCGGCCTGCGCCTGGGCCCGCGTGTAGAGCGCGGGCGGGCCGGCGGCGGCGTGGCGCGCGTTGCGGCAGAGTTTGGCGCGCAGGGGTTCGGCCGCGGTGCGGAAGAGCACCCAGCCCTTGGTGACGGAGACGGAACGGCTCGCCAGCGCCTCGGGCAGGGTGAAATGGGCGGCCTTGCCGGTGGGGACGGCGATGTAGAGGAGATAGTCGCCCGCGGTGCCATAGACCGGCCCCGAACCGAGCGGGGCGGCGCAGGCGGGGGCGGTGGCGGCCGAGGCGGGCACGCCGAGCGTGGTGGTGGCGAGCGTGCCGGCGAGACCGCCGAGCCCGCCGACGCGGTCGGGGCGGCCGAGGGCGATTTCGATATCGACGAGCGCCTGGGTCGCGGTCATCTCGAACTTGTAGAAGTCGCGGGTTTTCAGCGCGTCCCCGAGGATGGCGGCGGCGAGCTGGGTGTTGGCGAGCGCGCCGTTGAGCGCCGGGGACCAGACGTGATCTCCGGGCAGGGCGAGGACGCGGGTGATATCGCCGGCGGCGCCCGCCGCGTCCCCCGGATTGCCGGCGGCGGCGGAATAGGCCGGGTCCGACGCGCCGAGCAGCGCGTTGATGGCGCGCTGGGCGGGGGTTTTGAAGAGGGCGGCGTTCGCTTTGGTGACGGCGAGCGCATGTTCGAGTTCGGCCTGGGCGGCGCGCAGATCGGCCAGCGCGGCGAGCGCGACGCCGTGCGGGCCGGTTGCGGCGCGGGCCGGCGCGGGGCCGGGGAGCGCCGCGAGCAGGACGGCGAGGGCGAGGATCAGGCCGCTCCGGCACGCCGTGCGGGCGTGCCGGAGGACGTGACCCGGCGTGAGGAGCCGGTTCATCGGCCGATCACTTGAGCGTGTAGGCGGTGATCATGGAGCCATGGCCGGGGCTCTTGAGTTCGGGCACCTTCTGGTTGCCGGCGGTGCCGGAGGCGACCGCGACATATTCCTTGCCGCCCGCGGTGTAGGCGACGGGGGGCGCGATGATGGGCGAGCCGGTGGCGCTGTGCCAGGCGAGCGCGCCGGTTTTGGTGTTGAAGGCGTCGAACTGGCCGGAAAGCTCGCCGGTGAAGACGAGGCCGGTGGGGGTGACGAGGGCGCCGCCGGCGGCCGGCAGGTTGAAGTTGGCGCGCCAGTTGAAGACGCCGGTGCCGACGTTGATGGCGTTGAAGTTGCCGGTGTCGGGGCCGACGAACTTCGGGAAGGCGCCGGCGAGGTAGAACTGGCCGGCGACATAGACCGCGGTCTTGTAGCCTTTCCAGAACCCGCACTCGTTCACCGAGGGGACGAAGAGGGTGTTGGTGGCGGGATCATAGGCGGCGCCGTTGTATTCCACGCCGCCGTTGGTGTTCGGGCAGGCCACGTTGCCGCCGAGGCTCGGGGCCGAGTGCTGGCCGTGCTGGAAGCTGACCACCGTATGGTCGAGCAGCTTGCCGGTGGCGGCGTCGAGGATCCAGACGTTGCCCGCCTTGTCGCCGGCGGCGACCATCTTCATCGACTGGCCGTTCCTTTTGCCGGTGAACAGCAGGGGCGGCATGGAGGCGTCCCAGTCGTGGGTGTCGTTGGGGATGAACTGGTGGTACCATTTGAGCTTGGGCGTGGGACCGGAGATGTCGAGCGCGACCAGGGAGTCGGTATAGAGGTTCTTGCCCTTGCGCACCGCGCCGTTGAAGTCCGGCTGGGGGTTGCCGAGGTCCATGTAGAGGGTCTGGGTCGAGGGATCGATGGTGACGCCGGTCCAGGGGGCGGCGCCGCCGCGTTTCCAACTGTCTCCCGCCCAGGTGTTGTGGCCGGGCTGGCCGGGGCCGGGGATGGTCTTCCATTCCCACACGCGCTTGCCGTTGGCGGGGTTGAAGGCGGTGATGTAGCCGATGCCGCCCCAGTCTCCGTTCGAGGCGCTCTCCAGCAGGACCCATTTGCCGTCGGCCATCTTATAGGGCACCGGGGCCATGGTGTAGAAGGTGTTGACCGGGTTGTGGACGGCCACCTCGTCCCAGAGTTTCTTGCCGGTCTTGGCGTCGAGCGCGATCAGATGGCCGTCGAGCGTGCCGAGATAGACGACGCCGTGGAGGATGCCGACGCCGCGGTTGGCGGCGAAGGAGATGACGTGGGGATTGTCCGCGAACTGCCAGACGAGTTTGCCGGTGGCGGCGTTGAGTGCGTAGACGTGATCGTGCGCCGAGGTGACGTACATCATGCCGTTCCAGACGATGGGCGAGGTCTCGGTCGGGCCATTGTCGGAGAGGTGGAAGACCCAGGCCTTGCTGAGGCCGGAGACGTTCGCGCTGGTGATCTGCTTCGCCGCGGTGGAACGGTTGGAACTGTAGTTGCCGGCGAACAGGATCCAATTGTTCGGGCTGTTGGCGGCATTGAGGAAATCGGCGGCGGTGGGGCCGGCGGCCTGGGCGGTGGCGGCGCCGAGCAGGCCGCCGGCGGCGAGCGTGGCCGCCGCCAGGGTGAGCCGCGCGCGTGGCTTTTTGGACGCGCAAGCGTGTTTCATGGTGGATATTCCCCCGTGCGCGGGCGGGTTTGGAATTCCCCCGGCGCAGCGCCCGCTGCCGCGCCCGGAGTGCGACCGCGTGGATGCCGGCGGCCGGCATAGACGTTGCCGGTGATGCAGCCGCCCGCACCCACCAAACCTGTCCGATTGTTAATTTTGGCGACAGCGCCTGTCAAGTCTTGGGAGGTGCGGCGGTTGTTCCGGATCGGAACAGGCGGCGGGAGCCGCCGGGCGGGCGGGTCGGGTGAATGTTTCGAATACGCAACAAAAATGGCGTGACCAAGCGGGATGGCTCACCCGGGCCGGGGCGGGGCGTGGGGGCCGGGGGTGTGGGCGAGACTGTTCGCCGCGGGAGGGGGCGGTGGGGGTGGCGCTTGGCGCGGCGCGGGCGGCGGGGTCCGCGGCATGGCGCGGACGGGCGCGGGCGGTGGCGCGGATCGAGGGGGAGGCGAGGCTTCCGAGGGTGGCGGCCCGGGCGGATGGGGCGCTGGAGGTTGGGGCGCCGGCGGTTGGGGCAGGCCGAGCATGCGGCAGAGGGGGCGGATGGTGCGGCGCAGGCCGGGCGAGGCGGCGAGCAGGGCGGCCATTGCGGGGTCGTCCAGCAGGTAGCGAAGCTGGCTGGCGGCGGGGTAGAGCATGGGGGGGACGAGGCGGTGC
>DAHWFB010000032.1 GCA_027326105.1 Acetobacteraceae bacterium
CCGGGCCGCCCCGCCGCCGCCGCGCATCGCCGGCCTCGCACTTCCCCCGCCCGCCGCCGCGCCGGCCCCGCCGCCGGCGCTCTCCGGCCGGCTCGCCATCCGCTTCGCTCCGGGCTCGTGGCAGCTCTCGCGGGGCGAGCGCGCCCGCCTCGCGGCGCTGGCCCGGGCGCGGGCGGGCCGGCCGGTCCGGATCGAGGCCGACGGCGCGGCGGCGCGCCCCGACCCGGCGGCACAGGCGGCGGCCCTCGCGCTCGCCCTGCACCGGGTGCGGGTGATCGCGGATATCCTGATCGCGGCCGGGCTGCCCGCGTCCGCGCTCTCCTGGCGGGCGGCGGCGGCGGGCGGGGAGGCGCTGGTTCTCGCCGAGTAGGGCGGGATCAGACCGCCGGCCCGGTCAGACCGCAGGGTCGGGAGGGGGTGCGAGGGCGGCGAGCAGCTGCTCGCGCAGCTGGGCGAGCTTGCGCTCGTTCTCGATCTTCAGGCCGAACACGTCCTTGACGTAGAACACATCGACCGCCCGCACCCCGTAGGTCGCGACATGGGCGGAGGCGATCTGCACGCCGGCGGCCGAAATCGCCGCCGTCACGTCGTGCAGCAGCCCCGGCCGGTCGCGCCCGTTCACCTCGATCACGGTGTGGGTGTTGGAGGCGTGGTTGTCGATCAGCACGCGCGGCGGCACATGGATCGCCCGCGTCCGCCGGCCGAGGATGGTGCGCGCGATCTTGCGGATCTCGGCGGCGAGCCGGATGCGCCCCGAGAGCGCCTGCTCGATCACCACCGAAAGCCGGGCCAGCCGGTGGGGCGCGTCGAACGGCCCCCCGGTCGCGTCCTGGATCCAGAAGGTGTCGAGCGCCATGCCGTTGGTGAAGGTGTGGATGCGGGCATCGACGATCGAGGCGCCGGCCACCGCCAGCGCGCCGGCGACCTGGCTGAACAGGCCGGGATGGTCGGTGGCATAGACCGTGACCTCGGTCACCGCGCGGGAGGGGATGATCTCGGCATGGACGGTGAGCGGCGCCTGCCGCGCCTGCGCCTCGCGCACCATGCTGGCGTGGCGGGCGTGGGTCGGCGGGTCGAAGCCGAGCCAGTAGGCGGGATAGCCCAGCTCCAGGAAGGCGGTGGTCTGCGCCTCGCTCCAGCCCTCCAGCAGGGCGCGCACCGCCTCCTTCGACCGCTGCACCCGCTGGTCGCGCTCGCTGGTGGCGAGGCCCCCGGCGAGCACCTCGGCGACGCGGGCATAGACCTCGCGCAGCAGCGTCGCCTTCCAGCCGTTCCACACCCGGGGCGAGACCGCGCGCATGTCGGCCACCGTCAGCACCAGCAGCAGCCGCAGCCGCTCGGGGGACTGGATGGTGTCGGCGAGGTCGAGGATGGTCTTGGGATCGTCGATGTCGCGCGAGAAGGCGGTCTGGCTGAGCAGGAGATGGTGCAGCACCAGCCAGGAGACCATCTCGGTCTCCTCGGCCGAGAGCCCGAGTTCGGGACCGACCTCGAGCGCGAGCTCCGCGCCGAGTTCGGAATGATCGCCGCCGCGGCCCTTGGCGATGTCGTGCAGCAGCATGGCGACATAGAGCGCGCGGCGCGATTGCAGATGATCGACGAGGCCGGAGGCGACGGGGGCGACCTCGGCCAGCTCGCCGCGCTCGAGCGCATTGAGCACCCGCACCGCCTCGATGGTGTGCTCATCGACGGTGAAGACGTGGTAGGTGTCGAACTGCATCAGCCCGACGATGTGGGCCCAGGCGGGGATCAGCCGGCCGAGGATGCCGGTCTCGTTGAGGATGGTGAGCCAGCGCCAGCCGTCGGCGCGGTTGTGCTCGTTGTCGCGCCCGCAGAGCAGATCGACGAAGGCCGCCGCGGCGGCGGCGTCGCCGCGCAGGCGGAGGGCGGCGCGCTCGTTGCGGATCAGCGCGCGCAGGGCCAGGGGGTGCAGCCCGAGGCCACGGTCGCGCGCCACCTGCAACAGGCGCAGCATCTCGATCGGCCGCGCCGCGAGGTCACGGCCGGGGGCGAACAGCAGCTTGCCGTCGGCGAGCTGGAACCCGGCGCCGGCGAGCGCCGCGTCGGTCTCGGCGGCGACCGCGGGCGGGCCGAGCGCGGCGCGGATGATCGCCGGCTCGAGCAGGCGGGTCAGCCGCGTCACCTCGCGCGAGACCAGGAAGTAGTGGCGCATGAAGCGCTCCACCCCGTCCTGGCGGCGGCCGTGGCGGGTGTAGCCCATGCGCGCGCCCACCACCGGCTGGAGATCGAAGGTCAGCCGCTCCTCGGCGCGGCCGGCGACGTAGTGGAGGTGGAAGCGCACGGTCCAGAGATAGTCCCAGGCCTTGAGCGCGCCGCGCGCCTCGGCGGCGGACAGGATCGCTCCGCCAGGGAAGGCACCGGAGGCGAGGTCCCCGATCCCGGCGGTGCCGAAGGCCCAGCGCGCCAGCCAGTAGAGCGTCTGAAGATCGCGCAGCCCGCCGCGCCCCTCCTTGATGTTGGGCTCGACCAGGCAGGGCGAATCGCCGAAGCGGCGGTGGCGGAGGTCGCGCTCGGCGAGCTTGGCGGCGAAGAATTCGCCCGGCCCCTCGGCGTCCGCGCCCGCCCGGTAGCGCTGGGCGAAGTCGCCGAACAGCGCCTCGTCGCCGGCGATGGCGCGGGCGTCGAGGAGCGAGGTGCGCACCGTATGGTCCGCCGCCGCCTCGGCCAGGCACTCGGCGGTCGAGCGGGTGGCGTGGCCCACCTTCAGCCCGAGATCCCAGAGCAGATAGAGCATGGCCGAGACGGTGGCCTGGGTGTCCGCGGTGGGGGCGACGTCGGTGAGGAAGAGCAGGTCGATGTCGCTGAAGGGCGCGAGCACGCCGCGCCCGTAGCCGCCGGTGGCCGCCAGCGCGAGCCGCGGCGCGCCGGGCAGCCGGGTGGTCGCGACGGCATAGTCGAACAGGGCGGTGATCAGCGTATCGGTCATTTGCGCGAGCAGGCGGGCGGCGACGAGCCCGCCGATGCGGCCCTCCTCGAACTCCTGCTGGACGTGGGCGCGCAGCCGCCCGAGGTGGCGGCGGAAGGCGCCGAGCGCCGCCTCGCGCGGCACCGGCACCGGGCCGGCGAGATCGGCCAGCGCGTCATCGGCGGGGGGCTGGCCGGGGGCGGGCGCCGGCGGGACACGCGCCGAGGGCGGCTGGGGCGAGGGAGTCTGGGGCGGGGGAGTCTGGGGCGAGGGGGACAACATCACGGCGACTCTACCGGGTCCGCGCTCTCCGATCCACCGAGCATTGCCCGCAAATCGTATAAAATCTCCAAGGCCGCCCGCGCGGTGAGCCGGTCGGGGTCGAGCGCCGCCAGGCGCTCGCGCAGCGGATCGACCCGCTCGCGCAGCGGATCGACCCGCGCGGGGGGGGTCGAAACGCCCGCGCGGGGGGGATCGGCCGGGGCCGGCGAGGCCTCGGCCCCGCCGGCGGCGGCGGCGAACAGCGGCAATTCCCCCGCCACCGAAAGCGCGCCCTGGCGTTCGAGCAGGCCGAGCAGGGCGGCCGCGCGGCGCACCACCGGCGCCGGCACGCCGGCGAGCTGCGCGACATGCACCCCGAAACTGCGCCCCGCGGCACCGGCCGCCACCTCGTGCAGGAACACCACCCCCCCTTTCCACTCCTTGACCCGCATGGTGTGGAGCGCGAGCCGGGGCAGTTCCGGCCCGAGCCGGGCGAGTTCGTGGAAATGGGTCGCGAACAGCGTGCGGGCGCGGATCTGGTGATGGAGCGCCTCCAGCACCGCCCAGGCGATGGCGAGCCCGTCCAGCGTCGCCGTCCCGCGCCCGATCTCGTCGACGACGATGAGGCTGCGCGGCCCCGCCTGGTGGAGGATGGCGGCGGTCTCGGTCATCTCCACCATGAAGGTGCTCTGCCCGCTGGCGAGATCGTCGGCCGCGCCGACCCGGCTGAACAGCCGGTCGACGATGCCGATCCCGGCCTCCCGCGCCGGCACCGGCAGCCCGGCCTGGGCGAGCACGACGATCAGCGCGTTCTGGCGCAGATAGGTGGATTTGCCCGCCATGTTGGGCCCGGTGAGCAGCGCGAGCCGGCGCGACGGGGACAGATCGCAATCGTTGGGCACGAAGCGCGCGCGCCCGGCAAGCGCCGCCTCCACCACCGGATGACGCCCGGCGAGGACGCGGAATTCGAGCCCCGCGGTCACCGCCGGCCGGCACCATTCCCCGCTGGCGGCGAGTGCCGCCGCACCCTGGGCGAGGTCGAGCAGGGCGAGCGCCTCGGCCAGCGCGGCGAGCGCCGGGGCGTGGGCGAGGACGGCGCGGGCGAGTTCCTCGGCGAGCGCCTTCTCCCGCGCCGCCGCCCGCTCCCCGGCTTCGCCGATGCGGCGGTCGAGCTCGGCGAGTTCGGCGCTGCCGAAGCGCGCCGCCCCGGCGAGCCCCTGGCGGAAGACGAGGTCGGGCTCGCCGCGCAGCCGTTCCGCCGCCGCCGCCGCCACCTCGATGACGTAGCCGAGCTGGGCGTGGTGGCGGATGCGCAGGCCGGAGACGCCGAACCGCGCGGCATAGGCCGCCTGTAGCGCGGCGACCGCGCGGCGGCTGTCGTCGCGCAGGCTGCGGGCCTCGTCGAGCGCGGCGTCGAACCCCGGCGCGATCACCCCGCCGTCCTCGATCCGCGGCGGCACCGGCTCGGCGAGCGCGGCGCGCAGCCGCGGGCCGAGCCCGGGCGGGACGGCGAGGGCGGCGCGGGCGCGTTCGAGCAGCGCCGGCAGCGCTCCGGCCAGCCGCTGCCCGCAACGCCCGGCGAGGGCGAGGGCGTCGCGCACCGCGGCGAGATCGCGCGGGGTGAAGCGGGCGAGCGAGAGCCGGGCGAGCGCGCGGGCGAGGTCGGGCGCGGATTTGAGCGCAGCCCGCACCTCCGCCGCGGTGGCGGGGTCGGCCGCGAACCAGAGCCACGCCTCCTGGCGTTCGCCGATCGCCCGCGCATCGGTGAGCGGCGCGGCGAGATGGGCCGCGAGCATCCGCCCGCCGGCCCCGCTCACGGTGCGGCGGATCGCACCCAGAAGGCTCCCCGGCTCGCCGCCATCGCGGGCGCGGAGCAGTTCGAGGGAAGCCCGCGTCGCCGCGTCCATCGCGAGCACGCTGCCCTCGCCCTGCGGCTCGGGGCGGGAAAGCCGCGGCAGGCGGCCGGCCTCGCTGCGGCGGAGATAGTCGAGCGCGCGCCAGGCGGCCAGCGCCTCGGCGGCGGAAAAGCTGCCGAAGGCCGCCAGCGACGCCACCCCGAAGGCCTCCGCGAGCCGCGCCCGCGCCTCCGCCTCGGGCGGATCGGGCAGGGCGGGGCCGCGCACGCCGGCGAACTCGCCGAGGTCGAACCCGGGCGGGGCCAGCACCTCGGCGGGATCGAGCCGGGCGAGGAGGGCGGGAAGTTCGGACCGGCCGAGGGCCGCGGTCTCGAACCGCCCGGTCGAGACCTCGAGCCAGGCCGCCCCCAGCCGCCCCCCGGCGTGGGCGAGCGCGAGCAGCAGGCTGGCCCGCCCGGCCTCCAGCAGCGCCTCGTCGGTGACCGTCGCGGGGCTGAGCAGGCGCACCACCCCGCGCGGCAGCGGCGCCTTGCCGGCCCGCCCGGGGGCGGCGGGCCCGGGCAGTTGTTCGACGAGGGCTACGCGAAAGCCGCGGCGGAGCAGGCGGGCGAGATAGGGCTCGGCGTTGGCCGCCGGCACCCCGCACATCGGGATCGGCGCGCCGGCGTGGGTTCCGCGCGCGGTGAGCGCGATGTCGAGCGCGGCGGCGGCGGTCTCGGCATCGGCGAAGAAGAGCTCGTAGAAATCGCCCATGCGGAAGAAGACCAGCGCATCCTCGTGCGCGGCCTTGACGGCAAACCATTGCGCCATCACCGGCGAGGCGCCTGCGGCGGGCGGGGTCGGCATCCGCGCGATCTACAGGATGCGCCCCCGCACCGGAAGATGGCGCGCCGGCGCACCCGGGCGGCAGGCGTGGCGCGGGGGGCGGAATCCTGCTTAAGGGATGCCCATGTCCGCATCCCTCCCCGCCGCCTGGCCGTTCCGCGAAGCCGAAACCCTCGCCCGCCGCCTCGAAGCCTCCGGCAAGCGCGAGGCGCTGTTCGAGACCGGCTACGGCCCCTCCGGCCTGCCCCACATCGGCACCTTCGGCGAGGTCGCCCGCACCTCCTGGGTGCGGCTCGCCTTCACCGATCTCACCGGCCTGCCCTCGCGCCTGGTCGCGTTTTCCGACGACATGGACGGGCTGCGCAAAGTCCCCGACAACGTGCCCGACCGCGAGCGGCTGGCGGAGTTTCTCGGCCGCCCGCTCACCGACGTGCCCGACCCGTTCGGCACCCACCAGAGTTTCGGCGCCCACAACAACGCCCGGCTGCGCGCCTTCCTCGATTCCTTCGGCTTCGAGTACGAGTTCGTGTCGGCGACCGAGACCTACCGGGCGGGACGGTTCGACGCCGCGCTGCGCCTCGTGCTCGCCCGCCACGCGCAGATCCTCGCCGTCGTGCTGCCCACCCTCGGCCCCGACCGGCGGGCGACCTATTCGGCGATCCTGCCCCTCCACCCCCGCAGCGGGCGGGTGATGCAGGTGCCGATCACCCCGACCGGCCCGGAGACCATCGCCTGGACCGACCCCGAAAGCGGCGAGCGCTTCGAGACCGCGATCACCCGCGGCGGGGCCAAGCTGCAATGGAAGGCGGACTGGGCGATGCGCTGGGCCGCGCTCGGCGTCGACTACGAAATGTCGGGCAAGGACCTGATCGATTCGGTCAAGCTCTCGGGCGCCATCTGCCGGATTCTCGGCGCGAACCCTCCGGCCGGCTTCACCTATGAGCTGTTTCTCGACGAGCACGCCCAGAAGATCAGCAAGTCCAAGGGCAACGGGCTCGCGGTCGAGGAGTGGCTGCGCTACGCCCCGCCCGAATCCCTGGCCCAGTTCATGTTCAACGCGCCGCAGCGGGCCAAGCGGCTCTATTTCGACGTCATTCCCCGCGCGGTCGATGAATATCTCGCCAACCTCGCCCGCGCCCGCGCCGGCGAGGGCGAGGTGCGCGCCAACCCGGCCTGGTTCATCCACGACGGGCATCTGCCCGCGGAACCGCCGAGCCCGGTGGGCTTCGCCATGCTGCTCAACCTCGCCTCCGTGGTGAACGCCGAAACCCCGGAGATGCTGTGGGGGTTCCTGCGCCGCTACGCCCCCGGCGCGAGCCCGCAGAGCGCGCCGTTCCTCGCCCGGCTGGTCGCCCACGCGCTCGCCTACTACCGCGACTTCGTCCGCCCGGCCAAGCGCTTCCGCGCCCCCGACGCGACCGAGCGGGCGGCGCTGGCCGAACTCGCGGCGAGCCTTTCCGCGCTGCCCGCGCAGACCGACGCCGAGTGGTTGCAGACGCTGCTCTACGACATCGGCAAGCGCCACCCGTTCCCCGAACTGCGGGCCTGGTTCGCCTGCCTCTACCAGGTGCTGCTCGGCCAGCAGGAGGGTCCGCGCTTCGGCGGCTTCATCGCCCTCTACGGGGTGCGCGAGACGGCGGCGCTGATCGGGCGCGCGCTGGCCGAACACCCGGCCTGAAGGCGCGGACGGGGTGGCGGCGCGGGCGGGGGGGCGGAGCGGCGGCTGGCGGCGCCACCTGCCCGCGCTGCTCGGCGTGGCGCTGCTGGTCGCGGCCCTGCTCGGCGTGCGCCAGACCGTGCGCAAGCTCGATCTCGCCTCGGTCAGCGCGGCCCTCGCCGCCATCCCGTCGGCCGCGCTCGTCCTGGCGTTCGCCTGGACTCTCGCCTCCTACGCCATCATGGCGCTCTACGACCGGCTGGGCACGCTCTACGCCGGCGCCCGGGTCGGCTTCGGGCGCACCGCGCTCGCCTCCTTCACCGCCTATGCGCTGTCCCACAATCTCGGCTTCGCGGCGGTTTCGGGGGCGGCGGTGCGCTACCGGCTCTATGCCCAGTGGGGCGTGCCGGCGGCCGAGATCGCCCGCATCGTCGCCTTCTGCTCGATCACCTTCGGGCTGGGCGGGCTGACGCTGGGCGGCGCCATCCTGCTCGGCGCGCCGCACGCGGTGCCCGCGCTGGGCGCGCTGCTGCCCGCCTACGCCCTCCGCCTGCTCGGCGCCGTGATGCTGGCGCTGGTCGGCGCCTATGCCACGCTCTCACGCAGCCTCGGCAGTATCCGCGTCCTCGGGCAGGAGTTCGTCCTTCCCGGGCTGCGGCTGGCGCTGGCGCAGATCGGCATCGCCGCGGCGGACGTGGCGGTGACGGCGGCGATCCTGCACGCGCTGCTGCCGCCGGCGCCGGGGCTTTCCTTCGCCCACCTGCTCGCCCTCTACCTCGCCGCCTATGCCGCGGGGCTGACCGCGAGCCTGCCCGGCGGCATCGGCGTGTTCGACGGGGCGCTGCTGCTCGGGCTTTCGCCCTATCTCGGCGCCCCCGAGATCCTCGGCGCCATCCTGGTCTTCCGGCTCTACTACTATGTCATCCCGCTGCTGCTCGCCGGTCTCGCCTTCGCGGCCAACGAAGTGCTCGCCCGCCTGGGCCGGCGGGGCCCGGCGCGGACGCCGGAGAGAGCGGCAGGCCGGGCGATGGTGCGCGCGCCGGACTTCGCCGCCGCCGCGGCGACCGGGCTGGTCGCGCTGGTCGGGGCGCTGCTGGTCGGCATCGACGTGGTGGCGGCGCGGCTGCCGCCGGGGCGGCCGATCCGCGGGTTCGGCCTCTCCCATCTGGCCCTGCTGGCGGGGGATTTCCTGCCCTCGCTGATCGGAGCGGGGCTGATGATCCTCTCGCTCGGCCTCTCGCGGCGGGTGCGGCTGGCCTGGTCGGGAACCCTCGCGCTGCTCGGGATCGCCTTCCTGCTGACGCTGGCCCAGGGGCTTTCGCTGTTCATTCCGGCCGCGCTCGCGCTCGCCGCCCTGCTGCTGGCGCCGTTGCGGACCTCCTTCTACCGGGATGTCAAGCTGTTCGCCGACCCGCTGCGGGCCTCCAACGCGGTGCCGATGTTCGCGCTCGCGGTGTGCCTGATGCTGCTCGCCTCGCTCGCGCGCCGCGAGCCGGGCTTCGCCGCCGCCAGCCTTTGGCACCTCCTCACCGACCCCGCCACCGCGCCGCAGAGCCGGCTGGGCATCGGGCTGACGCTGGCGCTCGGGCTCGCCGGGCTGTTCGGGCTGCTGCGCCCGGGCAGCGTGCGGGCGCTGCCCTGGGACGATGGGGCGCGGGAGCGCTACGCCGCCCTCGGCGGCCGCCCGCCGCGCCGGGCGGACGGGCTGCTGCTCGGCGAAGCGGGACGGGCGGGGCTCGCGCTGCTGCGGCGCGAGCGGGTGCTGCTCGGCCTGGGCGAGCCGACGGGCGCGGCCGCCGACCAGCCCTCGCTGCTCTGGCGGCTGCGCGATCTCGCCGCCGAGGAGAGCCGCCATTTCGCGCTGTGGGGCGTGGGCGAGGGGCTGGCCGCGCGCGGGCGCGACCTCGGGCTGATCGCCCTGCCGCTCGGCCCCGGCGAGACCGCGCCCTATCTGCTCTGCCACGCCGCGACCGACCTCGCCCCCCTGCTCGCCGACCGCGCCGCGATCGAGGCGCTGCTGGCTCCCGGGGCCGATCCCGGCCCGCTCAATCCCCGCTGAGGGCCCCGCTGAGGGCGGAGGGCGAAATCCAGCCCTCGCTCGCGGCGGCGCGGGCGATGGCGTGGATGGTGCGCTCGATCGTCAGCCCGTGCTCGAAATCGAGCTCCGCCGGCTGGCCGCCGGCGATCGCCCGCAACAGCCGGGCCGCCTCGATCACCTTGAGGTCGTTGAAGCCGAGCCCGTGGCCGGCGGCGGGGACGAAGCGCCCGAACGGCGGGTGGGCGGGCCCGGCGAGGATGGTGCGGAAGCCGCGCGTCCCCGGCGCGCCTTCGGCGAGGAACAGCTGGAGCTCGTTCATCCGCTCCTGGTCGAAGGTGAGCATGCCGCGGGTGCCGTGGATCTCCCAGCCGATGCGGTTCTTGCGCCCCCAGGCGACGCGGCTGAAGCCGAGCACGCCGGTGGCGCCGTTCTCGAAGCGCACCAGCGCCTGGGCCACGTCCTCGTTCTCCACCGCCGCACGCTCGCCGCCGCGACCGGGGACGGGGCGGGTGGCGTGGACGGTGGCCATGTCGCCCTGCACCCGCGAGACCGGCCCGACCAGGAGGTGGAGCATGGCGATGAGATGGCAGGCGAGATCGCCCAGCGTGCCGAGCCCGGCATCCTCCCGCCGCAGCCGCCAGCTCCAGGGAATTTCCGGATCGGCGAGATAATCCTCGTCCACCACCCCGCGCACGTGCACGACGCGCCCGATGGCGCCCTGGCCGATCAGCCGGCGCGCCTCCCCGATCATCGGGTTGCAGGTGTAGTTGTAGCCGAGCAGCGTGCGCCCGCGGGCGCCGCGCGCGGCCGCCGCCATCGCCTCGGCGTCGGCCAATGTCACCGCCATCGGCTTCTCGCACCAGACGTGCTTGCCCGCGGCGAGCGCGGCGAGCGCCATTTCGCGGTGCATGGCGTTGGGCGTGGCGATGGAGACCGCCTGCACCCGGGGGTCGGCCATCACGTCGCGCCAGTCGGCGACCGCGTGGGAGAAGCCGAAGGCCGCCGCGGTGGCGCGCGCCGCGGCCGGCACCGCGTCGGCCACCGCGATCAGCTCGGGGGTGGGCAGATCCTCGAAGATCGCATGCACCTGCCGCCAGGCGGTCGCATGGCAGCGCCCCATGAAGCCGGTGCCGATCACCGCGACGCCGATTCGGTCCGTCATGTTCCGCTTCCCCCGCTTTCCCGCGACAGGACGGCAGGGCCTCCGATCCGTCAAGCCCGGGTGGCGGCGCCTTCGAGCGGATGGACGGGCGTATCGTGCGGGCGGAACAGGAAGCGGCGGAACACTTCGGCGTAGCCGCGGTAGACCAGCCCGCCGTTGGCGGCCAGTACCTCCGCCCGATGGGCCCGGTACCAGCGCGGGATCTCGTACCAGGCCATGCGCGGGCGGGCGTGATGGACGGCGTGGAGGTTGTTGTAGAGGAACAGGAGCCCGAGCACGGGCGCATCCTCGACGATGGCGGTGCGGTGGCCGATCTCGTGGCGTGCCCGGTGCTCGGCAAAGGAGCGCACCAGCGACAGCGCGGTGCCGGGATAGACGAAGAGCAGCAGATAGCGCCCGAGCCCGAGGCCGCAGACCGCTTCGAGCCAGACCAGCACCGCCGCGACGCCGAGGGCGTGAAGGAGCCAGACCCGCCGCAGGCCGGGTTCGCCGCGCCAGAGGCCGCGCGCCTCGTTGCCGAGGAACCGCCCGATCAGCCACGCCGGCCCGAGCACGAGCCGCCCGGCGAGGGTGGTCTGCGCGCGGACCAGCGCACGGCCCACCGGCCCGAGCCGGCGCCAGTCCTGCGCGGTGGTGTAGTAGGACTCGGGGTCGTCGAGCGGGTCGGTCAGCCTGGTGTCGTTGTGGTGGCGCAGATGCTCCGCCCGGTAGCGCGCGAAGGGCAGCCAGAGCGCGAGCGGAGGAAAGCCGAGCGCGGTGTTGAAGGCGCGCGAGGCGGTGGGGTGGCCGTGCAGGACCTCATGCTGGAGCGACCCGTGCCAGGCGATGGTCCAGGCCGCGAGCGGCAACAGGAGCGCGAGCGGCACCGCCCGCCAGAAGAAGGTCAGCGCCAGCCAGCCGCCGTAGAGGACCACGGCGAGCCCGATGGTCGGCCACTCCACGGAATTGGCAGCCCGGCGCCCGCTCACGGCAGGAATTTAGCAGATTATGGCTGGAAAACGAACGAAAGTTCTTTGGTTCTTTCTTTCAAGAAAGAACTACTATTTTGAAAAAATGTAGCAAAAAACTTTTAGCTGTGTGTGCCCGCGGGATCGAGCACCCAGTCGCGGAACAACGCCAGGTCGATATTGCCGCCCGAAACCACCAGCCCGACGCGACGCCCCGCCATCCGCTCGCGCTCGGCGAGCAGGGCGGCGAGCGGCGCGGCGCCGGCGCCTTCGGCGAGCGTGTGGGTGTCGGTCCAGTAGGCGCGGATCGCCGCCGCGATCGCCCCGTCGCTCACCGTGACGATGCGGGCGGCGCCGGCGAGGATCACCGCCAGCGCCGCCGGGTCGGGGATGCGGGTCGCCACCCCGTCGGCGCGGGTGGCGGCGCGGCTGCTGCACACCACCGCGCGGGCGGCGAAGGAGAGCGCATAGGCGGGCGCGCCTTCCGCCTGCACGCCGATGATTTCGGTGCCGAGCCCGAGCGCGTCGCGCGCCGCGATCGCCCCGGAGATCCCCGAACCCAGGCCGATCGGCACGTAGAGGGCATCGAGCGGGGGGGCGGCGCGGAACAATTCCAGCGCCCAGGAAGCGACCCCGAGGACGAGGTCGGGGTGGTAGGAGGGCACGAACACCAGCCGTTCGGCTTCGGCCAGCCGCTCGGCCTCGGCGCGGGCCTCGTCGAAATCCACCCCGTGCTCGATCAGCCGCGCCCCCCAGGCGCGCATGGCGGCGTTCTTCTCCACCGAATTGCCGAAGGGGACCAGGATGGTGACGGCGATGCCGAGCCGGGCCCCGGCGAAGGCGAGCGACTGGCCGTGGTTGCCGGTGGTGGCGGAGATCACCCCGGCAAGATCGGGCCGCGCCGCCTTGAGCCGGGCGAGATGGACCAGCCCGCCGCGCACCTTGAAGGCGCGCACCGGCGTTTCGTTTTCGTGCTTGACCCAGACCTCGGCCCCGGCGCGGGCGGCGAGCAGGGGCCAGCGCCGCACCGGGGTGGGCGCGAAGACGGCGTGGACCTCCGCGGCGGCGGCTTCGAGTTCGGCGAGCGAGGGGGGAGCGTTCATCGACCGGAGCGGAGTCCTGAAATCCGCCCCGCGGATTTCAGGTCCGGCAGGCGCGGACGTGGAGCCTCAGAGAGGCTTGAGGTTGGTGGCGGCGACCTTGCCGCGCTCGTTGGTGATTTCGTAGCTCACCTTCTGCCCGTCATCGAGGCCGCGCAGCCCGGCGGCCTGGACGGCGGTGATATGGACGAACACGTCCTTGCCGCCGTCCTGGGGGACGATGAAGCCATAGCCTTTCGTGGTGTTGAACCACTTCACGGTTCCCGTGGCCATGCCGATGCCCTCAGACCGCCTTGAGATTGGTGGCCGAGGCTTTGCCCCGTTCCATCGCCACGTCATAGCTGATCTTCTGGCCCTCGTTGAGGCCGCGCATCCCGGCGGCCTGGACGGCGGTGATGTGGACGAACACGTCCTTGCCGCCGTCCTGGGGCACGATGAAGCCATATCCTTTGGTGGTATTGAACCACTTCACGGTTCCGATAGCCATGTCTTGCGTCAACTCCGTAACGAGGCCGCGTGATCTGCGCGGCGGGTGGACAACCGGGAATTTTGGACGACTTGGAGTACCCGGTCGCCGGGAGACTTCGCAAGGCACGCCAAACTCGATTGCGTTCGGTAGTGGTGCAGAAACATGCGCCCCTGTCAATCACGGCTGTCGTTGGGGACGCAAAAAGAAAGAGGCGGGCACCGCGGCGCCCGCCTCCTGTTCCGTTCCGGCACGATGTTTCGCGTCCCGGTTGCGATTTTCCCTGCGATTGCCCGCCGAGAAGCCGGCCGAGTCGCGGGGCGGGATCAGAAATCCATATCGCCCATGCCGCCCATGCCGCCACCGCCGCCCTGCATCGGCGCCGACTTCTTCTCCGGCTTCTCGGCCACCATCGCCTCGGTGGTGATGAGCAGGCCGGCGACCGAGGCCGCGTCCTGCAAAGCGGTGCGGACGACCTTGGTGGGGTCGATGATGCCCGCCTTGACCATGTCCTTGAACTCGCCGGTCTGGGCGTCGAAGCCCCAGCCGTACTCGTCCTTGTCCAGCACCTTGCCGGCGATCACGGCGCCATCCTCGCCGGCGTTCTCGGCGATCTGGCGCAGCGGGGACTGCAGCGCCTTGCGCACGATCTCGATGCCGAAGCGCTGGTCCTCGTTCTCGCCCTTGAGCTTGGCGAGGATCAGGCTGGCGCGGGCGAGTGCCACGCCGCCACCCGGCACGATGCCTTCCTCGACCGCGGCGCGGGTCGCGTGCATCGCGTCATCGACGCGGTCCTTGCGCTCCTTCACCTCGACCTCGGTCGCCCCGCCGACGCGGATCACCGCCACGCCGCCGGCGAGCTTGGCCAGCCGCTCCTGCAGCTTCTCGCGGTCGTAGTCGGAGGTGGTCTCCTCGACCTGGGCGCGGATCTGGTTGCAGCGGCCCTTGATGTCGGCCTGCTTGCCCGCACCCTCGACGATGGTGGTGTTCTCCTTCTCGATGATCACCTTCTTCGCCCGGCCCAGCATGTTCAGCGTCACCGTCTCGAGCTTGATGCCGAGATCCTCGCTGATCACCTGGCCGCCGGTGAGGATGGCGATGTCCTCGAGCATCGCCTTGCGGCGATCACCGAAGCCCGGCGCCTTCACCGCGGCGACCTTGAGCCCGCCGCGCAGCTTGTTCACCACCAGGGTGGCCAGCGCCTCGCCCTCGACGTCCTCGGCGATGATCAGGAGCGGCTTGCCCGACTGCACCACCGACTCGAGCAGCGGCAGCATCGGCTGCAGGCCGGAGAGCTTCTTCTCGTGGATGAGGATGTACGGGGATTCGAGCTCCGTCGTCATCTTCTCGGCGTTGGTGATGAAGTAGGGCGAGACATAGCCGCGGTCGAACTGCATGCCCTCGACGACGTCGAGCTCGCTCTGGACGCCCTTGGCCTCCTCGACCGTAATGACGCCCTCGTTGCCGACCTTCTGCATGGCTTCCGAGATCATCCGCCCGACCTCGGTGTCGCCGTTGGAGGCGATCATCCCGACCTGCGCGGTCTCGGCCGGAGTGGTGATCTTGCGCGAGCGCTTCTTCAGCTCATCGACGACGGCGCCCACCGCGCGATCGACGCCGCGCTTGAGGTCCATCGGGTTCATGCCCGCGGCCACCGCCTTCGAACCCTCGCGCAGGATCGCCTGGGCGAGAACGGTCGCGGTGGTGGTGCCGTCGCCGGCGATGTCGTTGGTCTTGGTCGCCACCTCGCGCACCATCTGCGCGCCCATGTTCTCGAACTTGTCGGCAAGCTCGATCTCTTTCGCCACCGTCACCCCGTCCTTGGTGATGCGGGGGGCGCCGAAGCTCTTGTCGAGCACCACGTTGCGGCCCTTCGGCCCGAGCGTGATCTTCACCGCGTCGGCCAGGATGTCCACGCCGCGGATCATCCGCGCGCGCGCATCGCCACCAAAGCGAACTTCCTTCGCAGCCATATCGTTTGTCCTCTCGTCAGTCGTTGATCGCAGGGGAGGGGGGAAGGGCGCTCAGGCCGCCTTCTTCTTCGCCGCGCTGGTCTCGATGATGCCCATGATGTCGGACTCCTTCATGATCAGCAGCTCCTCGCCGTCGATCTTGACCTCGGTGCCCGACCACTTGCCGAACAGGATGCGGTCACCCGCAGTGACGTCGAGGGCGACGATCTCGCCCCGCTCGTTGCGCGCGCCCGGACCCACCGCCACCACCTCGCCCTCCATGGGCTTCTCCTTGGCGGTGTCGGGGATGATGATGCCGCCCGCGGTCTTTTCCTCGGCGGTCAGCCGACGGACCACGACCCGGTCGTGCAGGGGACGGAACTTCATTCGGATCGCTCCTGAAGATGGATCTTCGCGAGATCTCTGGTTTGCCACTCCGCTTCCACCCGCCGGGCCCGCCAAGCGGCACCGCACCCGAGTGTTAGCACTCCCGCTCCGGGAGTGCTAACGATCTAGGCGCCTCGCGCGGGGAAGTCAAGGTCCCCGGCAGCAGTCTCGGTCGGTGAGTGACAAGTCTCTGAAAGAAAAGAGATTCTTCTTGCGCCCGGGGGGGTGGTTCATGGCATTCTGGGCGCCCGCGACAAATCCCGCGGGAAAGACGCCAGATCGCGGCCACGAAGAGAGGAACCGGGACCGCAACCGCCGCAGAAGGACCTGCCGATGAGCCTCGCCCTGCAACTCAAGGACTATCGCCTCACCACCGCCGAGATCCTCTACCGGATGCCGGACCATCCCGACCTGCTCCAGACCTATATCTGGCAGGAGATCGATCTCGCCCCCGAGTTTCCCGCGCTGCGCCGCTTCCTCCGCTTCTGGCGGCGCGAACTCGAAGGCGCGCTGCACTCGGTGCGCGTCGCGTCCGGCGGACCCATCCGCCCGCCCACCTGGCGCCACGCGAGCCACCTCCTGGAACTGCACTGACCGCGCGGCCGCCGCGGCACGGCTACGGCTACGGCCGCGGCACGGCGCAGGTGCGCACGCCGAGCAGCGTATAGAGCGGGCACCAGCCGACCAGCGCGGTCGCCAGCGGCACCACGCCGATCCAGCCCCACGGCGTCTTCGGCCCGACGAAGACCAGCGCGATCAGCACCACCCCCACCACGATCCGCGCCACCCGGTCGATCGACCCGATATTGGTCGTGAGCATGCCACCCTCCTCTGTCCATCAGGGTATGCTCCTATATCCCGCACCGCCGCGACCGGCCGTGATCTGGATCAAACCGCCCGGACCATCAAACCCCCCGGCCCGGCCGGCCGCTCTTCGTCACCGCTCCTCCACCACCCCTGCCATCGCCGCGATCAGCGCCTGCGTGCCGTGCTCGCGGCGGCCGCCGTCCTCGTAGCCGTCGAGGAACGCACCCTGTTCGGTGAGCACGAACCGCGTGCCGCCGCTCTCGGCGCGGAACTCGAGCGTGGCGAGCGACATCGAAATCCGCCGCCCGTCGAGCCGCATCCCGTAGCCATAGACGATGCGGATATCGGGCACGATGTCGAGATAGACGGCGTCGAACTCGGTCACCAGGCCGCTGTTCCAGTCACCGACCAGCCGCTCCCGCCCGCCCTCGCGGAAGTCGCACGAGCGCTCGCGCTGCCGCCACTCCCCCGCCGGGCCCGCGAACCAGCGCGCCTTCACTGCCGGATCGGCGAAGGCGGCGAAGACGCGGGCGGGCGGCGCGGCCAGCCGCCGTTCGATGGTGAACCGCCCGAACGTCACCGCCCCGCCGCTCATCCGCGGGTCTCCCCGGCCACCGCCGCCAGCCGGTCGAGGCTGCCCGCCCACCCCGCCTCCATGCCCGCCAGCATCGCCCCCGCCAGCGGCACGAACCCCTCCGCGCGCGCCCGCACGGTGATCCGCGTTCCCCCGGCCTCCGGCGCGAAGGTCACCTCGGTGCAGGCTTCGAGCAGCGGCGCCCCGGCGCCGTCGCGGGCGATCGCGCTGAACACCAGGCGCTCGTGCGCCACCACCTCGTGGAAGACACCGCTCATCGGGTGCTCGGCCCCGTCGGGCGCGACCATCACCAGGCGGATCCGCCCGCCCGGCCGCACCTCGTTGTGCTCGACGCGGTTGGTGAAGCCCTGCGGCCCCCACCAGCGGGCGAACCGCGCCGGCTCCGCCCAGGCGGCGAACACCCGCGCCGGGGTGGCGGCGATGTGCCGGCTCAGCGCGACCTCGGTGGGCCCTGGCGGCGCCTCGCAGGCGATCATCCAGGGCGTGCCGAAGCGGTCGGTGAGCATGCCGAAGCGCGGGGAGAAGAACGTCTCGGCGAGCGGCATGCGCACCGTGCCGCCCTCGGCGAGCGCGGCGAAGGCGCGCTCCACCGCCGCCACTCCGGGCAGCAGCAGCGCCACCGCGCCGCTCATCGGCCGGGCTTCGCCCGCCGGCACATCGCCGCCCATCAGCAGGCTGCGCCCCAGCGCCATCCGGGCATGGAGCACCGCCCCCCGCCGCTCGGGCGGGGTGGCGGCGGCGAGCGGCGAGTCGCCATAGGTCAGCATCCGCAGGATCGTTCCGCCCAGGCTGCGCTCGTAGAAGCCGAAGGCTTCCGCGCAGTCGCCGCCGAAGCCGAGATAGCTCGCCAGTTCCATGTCACCCCCCTTGGTTGCACGCCGATCCGGTGCCTTCCCCACCCGCCTCCGCGCCGCCGGTCTCGCGCAGATAGGCCTCCAGCCGGTCGAGGCTCTCCGCCCAGAAGCGCCGGTAGGCGGCCAGCCAGCCGTCCACCTCCCGCAGTCCGCCGGGCGCGAGCCGGCACGGGCGCCACTGCGACTCCCGCCCGCGCGCGATCAGCCCCGCCCGCTCCAGCACCCGCAGATGGCGCGAGATCGCCGGCGCGCTGATGCGGAAGGGCCGGGCGAGTTCGCCCACCGTCGCCTCGCCCTCGGCCAGGCGGGCGAGGATCGCGCGGCGCGTCGGGTCCGCGAGGGCGGCGAAGGTGCGGCTCAGCGGATCCGC
>DAHWFB010000056.1 GCA_027326105.1 Acetobacteraceae bacterium
CTCCCGGCCCCAACCGTCCGGGCCCGAACCCGCGCCCACCACCTCCGCGCCCATCTCCTCCGCGCCGACCACCTCCGCGCCGACAGCGGCCGCGAATCGCGCGCCCCCGGCCTTCGCCCCTGCGGCTGCCAATTTCGTTACGATATAGCAACAAACTCGCCGAGCCGGCCGCCGCGTTGGCAGCCCGCCGGCCGGCTCTCTAGCCGGCGAGCACGTCCGCCATCCCGTACAGCCCGGCGGGTCTGGCCCTGAGCCAGAGGGCGGCGCGCAGCGCGCCCTCGGCGAAGGCGCGGCGGTCGAAGGCGCGGTGGGTGAGCGTGATCTGCTCCGCCCCCGAGGTGAACAGGAGGCTGTGCTCGCCCACGATCTGCCCGCCGCGCAGCGCGGCGAAGCCGATCGCGCCCGGCTTGCGCGCCCCCGTCGCCCCATGGCGCCCGCTTTCGGCCACCGCCGCGAGGTCCTGCCCCCGCGCGGCGGCGACCGCGGCCCCGAGGGCGAGCGCGGTGCCCGAGGGGGCATCGACCTTCTGGCGATGGTGCATTTCGAGGATCTCGGCGTCGTAGCCCTCCGCCGGCAGGGCGGCGGCGAGCCGGGCGGCGAGTTCGAGCACGAGCGCGACGCCGGTGGAGAAATTGGCCGCGCGGACCACCGGCGCGCGCGCCGCCGCCGCCGCGATGGCGGCCTCGTCGGCGGCGGCGAGCCCGGTGGTGCCGAGCACCCAGCCGCAGCCCGCGGCGGCGATCGCGCCGGCGTGGGCGGGGATCGTGCTGGCGTGGGTGAAGTCGATCACCACGTCGGCGGCCGCGGCCAGCGCCGCGATGCCGGGCAGCAGCGCGACCCCCGCGGGCACCGCTCCCGCCTCCTCGGGGCGGCAGATGCCGCCGGCGATCGGCAAGCCGCGGGCGCGCGCCTCCTCGGCGACCAGCCGTCCCATCCGCCCGCTCGCCCCGGCGATCCCGATGCGCGGCGTCACGGCACTTCCTCGAGGCTGAACTGATCGGCCTCCTCGTCATAGCTGTAGAGCTCGGCGTAGCGCCCCCAGGAGATGGCGATGCGCAGGCTCTCCTCGGCGTATTCGGGGGACATGTGGTCCTCGAGCTCGTCGCGGAAGCGCAGCGCCGGCGCCCGGTGGTTCCAGCGCTCGTCGAGCACCGAGCGGATGGCGGCGACCAGCGGCACGTTGGCGCGCAGGGCGGCGGCGAAGATGCGCTTGCGCGCCTCGGTGTCGGCGGCGACGTACCGGCGCCCCTCCTCGGTCAGCCGGATGTCGCCCTCCTCGAGTTCGGCGAAGCGCAGCAGCTGGAGGGTCTCGCCGAGCGGCAGCAGTTCGTCGGCTTCGAGCTGGAGGGCGGCGGCCAGCGGCGGCAGGTCGGCGCGGCCCTCGTAGGGGGGCGCGGCCAGCGTCTCCATCAGGCCCGCCATCAGGTTGGTGCCGACCGGATGCAGGGGGGTCGCGAAGCCCGCCGCGGCGGGGGCCGCGGCCTGGGCGCGCACCTCCGCCGCCGCCGGGCGGCGGGTCATCAGCGCGTAGATGTCCTCCACCTTCTGGCGGAAGGCGGGGTCCTGGCGGTTGCGCGGATGGGCGAACGGCACCGCGAGCTCGCTCGCCACCCGCCCGGGGTTGGCCGCAAACACCAGGATGCGGTCGCACATCAGCACCGCCTCCTCGATGTTGTGGGTGACCATCAGGATCGACTGCACCGGCAGCCGCCGCTCCGCCCAGAGGTCGATGAGGTCGGTGCGCAGCGTCTCGGCGGTGAGCACGTCGAGCGCGCTGAACGGCTCGTCCATGAGCAGCAGGTCGGGGTGGACGACCAGCGCCCGGGCGAGGCCGACGCGCTGGCGCATCCCGCCGGAGAGTTCCTTGGGGTAGGCGCTCTCGTAGCCGCCGAGGCCGATCAGGTCGATCGCCTCCTCCGCCCGCCTGGCCCGCTCGGCGCGCGGCACGCCCTGCGCTTCGAGCCCGAGTTCCACGTTCTCCCGCACGCTGAGCCAGGGGAAGAGGGCGAAGCTCTGGAACACCATCGCCACCCCTTCGGCCGGGCCCGAAAGCGGCTGCCCGCGCCACAGCACCCGCCCTGCGCTCGGGGTGAGCAGGCCGGAGACGATGCGCAGCAGCGTCGACTTGCCGGAGCCGGAGCGGCCGAGCAGGCCGACGATCTCGCCCGCCGCGAGGCGGAGATTGACCTCCTCGAGCACCACCAGTTCGGTGCCGGCGTCCTTGGGGTAGGTCTGCCGGCAGGACTGGACCTCGAGCAGGGCCGCGGGGAGCACGGGCGGGGCGATCTGGTCCATGGCGGATCCGTCCGGTCAGAAGCTGG
This sequence comes from Acetobacteraceae bacterium, assembly GCA_027326105.1. Lineage (GTDB taxonomy): Bacteria > Pseudomonadota > Alphaproteobacteria > Acetobacterales > Acetobacteraceae > DAHWFB01. The sequence continues at coordinate 2,322 of DAHWFB010000056.1, forward strand.
TGCGGCGGCGCGCGTAGTCATAGAGCGGGCGCCACACCAGGCGGTTGAAGAGGAGCACGAACGCCGACATTACCGCGACCCCGAGCACCACCTTGGACGTCGCGCCGTCGGCGGTCGCCTGCGCGATATAGGCGCCGAGGCCGGGGGCGACCAGCGTCACCTTTCCCCAGGCCGCCAGTTCGGCGACGATCGAGGTGTTCCAGGCGTTGCCGGTGGCGGTGATCGCCCCGGTGACGAGATAGGGCAGGATGCCGGGCAGGATCACCCGCCGCCACCACAGCAGCCCGCCGACCCTGAAATTGGCCGCCGCCTCCCGGAGATCGCCGGGAAACGCGGCGGCGCCGGCGACGACGTTGAACAACACATACAACTGCGTCCCGAGCAGCATCAGCGGCGTGAGCCACACCGCGGGGTCGAGGCGAAAATAGACGATCACCAGAACCATCGGCGGAAACAGAAGATTGGCCGGGAAGGCGGCGAGGAACTGCGCCACCGGCTGGGCGATGCGGGCGTAGGCCGGGCGCAGCCCCAGCCAGACCCCGATCGGCACCCAGACGATGCAGGAGATGGCGAGCACCGCGATCACCCGGGCCAGCGTGAAGAGGCCGTAGAGCAGCGCCTGAAGGGCGTCGCTCCAGGCCAGCGAGGCGGCGAGGAAGCTCGCGATCCGCCAGAGCGCGGCAGCGAGTGCCACCGCCAGCACGACGTAGAAGAGCGCATCGACCAGCCGCGAGGGCGGCCCGGCGGCGCGGCGCCGCCGCCCGGGCACGGCGAGCGGCAGGCCCGCGAGCCGGTCCGCCAATCCGCCCAGGCGCTGGCCGGCGAGGCGCAGGAAGCGGGTGCGGCGGACCAGCTTGAGCACCCAGGGGTCGGGCGGCGCCAGCGTCGCGATGGTTTCGAAGCGGAACTTGGCCGACCAGGCGACCAGCGGGCGGAACAGGATCTGGTCATAGGCGAGGATGACCGCGAGCATCGCGAGGATCGCCCAGGCGATCGCACCCAGCCGCTCATGGGTCAGCGCCAGCGCCACGTACGAGCCGATGCCCGGCAGGGTGAAGGTGCGGTTGCCGACCGAGACCGCCTCGGAGGCGACCACGAAGAACCAGCCCCCCGACATCGAGAGCATGGTGTTCCACACCAGGCCGGGCACCGCGAAGGGCACGTCGAGCCGCCAGAAGCGCTGCCACGGGGTGAGCCGGAACAGCCGCGCCGCCTCGATCAGATCCTCGGGCTCGGTGACCAGGGACTGGTAGAAGCTGAACGCCATGTTCCAGGCCTGGCTGGTGAAGATGACGAAGATCGCGGCGAATTCCGCGCCCAGCACGCGGCCGGGAAAGAGGTTGAGGAAGAAAGTGACGGTGAAGGTGAGAAAACCCAGGATCGGCACCGACTGGAGGATGTCGAGCGCGGGGATGACGAGCAGGGCGGCGCGGCGCGAGCGGGCGGCGAGCGGGGCCACCGTGAAAGTGAAGGCGAGCGAGGCCACCAGCGCCGCGAACATCCGCATGGTGGTGCGCAGCGCGTATTCCGGCAGATAGGAGGGCGCGAGATGGATCACCGCCGCACTCGCCTCCGGCAGGGGCGCCAGCGTGCTGCGGGCGGCGCCGGCCACCGCCACCAGCGCCCCGAAGACGCAGAGCATCGCCCCCGCGTCCCAGAGGTTGAGCAGGCGCCGGCCGCTGGCCAGGGCTGGCAGGGCAGTGCTGGACATGAGGCGAAACCCGACAGTGACGAGGATGCCGCGCCCCGCGGGCACGCGCATCCTCCGGCTCTAGCCCAATCCGCTGCCCGCTGTCACCCGGCCGGAGATGTCATTTTGGTGACGCGGCGAGACCGGTGCTGCCGAACCCGCCGGCGCCGCGTTCGGAGGCGGTGGAGAATTGTTCGACCACGGCGAACAGCGGGCGGAGGACGGGAACGAACAACATCTGCGCGATCCGCTCTCCGGGGGCGATGCGGATGCTCTCGCCGCCCGCCGGGTTGCGGTTCCAGGCGCTGACCAGCACCTCCCCGGTATAGTCGGGGTCGATCAGCCCGACGAGATTGCCGAGCACCAGGCCGCGCTTGTGGCCGAGCCCGGAGCGCGGCAGCACCAGTGCGGCGATGCCGGGCTCGGCCATGTGCAGGGCGATCCCCGAGGGGACCAGGGTGGCGGGCGCGCCAGGGGCGAGGGTGAGCGGCGCGGCCACGCAGGCGAAGAGATCGACCGCGGCGGCCATCGCCGAGCCGTAGCCGGGCAGGCCCCATTCGTGCAGCCGGGGGTCGAGGATGCGCAGTTCGACGCGGGGGCGGTGCAGCGGCGGCGTGTCCATGGTTCAGACCATCAGTTCGATGAGGAAGGGACCGGGGCGGCGGTTGGCGTGGTCGAGCAGTTCGGCGAAGCGCTCGAGCGTTGCCGCCCGCGCCGCCTCCACCCCCATGCCGCCGGCGAGACGGGGCCAGTCGAGCGCGGGATCGGCGAGATCCATCATCCCGTGCGCGGTCGGGCCCGGGATCGCGCCGACGCCGGCAAATTCCTTGAGCAGGATCGCGTATTTGCGGTTGGCGAGCAGGATGGTGGTGACGTCGAGCCGCTCGCGCGCCTGGGTCCACAGCGACTGGAGGGTGTACATCGCCGAACCGTCGCCCTGGAGCACGATGACCCGCCGCCCCGGCGCGCCGATCGCAGCCCCGGTGGCCAGTGGCAGGCCCTCGCCGATCGCGCCGCCGCAGAGTTGCAGCCAGTCGTGCGGCGCGGCGGCGGCGAGGGAGGCGAAGAGATCGCGCCCGTAGCTGATGCTCTCGTCCACCACGATGGCATCCTCGGGGAGCGCGCGGGCGAGGATCGCGGCGACGCCTTCGGGGCCGACCGCGCCGCGCACCGGGCCTTCGGGGAGCGGGCGCGGGGCGGCGGGCGGAGCGGCGGGGGCGCGCAGCGCCTCGGCGAGGCGGGCGAGCGCTTCCGGCCCGTCCTGCCCGATGCCGGCGAGCACATGGACCGCGCAGTCGGGCGGTTGCAGGCGGCCCGGCTTGCCGGGATAGGCGAAGAAGCCCACCGGCGGCGGGGCATTGACGGCGACGAGGTGGCGGGCGCCGGCGAAGGCCGCGAGCGCCGCGTCGATCGGATAGGGAACCCGCCCGATGGCCGGGCGCCCGCGCCCGCGCGGGATGCGCCCGACAAAGGTTTCGACCAGCGGCCGCGCCCCGGTGGCGGCACGGATGCGGGCGGCGGCGGCGAGACCGGCTTCGCCCGCCGCCGCGCCGCCGAGCAGGAGCACCGCGGGTTCGCCCGAACGCAGGGCACGGGCGGCTTCCGCGACCGCCGCGGCACTCGCCCGCGGCGTGGGCGGCGGCGGGTCCGGGGTGGCGGCGATGCCGCCCTCGCCCCAGGCGGTATCGGCGGGCAGGATCAGGGTCGCGACCTGCCCGGGCGGGGTGCGGGCGGCGGTGATGGCCGCCGCCGCGTCCGCGCCGACGCCCCCGGCGGAGGTGGCGGTGCGCACGAACCCGCCGACGCCGCGCGCCCAGCCTGCGGTATCGGCGGTCAGCGGCGGGTCGAGCGGGCGGTGGTACGTCGCCTGGTCACCGACGATGTTGACCACCGGCGAGTGGGCGCGGCGGGCGTTGTGGAGGTTGGCGAGCGCGTTGGCGAGGCCCGGGCCGCAGTGGAACAGCGTCCCCGCCGGCTTGCCGGCGAGGCGCGCGTAGCCGTCCGCCGCCCCGCTCGCCACCCCTTCGAAGAGGGCGAGCACGCAGCGCAGGCCGGGGATGCGGTCGAGGGCTGCGACGAAGTGCATCTCCGACGTGCCCGGGTTGACGAAGCAGGTGTCGACGCCGCCGGCGAGCAGCGTATGGACCAGGCTTTCGGCGCCGTTCATCCCCCCTCCCTTCCCCGACCGTGCGACCACCGGAGCGGACGCAGGATCGGGGCAGAAGGGGCGCGATGCAACCCCGCCGCGCGCCGCCCGCCGCCCGGTTCAGGGCACCCGGGAGACGAGCGGGGTGGTGGAGGCGGAGGCGGCCGCGAAACCGAGCCGGCGGGGACCGGCGGGGTAGCCGTTCTGGGCGAGGATGAAGGCCATCACGTCGGCGTACTGGCGGGGGGTGAGGCTGGCCGGGCGGCCGGCCGGCATCTGCCCGGCGAGGAAGGAGAAGATCGCGCCCACCGAATAGCCCATCGACGCGGAAGCGAAGCCCGGGCCCTTCAGCGTCGGCCCGACCAGGCCCTGGAGGTGGCCGCCGTGGCAGGCGGCGCAGTTCTGCGCGAACACGCGGCCGCCCGCCGCCGCCTGGGCGGTGGTGAAGAGGGCGGGAACCGCGGGCGCCGCGGGGGCGAGCCGGGGCAGGGCGAGCGGGGCGATCAGCCCGGAAAGATGCGCCTTCTCCTGCAGGGCGAGAAGTTTGGCGAGCCCGGCTGCGAAGCGCTCGCCGGCGGCGTGACCGGCGGCATCGTCGGCGGTGAGTGCGGCGATCACCCAGGCGGCGTGGGGCTGGTGCAGAAGCCGGGTCCGGAAGCGGAGCCCGTGGGCGCGGGCGAAGGCGGCGAGCGCGCGGTGGCGGGCGAGAAAGGCGAGATAGTCGGGCTGCCAGACGACCGCACCCGCGACCTTGCCGGCCGCCAGCGCGGCCAGACTCTGCGCGTCCGAATCGAAGATATCGGCGGCGAGCGCGGGATGGCGGGCGGCGAACAGGCTCGACGGCGCGAGATAGGTGACGCCGAGGCGGAAACCCCTGGGCAGGGCCGCGAGCGGCGCCGGCGCGGTGCCGACGGTGACCAGGACGTAGCCGGTCTTGGCGTAGGCGGCGGCCAGCGTGAGCCCTTTCGGCACGCCGGTGCCCGGCGCCGGCAGCGGCACGCCCATCACCACGTCGCAGCGCGTGGCGAGCTTGCGCAGGAGCGGGCCGCGCACGCCCTTCTTGCCGGCGCGGGCGCTGCTGAAGGGGACCAGCGTGGCCGCGCTGCCCGCGGCCGCGGCGACCGCGCGGGCCACCTTCGCGTCGCGCCCGGCGAGCGGACTCGCCCGGTCGATGCAGAAGCGCATTCCCGGCGCGGCGGCGGAGGCGGGCTGCGTGAGCAGCCCGCCGGTGAACGCGAGGAGGGTGAGGGCCGCGGCCCTACTTGCCCAAGCCGAAGACATAGAGATGCCCTCCCCGGGGGATGTTCTTGATCGAAGGATCGTTCGCCATCACCCCGCCCCAGATCGGCGAGGCGCCGCCCCAGCCCGCCCAGAGCGCGACATACTGCTTGCCCGCGATCTCGAACGTCGAGGGCTGGCTCACGATGCCGGAGGCGAGTTGCGGGCTCTCCCACAAGACCTTGCCGGTCTTGGCGTCGAAGGCCATCAGATGCCCGTCCGCGCGGCCGCTGAAGACCAGGCCGGACGCGGTGGTGAGCACGCCGGAATTCCACGGCGCCTTGGTCTGGTACTGCCAGACGCGCTTGCCGGTCGAGAGGTCGATCGCCTGCAGCGAACCCCAGCCCTTGGCGCCGGGCTGCGGCACCACCTGGAAGCTCTCGCCCAGGAACGGCAGGCCGCGCAGATAGGAGACCGGCGCGCCCTTCATCGTCATGCAGGCGTGCAGCGTCGGCACGTAGGCCATGCCGGTCGCGGGATCGACCGACATCGGCCACCAGTTCTTGCCGCCGAGGAAGCTCGGGCAGGTGAAGATGCCCTTGGTCAGCGTCGGGCGCACCGCGTCGTTGGTGAGCGTGCCGGCGGCGGCGGTGACCGATTTGATCGAGAGCGAGTGCACGAAGGGCCTGGCGTAGATCAGCTTCCCGGTGGTGCGGTCGATCGCGTAGAAATATCCGTTGCGGTCGGCGTGCACGATCGCCTTGTAGGCGTGGCCCTTCCAGGTCACGTCGGCGAGGATCGATTCATTGGTGCCGTCGTAGTCCCAGGTGTCGTGCGGGGTGAACTGGTAATACCACTTGAGCGCGCCGGTCGCGGGATCGAGCGCGAGCACGGAATCGGTATAGAGGTTCCTGCCCGGACGCATCGTGGCGAGCCAGGGTCCCGGATTGCCGACGCCCCAGAAGAGGGTTTTCGTCGCCGGATCGTAGGTACCGGTGAGCCAGGCGCCGCCGCCGCCGTGCTTGTAGGCGCCCTTGGGCCAGGTGTCGCCGCCGGGCTGGTTCGGCGCCGGAATGGTGAAGCGCTTCCAGGAAATCGCGCCGGTTTTCGCGTCCAGCGCGGCGATGAAGCCGCGCGCGCCGTATTCGCCGCCCGATTCGCCGACGATCACCTTGCCGTCCACGACCAGCGGCGCGACGGTGAGCGCGTAGCCCACGCCGGGGGGTTTCAGCGTGGTATCCCACACGATCTTGCCGGTGGTGGCCTGGAAGGCGAGGACGTGATTGTCGAGCGTCGCCATGTAGACCAGCGACCCGGCGACCGCGACCCCGCGGTTGACCACGTCGCAGCACACCGTCTTGGTCGCGGTCGGCGGAAAGACGCGGTCGTATTTCCACAGCAGCTTGCCGGTGAGCGCGTCGAACGCGCGCAGATGGTCCATCGGCGTGGTGACGAACATGTAGCGGCCGTTGACGATGGGCGCCGCCTCGTAGCCGGGCTTGAGCCCGTCGTTGTAGCTCCAGACCGTGGTGAGTTTCGCGACGTTGGCGGGATTGATGGCGGTGAACGGCGCGTAGGCCTGGCCGGAATAGTCGCGGCGGAACATCAGCCAGCCGGGATCGGACTCCGCCTTGGCGAGACGGGCGGCGGTGACGGCGGGATAGGGCGGCATCGCCGCCGCGGCGGGAAGCGCGCTCGCGAGCAGCCCGCCGCCGGCCAGGGCGGCGGCGCGAATCGCGAGGGGGGAGCGGGAACGTTTCACGATCGGTTTCCTTCCTTGTTGGTTGTGGTCGGAGGCGGTCGGGGCGGGCCTGGCTGGTTCAGGCGCCGCCTGTCTGCGCGGCTTCGAGTGCCGCCGCTTCCGCGTCGGTGAACAGGCGCGAGCGGGTGAGGAAGCGCAGTCCGGTGGGACGCTCGAGGGAAAACATCCCACCGTTCCCTGGCACCGCATCGATGATCAGCTGGGTGTGGCGCCAGTAGGCGAACTGCGAACCGCTCATGTAGAAGGGAACGCCGGCGATTTCGCCGAGCAGCACGTCGACGTCGCCGACCAGGAATTCGCCGGCCGGAAAACACATCGGCGCGCTGCCGTCGCAGCAGCCGCCGGACTGGTGGAACAGCAGCCCGCCGTGTTCGGCGGCGAGGCGCGCGATCAATGCGCACGCCGCCGCCGTCGCCACCACCCGCGCGGGCCGCTCCGCCATTCCCCCCTCCCCCGCGTGGCCCGCGCTCAGAAGAAGCCGAGCGGGTTGGGGTCGTAGCTGACCAGGAGGTTCTTGGTCTGCTGGTAGTGGTCGAGCATCATCTTGTGGGTCTCGCGCCCGATGCCGGACTGTTTGTAGCCGCCGAAGGCCGCGTGGGCCGGATAGGCGTGGTAGCAGTTGGTCCACACCCGCCCGGCCTGGATGCCGCGGCCCATGCGGAAGGCGCGGGCGCCGTCGCGCGTCCACACGCCGGCGCCGAGGCCGTAGAGCGTGTCGTTGGCGATGGCGAGCGCCTCCGCCTCGTCCTTGAAGGTGGTGACGGCGAGGACGGGGCCGAAGATCTCCTCCTGGAAGATGCGCATCCGGTTGTGGCCGCGGAAGACGGTCGGCGTGATGTAGAAGCCGCCGGCGAGATCGCCGCCGAGTTCGGCGCGGGTACCGCCGGTGAGGCACTGCGCGCCTTCCTGGCGGCCGAGATCGAGGTAGGAGGAGATCTTCTCCATCTGCTCCTGCGAAGCCTGGGCGCCGATCATGGTCGCGGGATCGAGCGGGCTGCCCTGCCGGACCGCGCGCACGCGCGCGACGGCGCGTTCGATGAAGCGCTCGTAGATCGATTCCTGGATCAGCGCGCGCGAGGGGCAGGTGCAGACCTCGCCCTGGTTGAGCGCGAACATGGTGAAGCCTTCGAGCGCCTTGTCGAAGAAGCTGTCATCGGCGCTCATCACGTCCTCGAAGAAGACGTTGGGGCTCTTGCCGCCGAGCTCGAGGGTGACGGGGATGAGGTTCTGGCTGGCGTACTGCATGATCAGCCGGCCGGTCGTGGTCTCTCCGGTGAAGGCGATCTTGGCGATGCGCGGCGAGGAGGCGAGCGGCTTGCCGGCCTCGAGCCCGAAGCCGTTGACCACGTTGAGCACGCCCGGGGGCAGCAGATCGCCGACCAGTTCGAGCAGCACCAGGATCGAGGCCGGGGTCTGCTCGGCGGGCTTGAGCACGACGCAGTTGCCGGCGGCGAGCGCGGGGGCGAGCTTCCAGACCGCCATCAGGATGGGGAAGTTCCAGGGGATGATCTGGCCGACGACGCCGAGCGGCTCCTTGAAGTGATAGGCGTAGGTGTTGTGGTCGATCTCGGCGATCGAGCCTTCCTCGGCGCGGATGCAGCCGGCGAAATAGCGGAAATGGTCGACCGCGAGCGGCAGGTCGGCGGCCATGGTCTCGCGGATCGGCTTGCCGTTGTCGATGGTCTCGGCGAGGGCCAGGGTCTTGAGGTTGGCCTCCATGCGGTCGGCGATGCGGTTGAGGATGTTGGCGCGCTCGGCGGGCGAGGTCTTGCCCCAGGCCACGCGGGCGGCGTGGGCGGCGTCGAGCGCGGCCTCGATGTCGGCGGCGTCCGAACGCGGGATCGAGCAGAAGACGCGGCCGTTGATCGGCGAGACGTTGTCGAAATAGCGGCCCGAACGGGGTTCGACCCACGCGCCGCCGATGTAGTTCCCGTAGCGGGCGTGATACGGATAGGCCACTCCGAGCGCGGAGAGATCGAAGAGATCCCGCCCCGCCGCGTCCTTGACCATGTCGAGCATGGTTCCTCCCTTGCTTGTTGCCGTGCCTCGGGCGCCCCGACGGCGCCTTCGGGGGAGGCATAAGCAAAGTTCGTGCCAGGCATGCACGCAGCCGATCGCCCGCAGAATTGCCGGCGGAGCGGGGAATGGCGTGACAAAATGTCCCATGGGACCGGGCGCTGGGCGCCGGCGCCCCTTTTTTGCATGGCCGCATCGTGCCATGTTCATGGCTCGCGTCCGCTGGTTCCGGGGCGCGCAAGCGCCGGGCAACCTGGCTCAGGTTCCCGGCAAGCGCGGGGGAGGACGATGTCGCACCGGCCCGATTCCGAACGGGCGATCCGTGCCCACCGGCTGCTCGCCGAGCGCGGGTCGGACGCGCTTTCGCTGCTGCCGCGGCCGATCGGCCCGTCCTGGGCGCGCAGCCTCGCCGGCGGAATGGACGAGGGGCGGCTGCCGTGCTTCGAGCCGCTGTCCGCGCCCCGCCTCGCCGAACGGCGGGAGCGCAACCGCGCCCTGCTCGCCCACGCGCGACCGGTGATGGAAACCCTCTACCAGCAGATCGCCGAAACCGAGAGCATGGTGATCCTCACCGACCCCGAGGGGCTGATCCTGGAAAGCCTCGGCGACGACGATTTCCTGGTCCGCGCGCAGCGGGTCGCGCTCGCCCCCGGCGTGTCCTGGGCGGAGACGGAGCGCGGCACCAACGCCATCGGCACCGCGCTGGTCGAGGCGGCGCCGACGCTGGTGCACGGGCCGGAGCATTTCCTCGCCGCCAACGCCTTCCTCACCTGCTCCGCGGTGCCGCTGTGCGACCCCGCCGGCGCGCCGCTCGGCGTGCTCGACGTGAGCGGGGACTGGCGCGGCTATCATCGCCACACCATGGCGATCGTGCGCATGTCGGCGCAGCTGATCGAGAACCACATCTTCGCGGGTTCGTTTCCCGCCGACCTCACGCTGCATTTCCATCCCCGGCCGGAGTTTCTCGGCACGCTGTGCGAGGGGATGCTGGCCTTCGCCGCCGACGGGCGGGTGCTCGCGGCCAACCAGGCGGCGCTGTTCCAGCTCGGGCTCGAACGCGCGGCACTGCTCGGGCGGGGGGTGGAGGCGCCGTTCGTGACCCGGCTCGCCGAACTGCTCGACCGCAGCCTGCGCCCCGCAGACCGCTTCACCCTCGGCCTGCGCACCGGGGTGCGGGTGGAGGCGGTGGTGCGCCCGGGCGCGGGCTTCGCCGCCGCGCCGCGCCGCGCGGGGCCTGCCCTCCGCCGCGCGCCCGCGATGGCGCCGGGCGAAGGGCTCGCCGCACTCGACACCGGGGATGGCGCGATGCGCGCCGTGCTCGCCCGGCTGCGCCCGGTGATCGGGCGCGATATCGCGATCCTCATCGAGGGCGAGACCGGCACCGGCAAGGAGCTGCTCGCCCGCGCCCTCCACGCCGACGGGCCGCGCCGGCAGGGGCCGTTCGTCACCCTGAATTGCGCGGCGATCCCGGAAAACCTGATCGAGTCCGAGCTGTTCGGCTACGAGGAGGGCGCCTTCACCGGGGCGCGGCGGCAGGGATATCCCGGCAAGGTGGTGCAGGCGGACGGCGGCACGCTGTTTCTCGACGAGATCGGCGACATGCCGCTCGCGCTACAGGCGCGGCTGTTGCGGGTGCTCCAGGAGCGGGAGGTGACGGCGCTCGGCGCCGCGCGCAGCCGGCGGGTCGATATCGCGGTGCTCGCCGCCACCCACCGCTCCCTGCGCGATCTCGTCGCCGCCGGCGGCTTCCGGCGGGATCTCTACTACCGGCTGAACGGGCTGCGCGTAGCACTGCCGCCGCTGCGCGCGCGGGGCGATCTGCCCGCCCTGATCGAGCACATCCTCGCGCGCGCGAGCGCCGGCGCGGCGCCTTCGATCGCGCCCGCAGCGCTGGCGATCCTCGCCGCCCACGACTGGCCGGGCAACATCCGCGAACTGGCCAACGCGCTGCGCACCGCCGCGGCGCTGGCCGGGCCGGAGGGCCCGATCGGCCCCGAGCATCTGCCCGAGGAGTTGCAGGAGGTGCGGCCGGCGCCCGCCGCACCGCCGGCCAGCCTCGCCGCGATCGAGCACGCCTCCATCCGCGCGGCGCTGGCCGCCGCGGGGGGCAATGTCGCCGCCGCGGCCCGCCGGCTCGGCATCAGCCGCCGCACCATCTACCGCAAGCTCGGCCGCAAGCCCGGCCCGCCCGAGGAGGCGGCGCGCCGCGAGCGCCCGGCCTGGCCGAGCGGGCTGTGAGGCGCGACAGGTCGCGTGCCTCCCGAAGTCTGCCCAATGGGGCGCTATTCGAATCCCGGGGTGCCATTTGAACCTGGAGAATGGAAGAAGCGATGAGAGAGTTCACCAAGTCCGGCACACCGCAGAAGCTGCCGGCCGCCGAACCGAACCCGAAGGACGCGAGCGAGGGGAAAGTGAACCCGCTGTCCTTCGACCCGAACGAATCACCGAAGCTCGATACCCGGCCGATCATGAAAGCAGGGGTTGACCTCGGCCCCCGAGACGCGGGCGAGGCGGCGGGCACGCCGGGCGCGAAACCGTAGCCGGGCGGGAGCCCCGATCGAAGCGGCGCGGTACCGAGGCGGTCATCGCAACAGGCTCGGAAGCAGATACGAGACCCGCGCCAGTACCGCCCATGCCGCCAGGGTGGCTACCAATCCTCCCGGCAGAGCATTTTGCATTCGAATCTGGCTGTTTTTCAGGAGCGCGGCGATTTTGATGTTCTGCCCGGCGTTCTTTTCGATGGGTGCTTGCAGCTGTTTGGCCAGAAACAGGAATCCCGAGGCATCGTCGGGCGCATAGATTACCTCCTCCAGCGCTTTTCGCCCGATTTCGCGAGGCTCGAAACCGGGAGGCCGCCAGTCGTACGGATCCAGGCCGCGCAGATCCAAAGGGATCCGGCAAAAGCGGCACCGAGAGCCGCCGAGGCCAGCGTCACCGATTGGCCGAAGGCGGTGGAGAGCTTGGCCGACAGGCCGTCGCCGGCGGCAAGCCGGGTCTTGATGATTTCCTGCGCTTCGCGGAGGATCTCCTCCGCCATCTTGGCATTGTACTGTGCGGTCACTTCCGCCGTACCCAATGAAACACCGCGCCGTGGTGCTTTTCCTCATCGAACCGGTCCGGGCCGACCACGGTGACGGGGTTGCTCGTCGGGGCAAGGCGCACCGCTTCGCAATGGCCGGGGGCGGTGCACAGCTGCCGCGGCCGCCAGCCGGCGGGCTCGAGGTGGAGAACGCCCGATGAGGGCGCCACGGTTCGCACCCGGTAGTTGCCCCAGAGCTGTACCGTCTGCTCGTGGCCATCGGCGAGGGTCCGCCAGACCCACATGTTGAAGGTGCCATCGGCCTTGGCGACCAGGACGGCATGAATCGTCGGCCGTCCAGCGTCCCGGGCGGTGGTCGACCAGGTGCCGACCAGGGAGAGCGGAGGTTTCGGCACCGGCCGGAGCGGGGGAATGCCGAGACCGGGCGGCCGGGCCATCGGTCCGGGCTTGCCGGCGGGCGCCGGGGAGACCGTTTGGCCCGCCGCCGGGACGCTGGCCAGGAGCAGCAACGCAAGCAGGCTCGTGATGCACTTCATCGCGTTTCTCCGGGGAAGGCGTCCGGCGGGGCGCCGGCGTTGCGGTGGGCAGGCGGTGGCGGGTTTTCCGGCCGGGCGAATGACCGTGGTTATGCCCCCATCCGCCGCCGGGTTCCATGCCCTCGGGGCGCCGGCGAAGACCGGGTGGCCCGCCGGCCGAGCGCTACGGCGCTTCCGGGCGCTCGCGGCCCGGCGCGCCCGGATAATCCGATCAATCGGCCGGCGGCCGTTGACAGCGCCGCCCGCGCGCGCGATTCCTGGGCTCCAGGGGCCCCGGAAGCGGGGCGGAAACGCGAAAGGCCCACCTCATGGCAGCGGATGGCTCCTCCTCCTCGCCGCGGCGGCTGCGCAGCCGGCGCTGGTTCGACAATCCGCACAACCCGGGGATGACCGCGCTCTATCTCGAGCGCTACCTCAACTACGGGCTGACCCGGGGGGAATTGCAGTCGGGCAAGCCGATCATCGGCATCGCCCAGACCGGCTCCGACCTCTCGCCCTGCAACCGCCACCATCTCGAGCTGGCCAGCCGGGTGCGCGACGGCATCCGCGAGGCCGGGGGCGTGCCGATCGAGTTTCCCGTCCATCCCATCCAGGAGACCGGCAAGCGGCCGACCGCCGCCCTCGACCGCAATCTCGCCTATCTCGGCCTGGTCGAGGTGCTGCACGGCTACCCGCTCGACGGCGTGGTGCTGACCACCGGCTGCGACAAGACCACGCCGGCCTGCCTGATGGCCGCCGCCACCGTCAACCTCCCCGCCATCGTGCTCTCCGGCGGGCCGATGCTGGACGGGTGGTACCAGGGGCGGCTCGCCGGCTCGGGGACGATCGTCTGGGAGGGGCGCAAGCTGCTCGCCGAGGGCAGGATCAGCGCCGACGAGTTCATCGAGATGGTCTGTTCCTCGGCGCGCTCGCCCGGGCACTGCAACACCATGGGCACCGCGAGCTCGATGAATTCGCTGGCCGAGGCTTTGGGCATGTCGCTGCCCGGCTGCGCCATGATTCCCGCGCCCTACCGCGAGCGCGGCCAGATCGCCTACGAGACCGGGCGGCGGATCGTCGCCATGGTGGCCGAGGATCTCAAGCCCGCCGACGTGATGACCAGGGCGGCGTTCGAGAACGCGGTGGTGGTGGCCGCGGCCATCGGCGCCTCCTCCAACTGCCCGATCCACATGGTCGCGATCGCCCGCCACATGGGGGTCGATCATTCGCTGGCCGACTGGCAGCGGCTGGGGCCGGAAATTCCCCTGCTCGCGGACGTGCAGCCGGTGGGCCGCTTCCTCGGCGAGGCCTTCCATCGCGGCGGCGGGGTGCCGGCGGTGATGAAGGAGCTGCTCGGCGCCGGGAAGCTGAACGGGGCGGCGATGACGGTGACCGGGCGCACGGTGGCGGAAAACCTCGCCGCCGTCGGCGCGCCCGACCCCGAGGTCATCCGCCCCTACGCCACGCCCTTGAAGGAGCACGCGGGGTACGTGGTGATGGCGGGCAATCTGTTCGAGAGCGCAGTGATGAAGACCAGCGCCATCGACGAGGAGTTCCGCGCCCGCTTCCTCTCCGACCCGGCGCGGCCCAACGTGTTCGAGGGGCGGGTCACCGTGTTCGAGGGGCCGGAGGACTATCACGCCCGCATCGAGGACCCCGGCCTCGGGATCGACGAGCGGACCGTGCTGGTGATCCGCAACGCCGGCCCGGTGGGCTATCCGGGCAGCGCCGAGGTGGTGAACATGCAGCCGCCGGCGGCACTGCTCGCCAAGGGCATCAACGCCCTGCCGACCATGGGGGACGGGCGGCAGTCGGGCACGTCCGGCAGCCCCTCCATCCTCAACGTCTCGCCCGAGGCGGCGGTGGGCGGCGGGCTCGCGCTGCTGCGCGACGGCGACCCCATCCGCATCGATCTCAACCACTGCCGGGTCGATCTGCTGCTGCCCGAGGCCGAGATCGCCGCCCGCCGCGCCGCCTGGCGCCCGCCCGTGCTCGACAACAAGACGCCGTGGGAGGAGATCTACCGGGCGGGCGTGGGCCAACTCGGCACCGGGGCGTGCCTGGAGGCGGCGACCCTCTATCTCGACGTCATCCGCACCCGCGGCGAATCGCGCGACAACCACTGAAAGCAACTGAGAGGAACCATGGCCGGACGACTCGCGGGCAAGCGCGCCTTTCTCACCGCCGCCGGCCAGGGCATCGGGCGGGCCACGGCGGAGGCCTTCGCCGCCGAGGGCGCGCGGGTGATCGCGACCGATCTCGACGCCGCCAAGCTCGCCACCCTGGCCGGGCCGGCGATCACCACCGCGGTGCTGGACGCGACCGATGCCGGGGCGATCGCGCGCGCGGCGGAGGCGGCGGGGCCGATCGACATCCTCTTCAACTGCGCGGGCTTCGTGCACCAGGGCACGATCCTCGACGCGCACGAGGAGGAGTTCGACTTCGCGATGACCCTGAACGTGCGCGCCATGTTCCGGCTGATCCGCGCCTTCCTGCCCGGAATGCTGGAGCGCGGGGCGGGCAACATCGTCAACATGGCCTCCGCCGCCGGCTCGATCAAAGGCGCGCCCAACCGCTGCCTGTACGGTACCACGAAGGCCGCGGTGATCGGGCTGACCAAGGCGGTGGCAGCGGATTTCGTCACCCGGGGGATCCGCTGCAACGCCATCTGCCCGGGCACGGTGGAGACCCCGAGCCTCAACGAGCGGATGGCGGCGAACGCCGGCGCGGCGGGCGATCTCGCCGCGGTGCGGGCGGCCTATGTCGCCCGCCAGGCGATGGGCCGCTTCGCCGAACCCGCCGAGATCGCGGCGCTCGCCCTCTATCTCGCCTCCGAGGAGTCGCGCTTCGTCACCGGCCAGGCGATCGTCATCGACGGCGGCTGGACGCTGTAGCGGCCGGCCTGCTTGCGGTTTCGCTCCGCTTGCGGGAACATCGCTGCGGGAAGGACCGTATGGGACGCTCCGGCTGCCGCTGGTGGGGATTGGCGCTCGGGCTCGGGCTAGGGCTCGCTCGGCCGGATGCGGCGCTCGCGGCGGGGGGATCGCGCTACACCGGCCAGGCGATCGTCACCGGCACCGACATGCGCGACCGGCCGCGCGGGCTCGCGCTCTGCCTCGCGCAGGCGCTGGTCAAGGCTTCGGGAGACCCCAACGTTCTCCGCCGGCCGGGCGTTCCCGCCCTGGAGGGGAAGGCGACCGCGTTCGTGGCCGGTCTCTCCTACGTCGATCGGATGAGCGGACAGCCGAAGCACGACGAGCAGGGCTCGCGCGACCGGCCGTTCACCCTCACCGCACGCTTCGACCCGGCGAAGATCGACGCGGCACTCGTGGGGCTCGGCGTCGCGCCCTGGCGGGGGCCGCGGCCGACCGTCGCGCTGGTCATCGCGGTGGCGGGCTTCGGGCATGCGTTCACCGTCACGCCGACCGAACCGCTGGCGGTGGACATGCGCGCGGCGCTCGTCGAGGAGCGGCGGCTCTATGACGTGCGCGTGGCGCTGCCCGCCGCCGCGGGAGCCACCCCGCGCGGGACCATCCTGGTGCGCGGGACGCTGCGCTGGGATCAGGCCCATTTCGGCTGGCGGGCGCGCTGGGCAAGCCTCTGGTACGGGCGGACGTATCGCTGGGGCGAGGACGGCGTGCCCTTCGATGACGCTTTCGGGGCCGCGCTCGCGGGCGCGCTGGGCCTTGCCGCCGGCCACGCGCCGCCACGGCCCGGCACGCCGTTGGTGCGCCGGTGACGGTGCCGCGGTTCGGCTGCTGTGGCTGCGGCCGGCGGGCGCTGATCGCCGCCGGAGCGGCCGGGCTGTTCGCCACCGGGGCGGCGGAGGCCGCGCCGGTGTTCACACTGCACGAGGTGGCGCCGGGGATCTTCGTCCGCCACGGGCTCTATCAGGACGCTAGCAAGCGGAATCTCGATTTCATCGCCAACACCGGCTTCATCGTCGGGGAACGGGCGGTCGCGGTGATCGACCCCGGCGGCAGCCTCCCGGACGGGGAGCGTCTCTACGCGTCCTTGCGCGCCCGCACCCGGCTTCCGGTGCGCCATCTCATCCTCAGCCACCTCCACCCCGATCACTACTTCGGCGCCCAGCCGTTCCTGGCCGAGAAGCCGGAGGTGATCGCCCATTGGCGGATGCCGGACGCGATCGCCGAACAGGAGGCCTATTACCACACCCGCCTCGCGGAGGTGGTGGGCACGGCGGCGGCCGGTGGGCTGGTGCGGCCGACGCGGCTGGTGAAAGCGGTCGCCAGCGTCGATCTCGGCGGGCGGGTCCTCGATCTGACCGCCCATCCGCGCGCCCATACCTTCACCGATCTGACCGTCTTCGACCGCGCCACCGCGACCCTCTGGATGGCGGATCTGCTGTTCGTGAAGCGGATCCCGGCGATCGATGGCAGCCTCACCGGCTGGCAGAAGACTCTGGCGGCGCTCGCCAAGGTGAAGGCGGCCCGGGCGGTGCCCGGGCACGGGCCGGTCGCGGTCGCCTGGCCGGCGGGGGCGGTGGACGAGGCGCGCTATTTCCGCGTGCTGCGCAGCGGGATCCTCAAGGTGCTGCACGACGGCGGGGATATCGAACAGGCGGTGGCGAGCGTGGGGCGGAGCGAGCGCGGCAGATGGCTGTTGTTCGACGCCTACAACGGGCGTAACGTGACCGCTTCGTTCAAGGAACTCGAATGGGCGGCGACGCCGGGCTGAAGGCAGCCGCCGCGGGAGATCGTCCATGGCACTGCCGCTGACCGGCCGGCGCGGCGTTTCGCTGGCACTGGGCGCGGGGCTGGCGACGCTCGGGGCTGGTCCGGCCTTCGCAATCGCCGACAAGGCGATGCGCGAGGCGCGCTGGAAGGCGCTCGACGCGCTGCTGTTCGGCAAGACCGCGCTGCGCGACGGCGCCGGGATGCTCACGCTCGACGCTCCCTTCCGCGCGCAGGACGCGGCGCTGGTGCCGATGGGGCTCACCGTCGCGCCAGCGGCGGCACCCTCGGTGCTGATGCTGGTGATCGATCTCAACCCTTCGCCGGTCGCGGCCAAGGTTGCCTACGGGCCGGCAGGGGATCCGCATCTTTTCCGCGCCCGGGTGCGCGTGAACGACTATACCTGGGTGCACGCGGTCGCGGAGACCGCGGACGGGATTTTCCTGGTGCGCAAATATGTCCGGGCGGCGGGCGGCTGCTCGGCACCCTCGGTGGGTGACCCCGCGACCGCGAGCCGCGACATCGGGCAGATGAAGCTGCGCCTGGCGAGAGCGCCGCTGGCGAACGGGGCGCGCGAGGCGACACTGCTGATCCGCCATCCCAACAACAACGGGATGCAGATGGACCAGCTGACCCACTACATCATCCCCCCCCGCTTCATCACCACCATCGCCGTCCACCTGGGCGGCGAGCGGGTCTTCGCCATGGAGACCGGCATCTCGCTCGCCGAGGACCCCGCCATCACCTTCGCCTTCCACCCGCGCCGGGGAGCGGCGCTGGAGGCGGTGGTGCACGACACCAGCGGCGCCGTGTTCCGCAAGCGGTTCGCGCTCCCGTCCCTGGCGAGCTGACCCGGCGGCGGGTCGGCGGCGACCCGGGCACCCGCCGATCGAACGGAGATCGCGCTATCCGGCGAGCGCGATGTAGACGATCGAGGCGGCCAGTAGCGCGAGCAGCCAGAGGGCGGCGGGGAGCAAGCGGCGGTCGCGCGAGAGCGCCAGCGCATAGCCCGCCTTGAGCAGATTGTTGCTGCCCGAGGCGACCAGCACGGCGGCTTCCACCGCCCCCGGCCCGACATGGAAATTCCCCGCCAGCAGCGACAGGATGAAGGGATCGATGTCGGTGAAGCCGACCGCGAAACTGAGCACGTGCAGCCCGTTCGCCCCGTAGCGGGCGACGATGACGCGGGTGATGGCGGCGAAGGCGACGAAGAGGGCGGCGAACAGGAGCGCGATCGGCAGATCGAGCGGGTTGGAGGTGGCGTGCGGCGCCGCCCGCGCCGGCGCCTTCGCGCCACCGCGGGCGAGCAGCGCGGCCACCACCGCGGAGCCCACGAGCGCCGCCGCGAACGGGGCGGCGAGGCGCATCGCCATGGCGCGATGGCCGAGCACCAGGATCAGCACCCAGAGGCGCAGATACATCATGGCGGTCGCGATCACCACCGCCGCCGCCGCCTCGCGCGCGCTGTCCGGCTCCGCGCGGGCGGCGCGGGCGAGCACCACCGTCGCCGCGGTGGAGGAATAGAGCCCGCCGAGCACGCCGGTGAGCAGGAGCCCGGCGCGGGGAAAGAAGTAGGTGTGGGCGAGATAGCCGAGATAGGAGATGCCCGAGATCAGCACCACCGCGAGCCAGACCTTGGCATAGGTGATGCCGGGCAGCCCGGGAATGTCGGCGGCGGGCAGCAGCGGCAGGACGAGGCCGGCGAGGATCAGGAACTTGGCGAGACTGACCCCCTCGGCGGCGGGAAACGCGTCGGAGAAGCGGCGGATGCCGGGCTTCTCGCCCAGCATCAGGATCACCGCGACCGCGAGCGCCGCGACCAGCCAGACCGGGCCGGCGGCGATCAGCGGGCCGAGCAGGAAGACGAGGAGCGCGACCAGCGTGGGCAGCAGCGATTCCTCGCCGCGCGCGATGCGGGCGCGGTATTCGATCGCGAGCCAGAGCGCGAGGGCGGCGAGCGCGACCGGAAAGGCCAGCGGCATGCGCGCGGCGAGCCGCCAAACGGCGAAGCCGGCGACCCCGATGAGGGTGAGCGTGCGGGTGGTGCCGAAGCCGAGACCCTCGCCGGCGCCGCGCCGGTAGGAGTGCAGTTCGAGGCCGATGACGAAGCTCAGCGCGACCGTCGCGGCAAAGGCGACGAAGGCGGGCGGCAGCGCGCCCGCGCCCGCCGGGTTCACTCGACGGTGACCGATTTGGCGAGGTTGCGGGGCTGGTCCACGTCGGTGCCTTTGGAAACCGCGACGAGATAGGCGAGCATCTGCACCGCGACCACGTGCAGGATGGGGGCGACGAAGGGATCGACGGCGGGCAGCACCACCGTTTCGGCGGCGATGCCGGCGAGCCGGGCCGCACCGGCGGCGTCCGAGAACACCACCACCTGCCCGCCGCGCGCCGCCGCCTCCTGGAGGTTGGAGGCGGTCTTTTCGAAGAGCGGGCCCGAGGGGGCGATGGCGATCACCGGCACGGCGGGGTCGATCAGCGCGATGGGGCCGTGCTTCATCTCTCCCGCGGCGTAGCCCTCGGCGTGGATATAGCTGATCTCCTTGAGCTTGAGCGCGCCTTCCATGGCGATGGGGAAACAATCTCCGCGGCCGAGATAGAGTACGTCGCGCGCGCCGGCGATGCGCGGGACCAGGGCGCGGATGGCGCCGGGATTGTCGAGCACCTCCGCGGCCCGGCCGGGAACTTCGAGCAGGGCGGCGGTGAGTTCGGCCTCGCGGGCGGGATCGAGCGTGCCGCGGGCGCGGCCGAGGCCGATCGCGAGGCAGGCGAGCACGGTGAGCTGCGCGGTGAAGGCCTTGGTGCTGGCCACCCCGATTTCGGGGCCGGCCATGGTTTCGAGCACCGCGTCGCTCTCCCGCGCCATCGAGCTTTCCGGGGCGTTGAGGATGGAGAGCACGCTCTGCCCCGCCGCGCGCAAATAGCGCAGGGCGGCGAGCGTGTCCGCGGTCTCCCCGGACTGGCTGACCAGGAGCCCGAGCCCGCCGGCGGGCAGGGGCGGCGCGCGGTAGCGGAATTCGCTCGCCACGTCGGCGAGCGTGGTCAGGCGGGCGCATCGCTCGATCCAGCCGCGCCCGACCAGGCCCGCGTAATAGGCCGAGCCGCAGGCGCTGACCGCGACGTGGGAAAGCCGCTCGGGGTCGAAGGGCAGCGCCGGGAGGGCCACCGCGCGGGTGCCCGGATTGACCATGCGATGGAGCACGTCCCCGATCACCGCCGGGTGCTCGTGCAATTCCTTTTCCATGTAGTGGCGGAAATTGCCCTTGCCGATCGCCGCCCCGGTGAGGCGGGTGAGACGGATGTCCCGGTGCACCTCGGCGCCGCTGGGGTCGAAGAAATGCGCCCCCTCGCGGTCGAGCACCGCCCAGTCCCCGTCCTCGAGATAGGCGATGCGGCGGGTCAGCGGGGCGAGCGCCAGCGCGTCCGAACCGAGGAACATCTCCCCCTCGCCGAAGCCGACCGCGAGCGGGGCGCCGTGGCGGGCACCGATGATGAGGTCGGGGTGGCCGGCGAAGACCAGCGCCAGCGCGTAGGCGCCTTCGAGCCGGCGGAACGCAGCGGCGGCGGCGGCGCGCGGCGGCATGCCCTGGCGCAGATGCAGATCGACGAGTTGCGCCACCGTCTCGGTATCGGTCTCGGTCTCGAAGACCTGCCCGGCGGCTTCGAGTTCGGCGCGCAGGGCGGCGTGGTTCTCGATGATGCCGTTGTGGACCACCGCGACCCGGGCGGTGCCGTGGGGGTGGGCGTTGGTTTCGGTCGGCGCGCCGTGGGTCGCCCAGCGGGTATGGCCGATGCCGGTCGCTCCGGCGAGCGGCGCCTTCGCCAGCGCGGCGGCGAGGTTGACCAGCTTGCCGGAAGCGCGGCGGCGGGTGATCTCCCCATCCGGCAGGGTGGCGATGCCGGCGCTGTCGTAGCCGCGATAGGCCAGCCGCTCGAGCGCTTCGAGGATCAGGGGAGCGGCCGGGCGCACCCCGATGACGCCGACGATGCCGCACATCAGCCCTTCGCTCCCTGCTTCGCCCCGCCCTGCGTCACCCCGCCCTGCTTCGCGACGCCCTGTCTCGCGGCCCGGAACGCCGCCGCGGCGCCCGGCTTGTTGCGCTGGCGGGCGCGGCCGAGGGCAAGCTCGTCCGCGCCGACCGCGGCGGTGATGACACTGCCGGCGGCGACGATCGCCCCGGCGCCGACCGTGACCGGGGCGACCAGCGCGCTGTTCGAGCCGATGAAGGCGCCGGGCCCGATCTCGGTGCGGTATTTGCCGAAGCCGTCGTAGTTGCAGGTGATGGTGCCGGCGCCGATGTTGGCGCCCGCCCCCACCGTGGCATCGCCGAGATAGCTGAGGTGGTTGGCCTTGGCCCCCTCGCCCAGCGTCGCGGCCTTGAGTTCGACGAAATTGCCGACCTGGGCCCGCGCCTCGACCACCGTTCCCGGACGCAGCCGGGCGAACGGGCCGACCACCGCGCCGGCGCCCACCCGGCAGCCTTCGAGATGGGAGAAGGAGCGGATTTCCGCCCCCGCCGCGACCGCGACCCCGGGGCCGAAGACGACGTTGGGGGCGATGGTGACGTCGGGGGCGAGCACGGTGTCGGCGGCGAGGAACACCGTCTCCGGGGCGGCCATGCCGACGCCGGCGGCGAGTGCTGCCGCGCGCAGCCGCCCCTGCACGGTGGCCTCGGCGGCGGCGAGTTCGGCGCGGGTGTTGATGCCGCGCGCCTCGGTGAACGGGGCTTCGACCGCGCCGGCACGCAGCCCCTCGCCAGCGGCGAGGGCCACCACGTCGGTGAGGTAGTATTCGCCCTTGGCGTTGTCCGGGCGGACCTGGCCGAGCCAGCGGCGCAGGTCGGCCGCGCGGGCCGCGATGCCGCCGGCGTTGCAGAGGCCGATCGCACACTGCTCCGCCGTCGCGTCCGCCGCCTCGACGATGCGGGTGACGTAGCCGCCTTCGAGCACCACGCGCCCGTAAGGGGTGGGATCGTCCGGGCGGGTGGTGAGCAACGCCAGTGCCGCGTCCCCGGCGCGCAGGCGGGCCAGCAGCGCCCGCAAGGTCTCCGGCGTGAGCAGCGGATTGTCCACGTAGAGGATGGCGACCTCGCCGGCACCGAACTGCGCGGCGGCGGCGCGGGCGGCGTCCGCAGTGCCGCGCGGGGTCTGCTGGAGCGCGAGGGTGTGGGCGGCGGCGGCGGCGGCCACGCCTTCCATCCCCGGCGCGGCAACCACGACGATGTGGTCGAACACCGCCTCGCAGGCGGCGAGCAGGTGGGCGATCATCGGCCGGTGGGCGAGCGGGTGGAGCGCCTTGGGCAGGGCCGATTTCATGCGGCTCGACTGTCCGGCGGCGAGGATCACGGCGGTTGCGACCATGGATTTGGGGTAGCGGGAGAGGGCGTGCCGTGTCAAAGGAACCGGCTTCAATTCGCGTTTCGGAGTGCAACCTTGCCGGGAATCGTGGTCTTCGATCTCGATGGCACATTGGTCGATACGCTGCCCGACCTGGCGGCGGCGGTGAACCGGGCGTTGGCCGCGCGCGGGCTCGCGCCGCTCGCGTCCGCCGCGGTCGCGGCGATGGTGGGGGACGGCATCCGCATGCTGCTGACCCGGGCGCTCGCCGCCCGCGGACAGCGCCCGGCGGAGGCGGACTTTCCCGCCTTCGCCGCCGACTATGCCGCCCACGCCGACGACGCCTCCTGCCTGTTCCCGGGCGCCGCCGAAACCCTGGACGCGCTCGCCGGGGCGGGCTGGCGGCTCGCGGTCTGCACCAACAAGCCGGAGGCGCCGGCGCGCTCGCTGCTCGCGGCACTCGGCGTGCTCGACCGTTTCGACGCCGTCGGCGCAGGCGACAGTTTCTCCGCGCGCAAGCCCGACCCCGCCCATCTCGCGGCGACCCTCGCCGCCGCCGGCGCGGCGGCGCGCGAGGCGGTGATGGTGGGCGATCACGCCAACGACATCGCGGTCGCGCGCGGGCTCGGGGTGCCGGCGATCTTCGCCGGCTGGGGCTACGGGCGGCCCGCCATGGCGGAAGGGGCGGCGGCGATCGCCCGCAGTTTCGCCGAAATCCCGGCGCTCGCGGCGCGCTGGCGGGGGAATTGATGCGGATCAACGTGCTCGCCGCTGCGACCGCCTATGCTCGCCTGCTCGCAAACAAGAACCAGGAGCACAGGGAGGCTGGGGATGGAGAGCCAGGCGATGGTTGCCGGGGCGGAAGTTTGGTTCGTGATCGCGGACGCCGGGCGGGCCCGGATCGTGAGCCCGGCCGCGCACCCGGGCGGATGGAAGACGGTGCGGGCGCTGGAATCGGTGGTGCTGCACGAGAAGGAGTCCGATCTCGGGCGCGACCGGCCGGGGCGCAGCTTCGAGAGCGCGACCACCGCCCGCCACGCGATCGAGCGGCGGGCGGCGGCGAAGGCGCGCGGGGCGCAGGCGTTCATCGCCGAACTCGCCGATCTGGTCGATGCCGCCGCCGAGGAGGGGGAGTTTTCCCGCCTCGTCCTGGTCGCGCCGACGCCGGTGCTGCACAATCTCGCCGCCTCCCTGGGCCCGGATGCGGCGGGCCGGGTGGCGCTGAGCGTCGCCAAGGATCTCGCCAAGGTGCCGGATGGCGAGCTCGCCCGCCATCTCGGTCCGGCCTGGCTCGCCGCCAGCCGGCGCGGCGCCGGCTGAACCCTGCCCGCGCCGCGGGCGGGCGCGGCGCATGAGCGGGTATCTCGCCGGGCTCAACCCGGAGCAGCGCGAGGCCGTGGAGGCGGTGGACGGGCCGGTGCTGGTGCTCTCCGGCGCAGGCACCGGCAAGACCCGCGTGCTCACCACCCGCTTCGCCCACATCCTGCTCACCGGCCGCGCCGCCCCGGGCGAGATGCTCGCCGTCACCTTCACCAACAAGGCGGCGCGCGAGATGCGCGAGCGGGTCGCGGGCCTGCTCGGCCGCCCGGTGGACGGGCTCTGGCTCGGCACCTTCCACGCCCTCGGCGCGCGGATGCTGCGCCGGCACGCCGAGGCGGCAGGGCTGCGGCGCGATTTCGCCATCCTCGACACCGACGACCAGTTGCGCGTGCTCAAGCCGGTGATGGAGGAGCTGCGGCTCGACCCCAAGCGCGCCCCGCCGCCGGCGGCGCTGGCGCTGATCCAGCGCTGGAAGGATCGCGGCGTCGCCCCCGATCGCCTCGGCGCCGCCGAGCAGACCGAATTCGCCTCCGGGCGGATGGCGGAGGTCTATGCCCGCTACCAGCAGCGTCTCGCCGCCCTGAACGCTGCCGATTTCGGCGATCTGCTGCTGCACATGACCGACATCCTGCGCCGCGAGCCCGCGGCGCTGGCCGCCTGGCAGCGCCGCTTCCGCTATCTCCTGGTGGACGAATACCAGGACACCAACGTGGTCCAGTACCTGTTCCTGCGGCTACTCGCGCAGGCGCACCGCAACATCTGCTGCGTCGGCGACGACGACCAGAGCATCTATTCCTGGCGGGGCGCCGAGGTCGGCAACATCCTTCGCTTCGAGCAGGATTTTCCCGGCGCGCGGGTGATCCGCCTCGAACGCAACTACCGCTCGACCGCGCCCATCCTGGCCGCCGCCGCCGGGCTGATCGCCCACAACGAGGAGCGGCTGGGCAAGACGCTGCGCCCGGCGGGCAAGGAGGGGGCGGGCGAGCAGGTGCTGGTGGTCAGCCTGTGGGATTCCGACGAGGAGGCGCGCATGGTGGGCGAGCGCATCGCCGCCCTGCGCGCCGAGGGCCACCGGCTCGCCGAGATCGCGGTGCTGGTGCGCGCCGGCTTCCAGACCCGGGCCTTCGAGGAGCGCCTGCTGGCGCTGGCGATTCCCTATCGGGTGGTGGGGGGCTTGCGCTTCTACGAGCGGGCGGAAATCCGCGACGCGGTCGCCTATCTGCGCCTGCTCGCCCGCCCGGCCGACGATCTCGCCTTCGAGCGCATCGTCAACGTGCCGCGGCGGGGGATCGGCGAGGGAACGCTGGCGACGCTGCGGCAGGCGGCGCGGGCGCGGGGCGAGCCGCTCGCGGTCGCGACCGCCGCCGCGATCGCGGCGAAGCAGATCCCGCCGCGGGCGCGCGAGACGCTCGGGCACTGGCTGCACGATCTCGACCGCTGGCGCGAGATCGAAGCGCGCGAGGGGCCGGTGGTGGCGCTCTCCGCGGTGCTCGAGGACTCCGGCTATCTCGAGATGTGGCGGCGCGATCCTTCGCCGGAGGCGCCGGGCAGGGTCGAGAATCTGCGCGAGCTCGGCCGCGCGCTCGCCGAGTTCGAAACGCTGGCCGCCTTCCTCGACCATGTCAGCCTGGTGATGGAGAACGAGGCGGAGAACGGCGACGACAAGCTCAGCCTGATGACGCTGCACGCCGCCAAGGGGCTCGAGTTCGACACCGTCTTCCTGCCCGGCTGGGAGGAGGGGGTGTTTCCCAACCAGCGCGCGCTGGACGAGAGCGGAACCAAGGGGCTCGAAGAGGAACGCCGCCTCGCCTATGTCGGGCTGACCCGGGCGCGCACGCGGGCGATCGTGAGCTTCGCGCTCAACCGGCGCATCTACGGCAACTGGCAGAGCAACGCGCCCTCGCGCTTTCTCGACGAGCTGCCGGCCGACGAGATCCGGCGCGAGGGTTCCAGCGCGTTCCGCCGCGCCGCCGCCCGGCGCGAGCCGGTGGTATTCCTCGACCGCGCCCCGCTCACCGCCTTGCGGTCCTCCGTTCCCGAACGGGTGGCGCCGCGCCCGCGCCCGGCGGAGGCGGTCGGGGTGGGGGCGCGGGTCAGGCACGAGCGCTACGGGCTCGGCACGGTGCGGGCGGCGGAGGCGGGCCGCCTCGAAATCGAGTTCGACGAGGGCGGGCGCAAGCGCATCCTCGACGGCTTCGTGACCCCGGCCTGAGACCGCGCGTGCGCCACGCCCCGCCCGCGCTGGAGAGCCTCGCCGTGACCGTGACCGAGGCGGCGGCGCCGCTGTTCGAGGCTGCGCTGCGCCCGCGGGCGCTCAGCCTCGCGCTGTTCGCCGCCGGCCCCGGGCGCTGGCGGATCGAGGCGATCGGCCCGGTCGGGGAGGGAGCGGCGGAGCGTGCGGCGGCGCTGGCGCTGGCCGAAGCGCTGAGCGGGGAGAGCCCGGCCCGCGAACGTGCGCCGGTGGCAGCGGCGGGCTGGCTCGCCCGCAACCGCGCGAGCTTCCCGCCCACCCTGGTCGGACACCGCTTCGTCCTCCGCCCCACCCATCTGCCGCCGCGGCGGCAGGCGGGGCGCATCACGCTGACGCTCGACGCCGGGCTCGCCTTCGGCAGCGGCGAGCACGGCTCGACCCGGGGCTGCCTGCGCGCCATCGAGCGGCTCACGCCCTGGCGGCCGCGGCGCATCCTCGACCTCGGCACCGGCTCGGGCATTCTCGCCATGGCGGCGGCGCGGCTCTGGGGGCGGCGGGTGCTGGCCACCGACATCGAGCCCTTCTCGGTGCGGGTGGCGGCGGAGAACGCGCGGCGCAACGGGCTCGGGCCGCGCATCGCGGTGCGGCTCGCCGACGGCTGGCGCGGGCGCGCGCTGCGCCGGGCCGGCCGGTTCGACCTCGTGCTCGCCAACATCCTCGCCCGCCCGCTCTGCCGCATGGCGCGCGATCTCTCGCTGCATCTCGCCCCCGGCGGGCGGGTGGTGCTCGCCGGGCTGCTCGCCGAGCAGGAGCGGATGGTGCTGGCCGCACACCGGAGGGCCGGGCTGGTGCTGGCCGCGCGGCTTTCCGAAGGAGCCTGGCGGACGCTGGTGCTGCGCGCCGGGGCGCGCCCGGATCAGCCGATCTTGGAGGGCTTCTCGCCGAGTTCGGAGGCGCCGAGGCGGGGCAGCAGCGCGGGTACCGCGAGCCGGTAGGCGCGATAGGCGGGGCCGAAGGTGGCGGCGAGCAGCCGTTCCTCGGCGGCGATCTGGTCGGCGATGACGGCGCCGATCAGCCCCACCGCGACCAGACCGCGCACGTCGCCGCGGGCGATGGCGGTGCCGACCACGGCGAGCAGGATGCCGCTGTAGATCGGGTGGCGGACGAGGCGGTAGGGGCCGGAGGTGATGAACTCATGGTCGCGGCGCAGCACCACGAGATTGCTCCAGTTGCCGGCGAGATGCATCCGGGCCCAGGTGGCGAAGCCGAGCCCGCAGAGAACCAGCGCGACGGCGAAGTGGCGGATTTCGTCGTTGGCCGGCAGCACGCGGCGGAACAGCCAGCCCCAGCCCAGGGCGGGCACGGCGAGCAGGGCGAAGCCGGCGAGGTAGGGGGCGGTGTGGAGCAGGCGCGCGAACGGCCCCTCGCTGCGCAGGACCGGCTTGGTGTCGCGGGCGGCGACATACCAGTAGAGGGTCCACAGGATCCAGAGACCGGCGATCATCCAGGCGTCCATGCATGCTCCTTGCCGCCCTGCTCGCCCGGGCTCTCGATGCGGAAGCGACGGCCGGACGCCGAGCAGCGTCCGGGGCGGCGAGCGGGAACCGGGCCGCGCCGGCTGTATCGCAGATCGGCGGCTGAGGCTAGCCCGCCACCTCCTCGTCCTCGGCGGCGAGCATGGCGTGCTGCACCGCGCCCGATTCCTCGCGCAGCCGTGCCTCGATCGCGCCGGCCAGGTCGGGATGCTCGCGCAGGAACTGCTTGGCGTTCTCCCGGCCCTGGCCGATCCGCTGGGAGTTGAAGCTGAACCAGGCGCCCGACTTCTCGACGATGCCGGCCTTCACGCCGAGATCGATCAGTTCGCCGACCTTGCTGATGCCATGGCCGTACATGATGTCGAACTCGACCTGGCGAAAGGGGGGCGCGAGCTTGTTCTTCACCACCTTCACGCGCACCTGGTTGCCCACCGCCTCGTCACGGTCCTTGATCTTGGCGATGCTGCGGATCTCCATGCGGACCGAGGCGTAGAACTTGAGGGCGTTGCCGCCGGTGGTGGTTTCGGGGTTGCCGAACATGACCCCGATCTTGAGCCGGATCTGGTTAAGAAAGATCAACATGCACTTGGAGCGCGAGACGCTGCCGGTGAGCTTGCGCAGCGCCTGGCTCATCAGCCGCGCGTGCAGGCCGACGTGGGTGTCCCCCATCTCGCCCTCGAGTTCGGCGCGGGGCACCAGGGCGGCGACCGAGTCGATGACCAGCACATCGACTGCCCCGGAGCGCACCAGCGTGTCGGCGATCTCGAGCGCCTGCTCGCCGGCGTCGGGCTGGCTGATCAGGAGATTGTCCACATCGACCCCGAGCTTGCGCGCGTAGATCGGGTCGAGCGCGTGCTCGGCGTCGATGAAGGCGCAGGTGCCGCCGGCCTTCTGCGCCTCGGCGATGGCATGCAGCGC
This sequence comes from Acetobacteraceae bacterium, assembly GCA_027326105.1. Taxonomy (GTDB): domain Bacteria; phylum Pseudomonadota; class Alphaproteobacteria; order Acetobacterales; family Acetobacteraceae; genus DAHWFB01. The sequence goes on from DAHWFB010000056.1 coordinate 30,704, forward strand.
GAGCGTCGTCTTGCCGGAGCTTTCCGGTCCGTAGATCTCGATCATCCGCCCGCGCGGCAGGCCGCCGATGCCGAGGGCGAGGTCGAGCCCGAGCGAGCCCGAGGAGATGACCTCGATCGCCTCGTCGCCACTGCGCTGGCCCATGCGCATGACCGAGCCCTTGCCGAAGGCGCGCTCGATCTGCGCGAGAGCCGCGTCGAGCGCCTTGTTCTTCTCCATCGTGCAACCCCGTTCGGAATGGAAATCGTCAACCGCTGTCGTTGCCGGCGGCAAGCCCGGGCCGCCGGCTGGTGCCGCGCGGGCGAGTCGCGGCTGCATCACCCGGACCCTACTTTGCCCAACCGGGAACGAAACCGCAACCGGGCACAGCGGCAGAAAGACGCGCGCGTGGACCCGTGCGGTGGCAAGGCGATCCGCCGGCCGGAAGGATGCTCCGGTCGGACGGGTTCTGCACGCGCGGCATCGGCACCCGCGGCGGAACGGCCCGCCGGGGCCGGACTCCGGCACCGCGCTTCAGGGGGCCTCGAGACCAGCTTCACCCCGCCCCGCTCGCGGCGTAGGCTGGGTCGCGGTGTCCCGCCCTCCGTGCCCGGCATGGCACCGCGGCGAGCACGGCCCTGGCCACCGCTGCAACGGAGAACGGCATGGCGGAACCCTTCGATCTGGTCCTGGGCGGCGGGCAGGTGGTGCTGCCCTGGGGGGTCGAGGCGCTCGATATCGGCGTGCGGGAGGGGCGGATCGCAGCGCTCGGCGTGCCCGCCTCGGCGCCGGCCGCCGCCCGCTTCGACGCGCGGGGGCTCGCGGTCCTGCCCGGTCTGATCGACGCGCACGTGCATTTCCGCGACCCCGGGGATGCGTCGGTCGAGACCATCGCGACCGGCACGCGGGGCGCGATCCGGGGCGGCATCACCACCGTCTTCGACATGCCCAACACCACCCCGCCCATCACCGATGCCGCGCGGCTGGCCTGGAAGCAGCGCCATGCCGAAGCCACCGCCTGGTGCGACATGGGGCTGTATGTGGGCGCGACCAAGACCAACGTGGCCGCCCTCGGCGCCCTCGAATCCGCCCGCGGCGCCTGCGCGGTCAAGGTCTTCGCGGGCTCCTCGACGGGGGATCTCCTGGTCGAGGACGATCTTTCGCTCGAGCGGGTGATGCGCTCGGGCCGCCGGCGCGTCGCCTACCATTCCGAGGACGAATACCGGCTGCGCGAGCGGCGCGCGCTGTTCGCCGAGGGCGATCCGCCGGCCCGCCACGCCGCCTGGCGCGACGTGGAGACCGCCTTTCTCGGCACCCGGCGCATCCTGGCGCTGGCCCGCAAGACCGGCCGCCCGGCGCACATCCTGCACGTCTCCACCGCCGAGGAGCTGGACTATGCCGCCCGCCACCGCGACATCGCGACGGTGGAGGTGCTGGTCAACCATCTCACCCAGTGGGCGCCCGACGCGTACGAGCGGCTCGGCACCTATGCGGTGATGAACCCGCCCCTGCGCGAGCGCCGCCATCTCGAGGCCGCCTGGGCGGCGGTGGCGGACGGCAGGGTGGACGTGGTAGGTTCCGACCACGCCCCCCATCCGCGCGCCGCCAAGGAGCGGCCGTGGCCATCGTGCGCCGCCGGGCTCACCGGCGTGCAGACCATCGTCCCGGTGATGCTCGATCACGTCGCCGCCGGGCGGCTTTCGCTCTCGCGGCTGGCCGATCTGATGGCGGCGGGTCCGGCGCGGGTCTATGGTCTGGCGGCCAAGGGGCGGATCGCGGTCGGATACGACGCGGATTTCACCGTGGTCGATCCCGCCGCGCGGCGGGTGATCGAGCCCGGCTGGCTGGTCTCTCCCTGCGGCTGGTCGCCGTTCGCCGGCACCACGGTCACCGGCTGGCCGGTGGCGACGATCCTGCGCGGGCAGGTGGTGATGCGCGAGGGCGAAGTGCTCGGCGCCGCTTCCGGGCGGCTTGCCCGCTTCTGGGGCGAGAGCGTGGAACATTACGCCGATTTTGCTTGAACGCCGCCGGGATCGGCCCAAAATACCCGCCGACGCGGGAGAACCGTGAACGGAAAGGACGCCCAACGATGGCCTACCCGAATGATTTCCAGCCCTACCGCGCCGCCACCTCGGCGGCGACCAGCGCCGCCGTTCTGGACGAGGGGCTGCGCGCCTACATGCTGCGGGTCTACAATTGGATGGCGTCGGGCCTCGCGCTCACCGGCATCGTGGCCTGGGCGATCGCCCACACCTCGCTGATCAACCTTTTCTACCGGCCGCTGCCCACCGGCGGCGTGGCGCCGACCGGGCTCGCGTATATCTCGATCTTCGCGCCGCTGGTCTTCGTCATGGTGATGAGTTTCGGGGTCAACAAGCTTTCCCGCCCTGCCGCGCAGGCGCTCTACTGGGCCTTCTGTGTCGCGATGGGGATGAGTCTCACCAACATCTTCCTGATCTATACCGCGACCTCGATCGGGGTGGTCTTCTTCATCACCGCCGGCACCTTCGCCGCGACCAGCCTCTACGGCTACGCGACGGGCACCGATCTGAGCCGCTTCGGCAGCTTCCTGATGATGGGGCTGTTCGGCATCATCATCGCGAGCGTGGTCAACATGTTCGTCCAGTCGAGCGGGATGCAGTTCGCGATCAGCGTGATCGGCGTGCTGGTGTTCACCGGGCTCACCGCCTATGACACCCAGCGCATCAAGGCCGACTATGTCCAGTTCGGCTCGCGCTTCGGGGCGGAGGCGGCGGCGATGCGCAGCGTCTATGACGCGCTCGCGCTCTACCTCAACTTCATCAACCTCTTCATGATGCTGCTGCAGCTGTTCGGCCAGACCAACCGGCGCTGAACCGGCCCGATCAAAACGATCGGGGGCGCGGGGCCTCAGGCCCCGCCCTTTTTTTGTCTTCCTTCCGTTCGATGTCCTTCCATGCCGCCGTGATCGCGGCGATCACGGCGAGCGCCTCGGCGGCGCCGTTGGCCTCGCCCTTTTCGAAATCCCCTTCTTCCTGGGCCATGCGGTTGGTGACGTGGGCGAGGCAGAGCACGTCGCATCCGCGGGCGGCGGCAAAAGCGTAGAGGGCGGCGGCTTCCATTTCCACCGCGAGCACGCCGGCGGCGCGCGCCTGCGCGATCGCGGCTTCGGTTTCGCGGAAGGGTGCGTCGGTGGTCCAGGTCGCGCCCTGGCGGACCGCCATTCCGGCCCGCCGCAGCGCCCCGAACGCGAGACCGGCGAGCGCCGCCGGCGCGGGCGCGAAGTCCGCGGGCGGCAGGTAGTGGTAGCTGGTGCCTTCGTCGCGCAAGCTGCGGTCGATGACGATGAAGTAGGGCGGATCGCCCGCGGTCTCGATCTGTCCGGCCGAGGTGAGGCTGAGCAGAAGCCGGCAGCCGGAAGCGAACAGTTGCTCGGCGAGCAGGACGGCGAAGGCAGCGCCGACGGCGCAGCCGATCACGCCGTAGCGGACCCCGGCATGGTCGAACTCGTGCAGCGTGGTGTGGTAGCAGGCCCAGACCGGCGAGGGCCGCGTGCGCCCGGCGGATGCCAGAGCGCGGAGGAGATCGCCGTCCGGATCGAGCAGGCAGATGTCGGGCACCGGCCCCTCGGGGACGCGCTTCTGCCGCCGTGCCTCGCGCAGCAGGTTCTCGGGGCGGAAGACGGAGGGCGCGCCGGTGTCCTTGGCGGCGAACAGCGGTCCCACCGTGCCCCTCAGCCGCGCCCCAGGAAGGGCATGGAGAAGGGCAGGATCACGGTCTCGAGCAGGCTGACCTCGGGCGGCAGGGTGGCGGCGACGAGCGCGACGCGGGCCACCTCGGCCGCCGGCATCAGCCCCTCCTTGCGTCCCTGCGCCTCGTTGCCGGCCCAGATGCCGCTTTCGGTGTTGCCGGGGTGGATGATGCCGACCGAGATGCGGTGCGGCCGCCCGTCGAGCGCAAAGGCCCGCGTCAGCCCTTCGAGCCCGAACTTGGAGGCGGTGTAGGGCACCGAGTTCACCCGCGGCACGCGGGCGGAGACCGAGCCGATGTTGAGGATGCGCCCGCCCTCCCCTTGCGCCTTCATCGCCCGGAAGGCCTCGCGCGAGCAGAGGAAGGCGGCGGTGAGGTTGACCTCGATGACCGAACGCCAGGCGTCCAGTGTCAGATCCTCGGTCTTGACCCGCGAGGCGGTGCCCGCGTTGTTGACCAGGATGTCGATCCGCCCGAAGGCCTCACGGGTGCGGTTGAAGACGTTGAGCACGGCGGATTCGTCGGATACGTCGGCGGGGACGGCGAGCACCGAGGTGCCTTCGCCCTGGAGGGTCGCGGCGAGGCTGGTGAGCCGGTCCGGTCCGCGGGCGACGAGGACGAGTTTCGCCCCTTCGGCAGCGAAGGCTTCGGCGATGGCGCGGCCGATGCCGCTGGATGCGCCGGTGATGATCGCGACCTTGCCTGCCAGAGCCGGCATTCTGCCCTCCCCTTTTTCCTCTCCCACTCTACCCGGGTGGCGGCTGGAACCCAAATCCGCCCTTTCATAAATTCATGCACATATGTTTATGTCTTTATCGCCGCCGTGTCGGCCGCGGGCGCATCGCGGGCGGCGCGGACGGTGGCGACACGGCGGTTGTCCATCGTCGTGACCTCGAAGCGCCAGCCGGCGAAGACGATGGTATCGCCGGCCCGCGGCACCCGGCGCAGCAGGGCGAGCAGGAGGCCGCCGAGGGTGTGATAGCTGCCCTCCGCGGGGAGGTGTTCGGGCAGGGCGAGGCGGGATTTCAGCTCGTCGATCGCCATCGCGCCTTCGAGATCAAAGGGGCCGGGGTCGGGGGCGGTGGCGTGGGCGTCGGCGCGGGTGCGCTCCCCGCCTTCGCCGACGATGGCGCTGAGCACGTCCGCCGCCGTCACCATGCCCTCGAAGCTGCCGTATTCGTCGAGCACGAGGGCGATCCCCAGAGGATCGGTCTTGAGCCGTTCGAGCACGTCGAGCGCGGAGGCGGTGTCGGGGACGATGATGGGGGTGCGCAGCGCGGCGGTGAGCGAGAGGTCGCCGCCGTCGAGGAGGCGGTCGAGGATGTCCTTGGCCTGGACGATGCCGACCACATTGTCCACCGCGCCGTCGCTGACCACGAAGCGGGAGTGGGGAGCGGATTTGAGGGCGGCGGCGATCTCCCGCGGGGGATCGGTGCGGTCGATCCAGGCGATTTCGGTGCGCGGGGTCATGATCGCGCGCACCGGCCGGTCGGCCAGGCGCAGGAGGCGCTCGATCATCTCGCGCTCCTCCGATTCGAGCACCCCGGCCTCGGTGCCCTCGTGCAGGAAGGCCTTGAGTTCCTCCTCCGTCATGCCCGGGCGGGGGCCGGTGGAGATGCGAGCGAGGGCGAGCACGAGCCGCGAGGAGCGGCCGAGCAGCCAGACCACGGGCGTGCTCGCGCGGGTGAGCCGGCCGAGGGCGGGAGCGAGGGCGGCGGCGATGCGCTCCGGCCGGCGCAGCGCCAGTTGCTTGGGCACCAGTTCGCCGAGAACGAGAGTGAAATAGGTGATGAACACCACCACCAGCAGGAGCGCGAGATTCTCGGCCAGCGCGGGGCCGAGACCTGCGCGCTCGAGGATGATGGCGATGCTGTCGGTGAGGTGAGCACCGCCGACCACGCCGGTGAGGATGCCCACCAGGGTGACGCCGAGTTGCACGGTGGGCAGGAAGTGCTGTGGCTCGGCGGCGAGGCGGCGCGCCGCTTCCGCACCTTTGAGCCCTTTGCGCACGAGCACCGCGAGCCGCGCGGGGCGCGCGGAGACCAGCGCCATCTCTCCCATCGCGAACAGACCGTTGAGCAGGACAAGAAATAAAATCAACAGGATTTCAAGCCACATCGGAGTTTTCCCCGCGACCGCGCCGCGGCCCTTCGCGGCGCAGGATAGGAGTTCTGCGGACGACCTCAACCATTACGCGAACAGCGGCCGGAACTGCCCAGAAAGCGCCATAAACCGGCCGAGGCATTGCCGCACTGCAACAGTCTAACCGACGTTGGCGGCGGGGAATGGTCCCAGGCCGAAGGCGAGGCGTCGAGACGATGATGATGGACCCTGCACCCCATGCGGCTCCCCGCCCGGCTCCCCACCCGGCTTCCGGGGCGCTGCCGCGGCGGTTTGTGGTCAGGCTGTTCTCCGCCTCGAGCCTGTTCGCGGTGGCGATCGCGGCACTCGGCGCGCTGATGGTCTGGGCGGCGCTGAACCGGCCGGCGGCGCTGCCCGCCTATCAGGGGGAGATCGGCGGCTTCGCCTTCTCGCCCTTCCGCGCCGGGCAGAGCCCGCAGACCAACCTCTATCCCAAACCCGCCCAGATCCGCGCCGATCTGGCGCTCGCCGCCCGCTACACCCACCAGATCCGCACCTACACAGTGCAGAACGTGCTCGGCGACATCCCCCGCCTCGCCCGCGGCCTGCCGCTCAAGATCACCCTCGGCGCCTGGCTCGACCGCCACCCGCGGGCCAACGCGGCCGAGATCGCCCGGTTGATCCGCATCACCGACCAAAGCCCCAACGTCAACCAGGTGATGGTCGGCAACGAGACCATCCTGCGCCGGGACCTCACCGTGCCGCAACTGGTGGCCTTCATCGATCAGGTGAAGAAGGCGGTGCACGTGCCGGTTTCCACCGCTGAGCCCTGGCATGTCTGGCTGCACCACCCGGAGCTCGCCAACGCCGTCGATTTCATCACCGTCCATCTGCTGCCCTACTGGGAAGGGGTGCCGGAAAAGGACGCGCTCGCCTTCACCATGCAGAAGCTCGCCGAAGTGCAGGCGGCGTTTCCGGGCAAGCGGATCGTCATCGGTGAGGTCGGCTGGCCGTCAGACGGCATCAACATCGGCGCGGCGAGGGCGAGCCGGGTGAACCAGGCTGCCTTCCTGCGCGCGTTCTTCAATGTGGCCGCCCGCGATCATCTCGACTATTTCGTCATGGAGGCGTTCGACCAGCCCTGGAAGACCAGCTTCGAAGGTCGCGCGGCCGGATACTGGGGCATGTTCACCCTCGACCGCCAGCAGAAATGGCCGCTGCGCGGGCCGGTAGAGAATTCGCCCTCCTGGCCGCTCTGGGCTGCCGGCTCGATCGCCGCCGCCGCGCTCCTGTCGCTGCTGCTGCTCTCGCGCCGCCCCGACGTGCGGGTGCCGGGCAAGCTGATGCTGGCGGTGCTGGCGCAGAGCTTCGTCGGCACCCTGGCCGCGGTGCTGCTGACGATGAGCGAGACCTATTTGTCGCTTTCCGCCGGTGCGATCTGGACCACGCTCGCGCTCGGCCAGGCGATCCTGCTGGTGGCGCTGCTCGCCGACAGTTTCGAGCTCGCCGAGACGCTGTTCGCCCGCCCCCGGCGCATCTACCTGCCCCAACCTGCGCCGGCGGGGGCGAAGCTGCCCAAGGTTTCGCTCCATCTGCCGATCTGCAACGAGCCGCCGGAGATGGTGCGCGAGACACTCTCGGCGCTGGCGGCACTCGACTATCCCGACTACGAGGTGCTGGTGGTGGACAACAACACCATGGACCCTTCGGTGTGGGAGCCGGTGGCGGAGTATTGCGCCCTGCTGGGGCCGAAGTTCCGCTTCTTCCATCTCGGCAAATATCCCGGCTTCAAAGCCGGCGCGCTCAATTTCGCCCTGCGCGAGACAGCGGCGGATGCCGAGGTGGTGGGCGTGCTGGATAGCGACTATGTCGTCGAGCGCGACTGGCTGCGCCGCATGGTGCCCGCCTTCGCCGACCCGCGGGTGGGCTTCACCCAGTCTCCGCAGGATTATCGCGACAACGACGGATCGCTCTTCAAGCGGCTGATGTTCTGGGAATATGCCGGCTTCTTCCACCTCGGCATGGTCAACCGCAACCAGCGCAACGCCATCATCCAGCACGGCACCATGACGCTGATCCGCCGCCGCGCGATCGAGGAGGCGGGGGGCTGGGCGGAGTGGACCATCACCGAGGATGCCGAACTCGGGCTGCGGCTGTTCCGCCGCGGCTGGGAGGCGGTCTATTCGCCCCGCAGCTTCGGGCGCGGGGTGATGCCGGACGATTTCACCGCCTTCCGCAAGCAGCGCCACCGCTGGGCCTATGGGGCGATGCAGATCTGCCGCGGCCACTGGCGGGCGCTGCTTTCCCCCTTCTCGCGCGAGCTGACCCCCGGCCAGCGCTGGCACTTCCTCACCGGCTGGCTGCCCTGGGTGGGCGACGCCCTGGGGTTGTTGTTCCTCGCCATGGGGCTGGTGTGGTCGGCTGGTCTCGCGCTCGCGCCCAAGAGCTATGAGTTCCCCATCGTGCTCTTCATGCTGCCCTCGCTCGGCCTGTTCGCGTTCAAGATCGGCCAGATCCTGGCGCTCTACCGGGCCCGGGTGCCGTGCGGGGCGGGTGACCGTTTCGGCGCGGCGCTGGCCGGGCTGGCACTGTCGCATACCATCGGCAAGGCGGTGTGGAAGGGTCTGCTCACCCGCCGCGCGCCCTTCCTGCGCACGCCCAAGATGGAGAACGCGCCGGCGCTGGTGCAGGGGCTGGTGATGGCACGCGAGGAGTTGGCCATCCTGATCCTGACCTGGGGGGCGGCGCTCGCGGTGGGACTGGTGCATCATTTCGCCACGCTGGAGGCGCGGCTCTGGGTGGTGATGCTGTTCGTCCAGTCGGTGCCCTATCTCGCGGCGGTCACGGTTTCGGTGATGGCAGCGCTGCCGGCGCGCAAGCCCCTGCCGGCGGCGCGCCCGGCGCCCGCCCGCGGCCGACTGGTGGCGCGCCCGGGTGCCGGCGACTGAGCGGGAGGCCGGTTCGCCGGCCTTCCCACCCCGCCGGGAATTTGTTTTGTATTAGCAATTATTTTTGCACGCTTCGGCGCCGTTGCCGGCCCGAACCGCGGCGCCGAAGACCAGCGAGCCTGCGTACGCGGCCATTTCGCCATCCTGGAGGCGCGCCTCCGGCGGGTGATGCCGCGGGTGCAATCGGGACCCGATTGTGACCGCCCGCTCGGCATCGCCGGTCTTGCCGACGCGCCCGGGCCCGGCCCCGGTCCGCTCGCGCCACCGGCACGCGCGCGAGCGGCGAGAGACGGAATCCTTTCGCACATCCGACATGCCGATTGACTTTCTTGCGCCTGCGACGCAGCTTGCGAAATTGGAACGATACGCCGGCTCACGACGACGCACGTTCCCAACCGGGGGCAACGTCAGCACACCCTCCGTGCGAGGGTGGAAAGGTCAAATATGACTATGCTCAATGCGTTGACCGTGTCGATCGGCGTGCTTGCCGCCGTCGCAGTCTATCTCGTCCTCGGTCCGCTCGGCGGCCAGATCCAGATCTGGGCCGCCTTCATCGCCTGGGGCTCCTTCTACCACTGCGGGGGCAAATTCGCCGGGCTGCGCAACACCGTCACCGGCAGCCTATTCGGGATGGTGGTGGGGTGGATTACCCTCTTCGTCATCGTCGCCGTCCCGCTCGGGGGGACGCTTGGCGTGCCGCTGTGGGCGGCGATCGTGGTCGGCGTGTTCGTCGCCGTGCTGGTGGCGGCGGCGCGGGTGCCGGCGTTCTCGGTCATTCCGACAGGGGTCTATGGCTTCGCCTCGGTGGTCGCCTATACGCTGCTAGCCGGGCATCTCTCGCAGGCCGGGTTGACCGGAGGCGGGCTCGCCAACCCGGCGATCAGCGTCGGACTCGGGCTCGTCGTCGGGGCGGTGTTCGGCTACGTCTCCGAACTGGTTGCGGGCAAGCTCGCCGCCGCGGCGTGAGGGTCACGTCCCTCCCGCGCGCCGGCGCAGGGCGAGGCGGGAGGCGATGTTGATCGCGAGCACCGCGAGGATGACCAGGAGGGCCGCGGCGAAGGCGAGCGCATGGGCGGAGGCGAAGGGCTGGTTGATGAAGCTCCACACCACGTAGGTGAGATAGCCCACCGGCTCATGGGTGAGCCGGCCGTTCCAGAGATAGTTCGACCAGCCGGCGGTGTAGATCAGCGGCGCGGTTTCGCCGACCGAAATCGCGAGCCCGAGCAGAATGCCGGTGAGGATGCCGGGCCAGGCGACGGGAAAGACGATGCGCAATACCACCGTGTGTTCCGGCGCGCCGATCGCGTAGGCCGCCTCGCGCAGGGTCTGGGGCACCTGGCGTAGCGCGAGTTCGCTGATGCGGGCGATATAGGGGACGATGATGATCGCGACCGTGATCGCGCCGGCGAGCACCGAGAATTGCCACCCCAACCCGATCACCATGGTGATGTAGGAGAAATAGCCGAGCACGATCGAGGGGATGCCGGTGAGCACGTCGGCGAGGAAGCGCACCAGATCGGCGAACCGGCCGCGGCCGAATTCCGCGAGATAGATCCCCCCACCGACGCCCACCGGCACGCCGAACAGCAGCGCGCCGCCGGACAGCACGAGCGTGCCGGTGATGGCGTTCAGCAATCCGCCCGAGATGCCGTTGGTCACGGTGGTGAAGAGGCTGGCACGAAAGGCACCGAAGCCGCGCACCGCGATCAGCGCCAGCAGATCGAACAGCGGCAGTGCTACGAGCGCGAAGAACAGGCCGCAGCCGACCCAGCCGGAAACATTGGCGAGCCGCCGCAGCCGGATGCGGGCGGCACTCCCGCCGGCCCGGCCCGGCGCGACGGCCAGCGCCTCAGCCGCGGGCGACATGGAACCCCCGCACCATCAGCCGCGCGGCGATATTGACGACGACGGTGATGACGAACAGCACCAGCGCGATCTCGGCCAGCGAACGCACCGCCATCCCGGTCGGGTCCTGTTCGGCGGAATCGAGCTGGGACACGATGAAGGAGGCCATCGTGCTGATCGGGCTGGAAAGCGAGGTGGGGAGGTAGTTGAGCGCGCCGCCGGAGACCATCAGCACCGCCATGGTCTCGCCGAGCGCACGGCCGAGACCGAGGATGACGGCGCCGATCACCGAAGCGCGGACCATCGGCAGCATCGCGCGGCGCACCACCTCGAAACGGGTCAGGCCAAGCGCGTAGGCGGCCTCCCGGGTTTCGGCGGGAACCCTGGTCAGCGCGTCGTAGACGGTGGTTGCGATGATCGGGACGACCATGAGCGCGAGCACCAGCGAACAGGCGAGCAGCCCGTAGCCGCTGCCCGAGCCGGCGGCGAAGAAGGGCAGGAAGCCGAGCACGGCGGCGAGCGCCGGGTTGAGCACATGGGCGACGACCGGCACCAGCACCACGACGCCCCACAGCCCGTAGACCACCGAGGGCACCATCGCCAGCATTTCGACGACGAGCGAGAGCACCGGGCGCAGCCGGGCGGGGACGCCTTCGGCGAGGAACATCGCGACCCCGAGGCTGACCGGCACCGCGATCAGGAGCGCCAGGAAGGAACTCAGCAGCGTGCCGGCGATGAAGACGAGGATGCCGTAGCTCGCCCCGATCGGCGCCAGCACACCCCCCTGCCGCACCGGATCGACGTAGAGATTGCCCAGGCTCCAGGGCACGGTGGTGAGGAAGGAAAGGCCGTTGAAGCGGATCGCCGGCCAGGAATAGAGGCCGAGGAAGATCACCACCGCGAACAGCGAGGCCGGGATCAGCAGCGTGAGGCCGAGGAGGACGAGTCGGAAGGGGCTGGTGCGAGGCATGCGGTCCGTGGTGGCTCCCGGCCAGGGGCGAGGCCCCTCCGCGACGCGGAGGGGCCAAAGCTCGAGTCTACTGGATCTTGTCGATCTGAGTCTTGCTCAAGGCCACGATCGGCGCGGGAAGCGCGATGAAACGGACCTGGTCGAGGAAGCTCGGAGCATTGCCGGCGGTGATGCACCACAGCAGGAACTTCTTGAGGGCGGCGGCGGTGGCGGGGCTCGCCTGCTTCTTGTTCACGATCGCGTATTCGTAGTTGATGATCGGGTAGGAGGATGGACCGGGCGCGAAGACCAGGCTGATGCGCTCGTCTTTCGGAGTCTTGGGGCCGATGGCGGCGGCGGCGGCGCCGATGGTCGCAGCACTCGGCAGCAGGAACTTGCCCGCCTTGTTCTCGATCAGCGCGGTGCCGAGGCCGGCCTTGGCGATCTGGGCGTGGAAGCTCACCCCGATGTAGGCGATGGAGTAGGGGTTCTGCTGGGCGCCCTGGACCATGCCGGGGTTGCCCTCCGCGCCGAGCCCGCCGGGCACCGCCGGCCAGGAGATGGTGGTGCCGTAGGCCACGGTCTTCATCCAGGACGGGGTGGAGAAGGCGAGGTACTGGCTGAAGATGAAGGTGTCGCCGCTGCCATCGGTCCGGTGGACCGGGATGATGACGTGGTGCGGCAGGGCGACGCCGGGGTTGAGCGCCTTCAGCGCCGCGTCATCCCAGAAGCGGATCTTGCCCGAATAGATGCCGGCGAGCACCGGACCGCTGAGCTTGAGGTGGGTCTGGTTGAGCCCGGGGACGTTGTAGTTGACGGTCTGCGCCGAAATGGCGAGCGGGATGTTCAGGATGTTCGGGTTCTGCTTGATCTGGGCGTTGGCCATGTAGGCGTCCGAGGCGCCGATCTGGGCGACGCCGGAGATCGCCTGCGCGATGCCGGTGCCGCTGCCGGTGCCCTGGGTGCTGATGCGCACGCCCGGGTTGGCCTTGGTGTAGGCGGGCACCCAGATGTTGAACAGCGGATAGAGCAGGGTCGAGCCGGTCTCCAGCAGGCTGACCGGGGCGGCGGCGCGGGCGGCGGCGGGCAGCGCCAGCGTCGCGGCGGCCAGACCTGCGGCGGCCAGACCTGCGGTGGCGAGACCTGCGGCGGCGAGAAAGCGGGCCCGGGTAAGGCGGATTGTCATCGTGCGTCTCTCCTGTGACAGGCGGAAGCCGGCCGAGCGGGGCCGGCGGAACCTGCGGCGCGTATAGGAGGCGGCCGTGACAGTGGCCATGGCGGTTGCGTTGCGGTTCGATGACATTTCGCCCGCGACCCGGGCGCGCCCGGATCAACCCGCGGCCGGGCTGGCGGCGGCTTCGAGGTCGGGGGCGCCGATTTCGCGCCAGGCGCCGGCGATCAGGATTTCAGCGGGGCGGAAGCGGGATTTGTAGGCCATCTTGCGGCTTTCCGCGACCCAGTAGCCGAGATAGACGTGGGGCAGGCCGAGGGCGCGGGCGCGCTCGATCATCCACAGGATGGCGAAGGTGCCGAGCGAGCGGCGCTCCTCGGCGGGCTCGAAGAAGCTGTAGACGCCGGACAGACCGTCACCCAGACGGTCGGTGAGGCAGGCGCCGAGAAGCTGGTCGAATGGATCACGGAACTCGACCATGAACGTCTCGATCGGCGTGTCCTCGACCATCGAACGATAGTCGTAGAAACTCATCGCCGCCATGTCGCCCTCGCCGTGGCGGGCCTGCTGGTAGCGCTGGAAGAGGGCGAACTGCTCGGTAGTGGCGCGCGGGGGCACCTCGAAGCCTTCCACCGTCGCGTTGTGGCGGGCGATGCGGCGCAGCGCACGGTCCGGGGCGAAGCGGGCGACCGGGATGCGGATGGGCACACAGGCCTGGCAGCCCGGGCAGACCGGAGCGTAGGCGATGTTGTGGGAGCGGCGGAAGCCGGCGCGGGAGAGACGGTCGTGCAGCGCCTCGGCATCCGGGCCGGTGAGTTCGGTGACCACCTTCCGCTCGGTCCGGCCCGCGAGATAAGGGCAGGGCAGCGGGGCGGTGGTATAGAAGAAGTGCGGGCGGCGGGGGGATTTGTAGGTCATCGGGATCGCTCTCTCCCCATCATGGCAGAAGCCGGAGCACTCCCGCCAGATGCTTCGGCGCCGCCCCGAGCGCCAGCGAACCGCCCGCGCGCCAGCGGCGGAGCAGGTCCGCGGCGTGCGCCGAGAGCGGGTTGCCGGACTGGCCGGGAGCCACGATGAAGCGGCTGCGGCCGGGGTGGGCGAGGTCGTAGACGCCGCGATATTCCGGGCCGTGGACGGCGGTGAAGCCGGGGGCCGCGGGCGAGGCGCGGTCGATGGTGGTGTCATCGCCGGAGACCGCGATGGCGAAGCGGGCGAGGCCGCCGGCGAGCGGCAGGCGGGAGAGCAGCGGGTCGGCGAACACCGCGGCGTGGGCGCGGCCCCAGCGCCAGCGGGCGGGATCGGGCCCGTAGCGGCGGGCGAGCGCTGCGGCAGATTGTGCGAGCGCGCGGGCGAGCAGAGGGTGACAGTCCCCGCCACACCAGGAGCGGCCGCCGGCGGGGGTGAGCAGGAACAGGGTGAAATCGTTGCGCGCCGGGCCGGCGTCCGCCAGCGGGACGTGGTTGGCGGCGAGCACGAGATGGCGGAAGCGGCGCAGCCAGGCATTGAAGATCAGCGGTTGCGGCAGACGGCGGTCCATCTTGCCGTTCCAGCCGGCGAGCAGCCCCCGGGCGCGGGCGGGCAAGCCGGGCGCGACCACCACCGCGCGCAGTGCGGGCAGGATGCGGCGGGCGAAGAGGCTCACCGTGTCGTGCTGGATGGCGAGCATCGTCGCCAGGCTCTGGCGGGGGACACGGCCGAGCAGGGCGCGGATGCGGCGGGCGCGCCAGGCGCCGGGCCAGTCGCGGCCCAGGAATACCGGAAAATCCGCCGGCGCGACGCGATTGTTGGCGTTGACCAGCAGGCCCGTGGCGGGATCGAGGTAGTGCGGCAGGGCGGCGCCGCTGGCGAAGCCGATCCAGTCGGCCGCACCGGAAGCGCCGGGGGCGGGAAAGGAGCCGTCGCCGCTCCTGCGGATCGGCACCCGGCCGGTGACGAAGAGGCCGATGTGGTGGCGCGAGGCGGCGAGCAGGTTGAGCACCGGGGCCGAGATCAGCGGTGCGGCGCGTTCGACCGCGGCCATGGTGCGGGCACGGTTGAGCGCGAGCAGCCCGGTTGCGGTCGTATCGCCCGGGGCGAGCGAGGCCAGCGCCAGCGCCAGCGCCTTCCGCCCGTGATCGAAGAGCGCGATGACCGGGCCGTGGCGGCTTTTGCGGATGGTGAGCGCGAGCGGGCGGGCGCCGCGCACGCGGACGATCTCGTGGCGAACCGCGAACGGGCGCGGACCCGAGGGGGTGAGGTACTCCCCGTCGGGCAGCACGGTTTCGAGGAAGAGATCCTGCGTGTCCGCCTCGGTATCCGTGAAGCTCCAGGCGAGGTGGCGGTTGCGGCCGAGGACGAGGAAGGGAACGCCGGGGGCGGTGGCGCCGGCCAGCGTCTCATGCGGGGTTTCGATCCGCGCGAGATACCAGAGCGAGGGGAAACCGAAGCCGAGGTGCGGATCGCCCGCGAGCAGCGGCGCGCCGGTGGCGGAGCGGGCGGCGGCCACGGCCCAGGCGTTGGAGGCCTCGGATGGCAAGGTGAACGGCGCGGGAAAATGCGGCAGGGCGGCGAGCAGGCGCTGGGCGGCGGCGGCCTCGTGCCGGTTGGCAGGGCGCGCCGCAGGATCGCCGGCCTCGTGGTGGGCGGGCCAGAGCTGATCGATCTTCTTGAGCGGCAGATGGGCGGAGAGCGCGTAGCGCTGGAGTTCGGTGCGCCAGTTGGTGGCGAGATCGAAGGCCATCCATTCGCCCCAATAGAGGGAGTCGACCGGCTCCCAGGGGCGCGGGCGGCCGAACCAGAGCGAGGGTAGGGAGGCGAAACGGCCGCGGGCCGCGATCCAGGCGTTGACCCCACGGGCGTAGGCTTCGAGCAGGGCACGGGTGCGCGGGGCGAGGTGGGCGAGCGTTTCGCGCGCGTGGCGGGCGAGGCCGAGGGTGCGCAGGACCCGGTCCGACGGCAGGCCGGCCGGGCCGATGAGGGCGGCCAGCCGCCCGGTGATCAGCCGGCGCAGCAGCAGCATCTGGAACAGCCGTGCGCGGGCGTGGAGGAAGCCGAGCGCTGCGGCAGCGTCCGCTGCGTTGGCGGCGCGGATGAAGGGGATACCGTGGCGGTCGAGCCGGACGGTGACCGGAGCGGTGAGGCCAGGAATACGATAGGTGGCGTTGGCCGGCGGCAGCGTGCGCCAGAGGGCAAACCCCGCCGCGAGCACGGCCACGAACAGCACGGCGAGAAGGCCGAGGAGATAGCGGCGGAGGAATCGCTTCATG
>DAHWFB010000060.1 GCA_027326105.1 Acetobacteraceae bacterium
CGGCCAGCGCGCGGCGGCACGGTCTAGCGGCCATTGTGGATACGGAGTCTGTGGATGCGGATCCCGCCGGTGAGCCAGTCCACCGTGAGGCGGGCGCGCTGGCCGGCGAGGGCGAGGCGGAGACTGCCGCCGGTGGCGCTGCCGTCCGCGGCGAAGACGATGCCGGCGGTTCCCCGGCGGCTCGGCGCGCCAGCGGCAGTGGTCAGCCGCAAGGCGAGGGCGGGCGGCAGCGGATGGAGACGGCCGGCACCCACCCGCCAGGCGGGCGGGGACAGGCGCAGAAGGAACGACGCCGGCCGGTCGGTGGTGATGGCCTCCGCCCGAGCGCGGGCGAGGGCGGTGGCGAGTTCATCGGTGGCGGCGCGCAGCACCAGGGCGGGGCTGCGCGGCGGCCCGGCGCTCAGCGCCAGGGCGAGCATCAGCCCCATGAGGACCAGGACGACGAGGAGTTCGAGCAGGGTGAAGCCCGCCATCCGGCGATCAGTGCGCGAGGTCATTGAGGCGGAGCATGGCGAGCAGGAGGGCGGCGACGATGCCGGCCACCGCCGCCCCCATGACGATGGTGACGGCGGGCACCAGCAGCGCGACCATCCGCTGCACGCCGAGCCGGGTGCGCTCCTCATGGATGTCGGCGGCGCGCAGGGCGAGCGGGCCGAGTTGGGCGGTCTCCTCGCCGAGCCGCAGCAGATGCACGGTGCGGGCGGGAAAGAGGCGGGCAGCGGCGAGCGGGCGGGCGAGACCCGCTCCATCCTTCGCCGCGCGGGTGGCAAGCCGCAGTGCCGCCGCCGCAGCGCGGTTGCCGAGCGCGCCTTCCACCACGCTGAGTGCGGCGACCAGCGGCACCCCGTTGACCAGCAGCGTCCCCAGCGCACGGGTGAAGCGGGCGGCCAGCGCCTCGCGCAGCAGCGCCCCGGCGAGCGGCAACCGCAGGACCAGCCGGTCCGCGACCAGGCGCGGGCCGGGGCGGCGCAGCGCCACCCGGGTGGCGAGGAAGAGCGCGAGAAGAATCGCGAGCGCGAGCGGCCCCCAGGCGGAGACCGCGGCGCCGACGGCCATCAGCACCCGCGTGGGGGCGGGCAGCGGCACGCCGCTCTGGGCGAACAGCGGCACGAAGCGGGGCAGTACGCCGGTGAGCAGGAAGGCGATGGAGCCGATCGCGGTGAGCAGGAGCAGCGCCGGGTAGATCAGCGCCGACTGGACGGTGGCTGCAAGGCTGCGCTGGCGTTCGAGCAGTTGCGCGAGCCGCTCGAGCGTCGGCGCGAGTGCCGCCCCTGCTTCGCCCGCGCGCACCAGGCCGACGTAGAGTTCGGGAAAACTCGCCGGTTCGGCAACGAGCGCATCGGCCAGCGCGGCGCCGCCGCGCACCCGCTCGCGCAGGCGCTCGAAGACCGCCCGGGTATTGCGGCCCGGCGCGGTTTCGACCAGGAAGCGCAGGGCACGGTCGAGATCGCCGCCGGCGGCGAGCAGCGTCGCGAGTTCGCGGGTGAACTCCGCCCGCTCGCCGGCGCCAAGGCGGGCCGGGCCGGCCAGATCGGCGTGCAGCAGCGCGGCAAAGCCGGTCCAGCGCCGCGCCGGGGTGGCATCGACGGGCAACGATCCCGCCTCGCGCAGGCGCGTGAGCACTTCCTCGCGGCTCGCCGCCGCCATCACTCCCGCCAGCGGGCGGCCGGCGGCATCGATGGCACGGTAGCGGAACGCGGCCACCTCAACCCTCCGCGCGCAGGCTGCGCCCCACCTCGGCGAGCGTGGTCTCTCCCGCCAGCGCGGCGGCGATGCCCGCCTCGCGCAGCGGCACCATGCCGGCGGCACGGGCGGCGGCGGCGATTGCACTCTCCGCCGCGCCCGTGAGGATGGCGTGGGAGAGAGCGGCGTCGGGAGCGAGGAACTCGGCGATGGCGAGCCGCCCGCGGTAGCCCGCGCCGCGGCAGGCGGGGCAACCGCAGGGTCGCCACAGGCGCGCACCGGGAAGCGGCGGATGGTCGGGGGCGAAGGCCGCGAGCAGGGCGGCCGGGTCGGGTTCCGGAGCGCGGCACGCCGGACAGAGGCGGCGGATGAGGCGCTGGGCGAGGACCCCGCGCAGCACGGCGGCGAGGAGATAGTCGGCGAGCCCCATGTCGCGCAGGCGGGTCAGGCTCGCCGCCGCCGTGTTGGTGTGCAGGGTGGAGAGCACGAGATGACCGGTGAGCGCCGCCTGCGCCGCGACCTCGGCGGTCTCGAGATCGCGGATCTCGCCGACCAGGATGACGTCGGGGTCCTGGCGCAGCAGGGCGCGCAGGAGGGGCGCGAAGCCGAGCCCGATCTGCGGGCGGATCTGGATCTGGACGATGGCCTCGCGCTGATACTCGATCGGGTCTTCGAGGGTGAGGATCTTGCGCGCCGCGGCATCGAGCCCGGCGAGCGCGCTGTACAGGGTGGTGGTCTTGCCCGAACCGGTGGGGCCGGTCACCAGCACGATGCCGTTGGGCTGGGCGAGGGCGGTGCCGAGGCCGGCAACCACCGCTGGCGAAAGGCCGAGAGCCTCGAGATCGAAGGCGATGGCGTCGCGGTCGAGCACGCGCAGGACGGCGCATTCGCCGTGCAGCGCGGGGAGGGTGGCGAGGCGGAAGTCGATCTCCCGCCCGCGCACCACCAGCCGGATGCGCCCATCCTGGGGCAGGCGGCGCTCCGCGATGTCGAGCCGGGCCATGATCTTCAGCCGCGAGAGGATGGCGGGCGCGAGGGCCGCGGGCGGGGATTCCGCGTCCTCGAGCACCCCGTCGCGGCGATGGCGCAGGCGCAGCCCGTGGGCGGTGGGTTCAAGATGGACGTCGGAGGCGCCGCTCTCGACGGCCCGGGAAAGGATCTGGTTGACCAGGCGGATCACCGGTGCCTCGGCAGCACGGTCGCGCAACCGTTCCGCGTCCTCCTCGGCCGGCCCGCTCTCGGCTGGCGCCGTCTCGGGCTCGCTCGGCGGGTAGAGCCGGGCGGTGGCGGCCTCCAGTTCGGCCGGAACCGCGACCGCCACCCGCACCGCCCGCCCGGTGGCTGCGGCCGCGGCCGCCGGGGCGAAGGGGTCGAGCGGGTCGGCCAGCGCCAGGGTCAGGCTCGCCGCATCCGCTGCGAGGGGAAGCGCGCGCGCCTCGCGCAAGAAAGCCGGGCGCAGCTGTTCGGGCAGCACCGGAACCTCAGGATAGCGCGCGGCCAAGGGCAGGGCCAGAAGCCCCGCCATCGCCTCTGCCAAGCCCCGCTCGGAGACCAGACCAAGACGGACCAGCGTGGCATCCAGCCGCTCCCCTTCCTCGACGGCGAACCGCCGCGCGCGGGCCAGGCCGCGCTCGTCGCAGAGGTTGCGGGCGAGGACCTCGGCGGCGAGTCGTTCCAGAAGATCACCCGCTCCGGCCAGGCTCATCGGTTGCAGATCAGCCCCCGCCCGCCAGGTTCCCCCGCCCGCCCCGAGGGACCACGCGAGCAGAGATCGTAGGCGAGGCGCGGGCGCTGCGACGGGGCGCGGTAGAGGAACGGACGGTTCCAGGGATCGCGCGGCAGATGCGGGGATTTGAGATAGGGGCCGCTCCAGCCGCGCACGCCGGGCGGGCGGCGGAGCAACGCGGCGAGGCCCTCGGCGCTGTCGGGGTAGGAGCCGACGTCGAGCTTGTAGAGATCGAGCACGGCGCCGATGCGGGCGATCTGCTGGTGCGCGATCGACTTCTTGGCGTTGCCGAGCACATTGAGCACCGCCGGGGCGACGAGCCCGATCAGGAGCCCGATGATGACGATGACGACGAGCAGTTCGAGCAGCGTGAAGCCGCGTTGGTGACGGCGGGCGGAATCGTCGGAAGGGTTCATGGTGCGCTGCTCTAGGCGAGGGCGCCGCGGGGCGGGATGACGCTTCGGTGAAACCTCCCGCCTCCCGCCGGAAGCGATCCCCCGCGCGCCGAAGCGCGCGGGGGCAGGCAGCGTTTACGGCGTCGGGAAGTGGAACATCGGCATCAGGTCGCTGATCGCCGGGCCGTTGGTGGGGGCGTAGGCGTTGGTGGTGTTGGTCACCGGGTTGGGGAGATTGTCCCGGCTACGCGCAGTGATCGGCGGGAGGAACCAGTTGGCCTCGATGAACT
>DAHWFB010000061.1 GCA_027326105.1 Acetobacteraceae bacterium
CGAGGTCGAGCGGGCTGCCGAGCAGGTCGCGCCCGCCGCGGCGCGCGGTGAGCGTCCGCCCGCGCCAGAGCGCGCGCCCGGGCGGAACCGCGCGCCCGTCGCAGAGGAGTTCGGCCGGGCCGGCGGGGCGCAGCAGGATCCGCCCGGCGGCGTCGACGCCGCACCAGCCCGGCGCCCCGGCGGCGCGGGCGATGGCGGTGGCGGCGCGGGCCTCGTCCGGCTCGCCGGAGAAGGGGAAGCGGGCGAGCAGGCGGGCGAGCGTCCTCGCCGCCCCGGCGCGGTCACCGCCGAGCAGCCGCGCCCCGGCGAGACCGAGCCAGGCCGGGCGCTGGTCGGTGGCGCGAACGAGGTCGGCGAAGACCGGCTCCGCCGCGGCCTCGCCCCGGCGCAGCAGGAACAGCCCCCAGGCGAGGGTGGCGGCGGGGTCGGCGGGCTTGAGGCGCAGTACACGCCGGTACCAGCGCCGCGCCTCCCCGGGCGCGCCCGCGGCCTCGGCGGCGCGGGCGCGCGCCAATGCGTCGATCGCCAATGCGTCGATCGCCAATGCGTCGATCGCCAGTGCGTCGATCGCCGATGCGTCGATGGCGCCCGGTTCGTCCGCCGCGGTCAATCCCCGGCCATCTGCCGGTCCGGCGCGGGCGGCGGTGGGGCGGGTGCTGCGATCTGGCCGAGGTCTAGGCTGGCTTCCGCCACCCCGCCGGCGAGCGCCTTCTCGAGCCAGGAGCGGGCGGCGGCCGGGTCGGGCGCGCCGGCGAGCCCCTTGCGCAGGTAGCGGCCGAGCATCAGCTGGGCGTGGGGGTGGCCGCGTTCGGCGGCGGCGGTGAACCAGCGCAGCGCGGTGGCGCGGTCGGTCGGCACGTCGTGGCCGCCGCCGTGGAGCGCGCCGGCGGCGAACATCGCACCCACGTGCCCGGTTCTCGCCGCCGCCTCGAAGAGCGCGAGCGCCTGGGCGTGGTCACGCGGGCCGCCGCGGCCGTTGACCAGCATCTCGGCCAGGGTGACCTGGGCATCGACCATGCCGGCGGCGGCCGCGCGGGCGATCCAGGCGCGGCCGGCGGCGAGGTCGGCGGCGACGCCGCGGCCCTCGGCCAGCATCCGCCCGTACCAGAACTGGGCGTTGACCAGCCCCTCGGCGGCGCGGCGCAGCCAGAAGGCGGCCTGGGCGTCGTCGCGCGGGATGCCCACGCCTTCGGCGAGGCAGACGCCGTAGTTGAAGGCGGCGACGAGATCGCCCTGGGCGGCCGCGGTCTCGAACCATTCGCGGGTGCGTTTGGCGTCCTCCGCCCCGGCCTGGCCGGTGAGCACGAGGTTGGCGAGATCGGACCGCGCGGCGGCGTCGCCCCGCTCGGCGGCGCGGCGGAACCAGTGGGCGGCTTCCTCCGCGTCCCGCCCGACCCCGGCGCCGGTGAGATAGAGCAGGGCCAGCGCCCGGGCGGCGGCGGCGTGGCCGGCGTCGGCGGCGCGGCGGAACCACATCGCCGCCTCGGCATAGTTGGGCGGCAGCGGGCCGCCCTTGGCGTAGAGATCGCCGATCAGGGCGGCGGCCTCGGGGTCGCCGGCCAGCGCCGCGCGGCGGAGCCAGGATTCGCCCTCGAGCGTGTCCTTCTTCACGCCGCGCCCGTCGACCAGCGCGTGGCCGAGCTTGGCCTGCGCCGAGCGCACGCCCTTCTCGGCGGCGTCGCGGAAGAAGGCCGCCGCCGCGGTCGCGTCCGCCGCCACGCCGATCCCCGATTCGAGGGCGATGCCCATGAGATACTGGGCCATCGGCAAGCCCGCCTCGGCGGCCTCGCCGAGCAGCAGGGCGGCCTCGCGCTTTTCCTCGGCGCTGCTTTCGGGGCGCGCGATGACCGCGACCCCGAGCCCGAGCTTGCCCTGGGCGGAGCCGCCGGCGGCGGCGCGGCGCAGCCAGACCAGGGCGGCTTCGGGATCGCGCAGTTCCTCCGGGCCGGCGTTGAGGATGTAGCCGTAGAGCGCCTGGCCCTCGGCCGCGCCGGCCTCGGCCGCCGGGCGGGCCCAGCGCAGGGCGGCGGCGAAATCCGGGGCCGCGGCCTCGGCGCCGGCGAACAGGCGGCCGGCGCCCGGGGGCGGCGCCTGCTCGGCGGCGAAGTTCGCGCCCTGGAGGCAGAGGTTGGCGAGCAGCACCTGGGCTTCGAGATGGCCGGCGCGCGCCGCGGTCTCGAGCCAGCGCGAGGCCTCGACGCGCGAGGCCGGAACCCCGGCTCCCTCGGTATAGCAGCGTCCCAGCCGGTAGGCGGCCTCCGGCAGGCCGGCGCGGGCGGCGCGGACAAAGAGCGGCAGGGCGCGCGCCACCCGGCCGCTCTCGAGCAGGCGCAGCCCCCGCCGCAGCGCCGCCCGGGCCGAGCCGAGGGTGGCCAGCCGATCGACGGCGGCTTTCATCGGACCTCCGTCCTCCCTCCCGCCGTGCGGCTGCTGGTCACGGTTCGCGCATGCCTTCCTCGAAGGCCGGGGCGATGCGCGCCATCAGATACTCCATGATGGTGCGGTGGCCGACCTTGATATCGACCGTCACCGGCATGCCGGGAACCAGCTTGAACCCCGGTGGCACGTGGCGGAGGTGGACCGAGGTGATGCTGATCCGCCCGTCGTAATAGACCTCGGCGGGCTGGCCCGGCAGGGTCGGCGCGGAGGAGACCGGCTGGCCCGGCGCGGGCGTGCCGGCGGTGCCGAGGTCCTGGGGCACGGTGAAGGAGTTGGGGCTGAGCATCCGCACCTGCCCCTTCGCCGCGCCGTAGGTGGTGTAGGAGAAGGTATCGAACTTGATGGTCGCGGGCTGGCCGGGGCGGACGTAGCCGGCGTCCTGCCCGGCGATGCTGACGTCCGCCTCGAGCGGGGCGTTCATCGGCACCATGGTGAGGAACTGCTGGCCCGCCTGCATCACCGAACCGACCGAGACCGGCGCCACCGACAGCACGATGGCGTCCTGGGTGGCGGTGAGGTTGACCAGCTTGCGGTTGAGGATCGCCTTCTCGAGCCCCTGCTGGGCCTGGGCCAGTTGCGGCAGCACGGTGTTGAGCTGGTTGTTGGCGTTGGCCACGAACTGCTTCTTGTAGCCGTCGAGCTGGGCCCGGAGCGAGGCCATGGTGGCGCGGTCGGCGGCGGCGGTGGCGAGCGCGTTGGCGAGCTGGCGGCCGATCTCGAGCTGGTTGTCCTTGGCGGTCAGGAGGTCGAGCTGGCTGCCGACGTTGAGCCGCTGCGCCTCGCGCCGGATCGCCTCGATGTCGGTGTTGACGACGAGCCGCTGCTGGTAGACCTGCGCCTGCGCCTCGAGCCCGGCGACCTGGCTCTGGTAGGAGTTGACCTGCTGCTGGAGGTTCTCCACCTGGAAGGTGTACTGCGCCATCTCCTGGTTGTATTGCAGCTCCTGCTGCGGCGAGTAGGGGTTGGTCGGGTCGGGCTGGTAGGCGGTGCCGTTGGCCTCCGCCTTCAGCCGCGCCGCCTGGGCGGCGAGCACGTTGACCTGGTCGCGATAGGATTTCAGATCCGCCGCGGCGAAGGTCGGGTTGAGGCTCGCCAGCACCTGGCCCTTCTTCACGATCTCGCCGACATGGACGTTGATCGCGCGGACGATCGCTTCGTTGAGCGGGCTGAGCACGATGGTCTGGCCGCGGGTGATCAGGGTGCCGGTTTCGGTCACCACGCGGGCGAGCGGCATCAGGAAGGCGATGGTGACCAGGCCGGCCACCATCGAGGCGATGACGAAGGTGTTGAAGCGCACCATCGGCGGCAGCGGGGTCGCGATGACCGCCGCCGTCGGCGACTGGAACTCCAGGATGGCGAGCGCGGAGCCCGGGGAGGGCTGGAGCGCGCGCTCAGTCGCCCTGGGCGAGAACAGGCGTCGGACCATGACGTACTCCGGTCTTGTCGAGGTGGCGGTTCTGCTGCAGCCAGAGCTGGCGGTAGATCGCGCAGCGTTCGAGCAGCTCCGCGTGGGGCGCGTTGTCGATGGCGTGGCCCTGGTCCATCACCAGGATCGAATCGCACTCGACCAGCGAGGAGAGCCGGTGGGAGACGATCACCATCGTCCGCCCGGCGGCGATGCGCTGGAGGTTGGCGTTGACCAGCGCCTCGCTCTCGGGATCGAGCGCGCTGGTCGCCTCGTCGAGGATGAGGATGCGCGGGTCGGCGATCAGCGCGCGGGCGATGGCGAGCCGCTGGCGCTGCCCGCCCGAGAGGTTGGGCGAGCCTTCCTCGACGAAGGTCTCGTAGCCGGCGGAGAGCCGCTCGATGAACTCCTCGGCGCCGGCCAGCCGGGCGGCGCGCACCGCGTCCTCGAGGGTGAGGCCGGGGCGGCCGGAGATGATGTTGTCGCGCACCGAGCCGCGGAACAGGAAATTGTCCTGCAGCACGACGCCGAGCGAGCGGCGCAGATGGCGGAGGTTGATCTCGCGCAGATCGTTGCCGTCGAACTTCACGAAGCCGACATAGTCGCGGTTGATGCCCTGCAGCAGCCGCGCGATGGTCGATTTGCCCGAACCCGAGCGGCCGACCACCCCGAGCATGGTGCCCGGCTTGACCGAAAAGCTCACCTTCTCGAGCGCCGGCGTCTTGGTGCCCTGGTAGTAGAAGGTGACGTTGTCGAAGCTGATGCTGCCTTCGAGCCGCGGCCGCAGCCCGCCCGCGCCGCCCGCCTTCACCTCCGCCGGCTGGTCGAGCACCGAGGCGACGAGCTGGATCGAGGCGCGGACCTCGTGCAGATCCTGCATCAGCTTGGCCAGGTTGACGAGCGGACTGACCACCCGGACGCCGAGCAGCATGAACGCGATCAGTCCGCCGACGTCGGCCGGGGTGTTGCTCGCCAGCGCGAAATAGGCACCGAGCGCGAGCACCCCGCGCTCGATGAAGCGCTCGATCGGGGTCGCGATGGTCTCCGGCCAGTTGGCCAGCCGGCCCGCCTGCATGCGCAGATCGGAGGCTTCCGCCACCCGCATGTCCCACTCGGTGGCGCGCTGGGGCTCGAGGGTGAGGGACTTGACGGTGCGGATGCCGTGCACCGTCTCCACCATGACGCTGCTCTTGCGCGACTCGGCGAGCACCAGCTTGCCGATCAGCCGCGCCACCGGGCGCAGGAACACCAGGACCACGATCGCGATCACCACCGCGCCGGCCACCACCACCCAGGCCAGCGTGGTGTCGAGCCAGAACAGGATCGGCAGCAGCACCACGATCTGGAAGAGATCGAGGAAGGTGCCCATCATCCGCCCGGTGAGGAACTCCCGCACCCGGTAGATCTGCTGCAGCTTGTAGGCGATCTGGCCGGCCTGGTTGCGCTCGAAGAAATCGAGCGGAAGATTGAGCAGCTTGCTGAAGACGTGCAGGTTGAGCCGGGAATCGATGCGGGTCGACACGATCAGGATCATCAGCCGCCGGCCGTAGCCGAGGATGGTGTCGTAGAAGATGGTGAGCGCCAGGATGGTGGACAGCACCACCAGCGTGGACATGGTGTGGTGGACCACCACCTGGTTGACGATGTCCATGACGATGAACATCGGCGCGATGGTGAGGATCGAGAGCACCACCGAGGCGACGGCGAGATCGCGCAGCACCTTGCGCTCGCCCAGCACCATGCGGGCGAGCCAGCCGATGGTGAATTTCGCGTCCTCCTCGCTCGCCGCGCGGTCGGGGCGGATGAGCAGGCACTGCCCGTCCCACAGGCCGGAGAGGCGCAGCTCGTCCACCTCCACCGGCGCCTGGCCGGGCGGGCCGGCGGGATCGCGGAGGAACACGGTGTTGCGGTCGCGGTTGAGGCCGACCATCACCACCGCCCCGCCGTCGGCGAGCAGCAGCACCACCGGGGCGGGGGAGTCGATCTTCAGCAGCCGGCGCCAGGGGAGCCGCACGGCCCGGCACCACAGGCCGGCGTCGCGCACCCAGTCCACCAGTTCGGGGGCCGAGGGCGGCGCCTGGGTCGCGCCCGAACGCAGCCGGGCGGGGTCGATCTCGAGCCCGTGGTAGCGGGCGACGGCGAGCACCGCCTGCACCCGCGGCCCGACCTCGCCCTCGCCCTCACCGAGCGTGCGGGCGTCGATCCGGCCCGCCCCACCCGCGCCGGGGCCTTGCGATCGCCGATCCTCGTCCGAGCCTGGCCGTCCCGTCATGCCCGCAATCCTCGCGCCACGGCGCCCGGGAAACCGCCCCGGAGCACCCATCCCCCGACCTTACGCGCGGCAGGTTAACATATTCCGCCGCCGCTGTGTGCTGGAAATCGTTCCGTCTCGCCGGCACAGGATCATCTCAATTTCGGCGGAAATGCGCCGATGCCTTCCCGGCGCCGGCGGCGGCGGCTAAACAACGCGCTGCCATGCCGAACCCGCCGCCGCGCCTGCGCCCCGCGCTCGCCCCCGATCTCCCCGAGATCCAGGCGATCTATGCCCACCACGTGCTGCACGGCACCGGCTCCTTCGAGGAGGAACCGCCGCCGCTCGAGGAGATGGCGCGGCGCTTCGCCGCGGTGACCGGCCGGCGCGGCGCCTGGCTGGTGGCGGAGGACGAGACCGGGGTGCTCGGCTACGCCTATTTCTCCCAGCTCCGCGAACGCTCCGCCTATCGCTTCGCCGCCGAGGACAGCGTCTATATCCGCCCCGACGCGCAGGGGCGCGGGGTCGGGCGGGCGCTGCTCTGCGGCCTGCTCGACACCGCCACCGCCGGCGGCTGGCGGCAGATGGTCGCGGTGATCGGCGATGCCGCCAACTTCGGCTCGATCCGGCTGCATGCCGCCCTCGGCTTCCGCGAGATCGGCAGGCTCGAGGCGGTGGGCCGCAAGTTCGACCGCTGGCTCGACTGCGTCTACATGCAGCGCGCGCTCGGCGCGGGGGCGGGCGAACTCGCGGGGGGGTGCGTTTGCGCCCCGCGCGCCCCGGCGTAGGCGCGGCAGGCGTCGCCGAAGGCGGCGAACAGGGCGAGCGAGGCGGCATCCTCCGCGTAGCGCCATTCGGGGTGCCATTGGACGGCGAGCGCGAAGCCGGCCGCGTCGGCGACCCGCGCGCCCTCGATGGTGCCGTCCTCGGCCACCGCCTCGGCCACGAGGCCGGGCGCGAGCCGATCGATCGCCTGGCCGTGGACCGAGTTCACCACGATCCGCTCCCGCCCGACGATGCGCGCGAGGCTGCCGGTGAGCGCCACCGGGTGCTTGAGGCGGTAGCGCTGCTCGGGGATTTCGGAGCCGCCGCGATGGTCGAACCGCCCGGCGACCTCGTGCACGCGCTGGAACAGCGTGCCGCCGAGGGCGACGTTGAGTTCCTGGATGCCGCGGCAGATGGCGAACAGCGGCAGGCCGCGGGCCAGCGCCGCGCGGGCGAGCGGCAGCGCCGTCGCGTCGCGGGCGGGATCGTGCAGGCTGGGGGTGAGCGAGCGGCCGCCGCCGTAGCGGGCGGGCTCGACATTGCTCGGGCTGCCGGGGAGCAGCAGGCCGTCGAGCCGGCCGAGCACGGCGAGGGTGGCTTCGCCGAGCGGGGGGATCAGCACCGGGACCACCCCAGCGCCGCCGAGCAGTGCTTCGGCGTAGCGCGCGGGGGTCGCGTGGCCCGGCTGGCGGTCACGGGTGATGGTGCAGGCGGGGATACCGACGATCGGGCGCATCGCGCTCCTCTCTCACGGACGGGCGGCGGCGGCAATGGTGGGCGGGTTTGGCGGCGGGCGGCGGGCGGTGTAGGGGAGCGGCATGGGTGCCCCGCTCCTGCTTCGCCATGCCGGCCTGCTCGCCGGGCTGGTGCTGCTCTCCGCCGCCACCGTGCGCGGCATGATCGCGCTCGACGTCACCGACCATCCCGACGAGCGCAAGGCCCATGTCCACCCCACGCCCAAGGCGGGCGGGGTGGGGATCGTCGCCGCGTTTCTCGCCGGGGTGGCCGTGCTCTACGAGGAGCCGGGCCATTTCGCGCGGCTCGCCAACCCCTACTACCACGGGCTCATCCTGGCCGCGGCGGCGATCGCGCTGGTCGCGTTCCTCGACGATCTGCGCGACTGGCCGTTCACGGTGAAGCTCGCGGCGCAGATCCTCGCCGCACTCGCCGCGGTCGGCTCGGGGCTCTATGTGCGGGTCTATGACCTGCCGTTCTGGGGGCCGGTCGATTTCGGCGCGTGGGGCGGGCCGCTGACCCTGTTCTGGATCCTGTTCGCGACCAACGCGATGAACTTCATCGACGGGCTGGACGGGCTGGCCGGGGGGGTGGCGCTGATCGCGAGCCTGTTCCTGGCCGCGATCGCGGCGAGCCGGGGCGGCTGGTTCGTGTATTTCGCGGCGCTGCTGCTCGGCGCCGGCATCGCCGGGTTCCTGCCCTTCAACTTTCCCCGCGCGCGCATCTTCATGGGCGACGTGGGCTCGCAGTTCTGCGGCTTCGTGCTGGCGATCCTCGGCGTCGCCGCGGCCCGGTTCGACGGCATCCCGCTTTCCTTCCTGCTGGTGCCGATGCTGCTTTCCGGGGTGCTGTTCGACGTTGGCTTCACGCTGGCCTGGCGCGGGCTGGCGGGGGAGAATCTGACCCGGCCGCACCGCTCGCACCTGTTCCAGCTCGCCCACCGTTCGGGGATGGACCCGCGGGCGATCAGCCTGCTCTACTGGGGGTTCACGGGGTTCGGCGGGCTCGCCGCGCTCGCCTTCCTGGCGGCGCCGGCGGAGGCCAAGCCGTTCCTGGCGCTGCTGCCGGCGGTGCCGCAGCTGCTCTGGGTGCGCCATGTGCTCGGCCGGGCGCGGCGGGCCGGGATCTGGCCGGAGCGCGGGGCGGGGAAAAGCCCGGCGCGGCCGGGTTCGTTCTGATACTGCAACGAAATTGGCGCGCGGCGGCGGGCGGGCTCAGGCGGGCAGCGGAAACGGCGGGGCGGCCGGCGCGGGACCGGATGGCGGACGGC
>DAHWFB010000065.1 GCA_027326105.1 Acetobacteraceae bacterium
CTCACCACCACCGACCTCACGGTGATGATCACCGGCGAATCGGGCACCGGCAAGGAGCTCGTCGCCCGCGCCCTGCACGACTACGGCCGCCGCCGCCAGGGTCCGTTCGTCGCCATCAACATGGCGGCGATCCCGCGCGAACTGATCGAGAGCGAGCTGTTCGGCCACGAGCGCGGCGCCTTCACCGGCGCGCTCGCCCGCAACGCCGGCCGGTTCGAGCAGGCGAGCGGCGGCACCCTCTTCCTCGACGAGATCGGCGACATGCCGCCCGAGGCGCAGACCAGGCTGCTGCGCGTGCTCCAGGAGGGCGAATTCACCGCCGTCGGCGGGCGCACCGCGGTGCGCGCCAACGTGCGCATCATCGCCGCCACCCACCGCGACCTCGGCATCGCCATCCGCCAGGGGCAGTTCCGCGAGGATCTCTACTACCGGCTCAACGTGGTCCCGATCCGGCTGCCACCCTTGCGCGAGCGGATCGACGACATTCCCCCGCTCGCCCGCCATTTCCTGGAGAAGGCCCGCGCCGAGGGGCTGCCCGGCAAGAGCCTCGACGGGGCGGCGCTGGCGCGGCTCACCGCGCACCGCTGGCCGGGCAACGTGCGCGAGCTGGAAAACCTGATCCGCCGGCTCGCCGCCCTCCATCCCGCCGAGGTCATCGGCGAGGAGGCGATCGGGCGCGAGCTCGCCGCGCCGCCGGCGCCGGCGGCCGGGGCGGCGGAACCGATGGCGGCGGCGAGCGGGATGGCGGAGACGCTCGACGCGCTGCTCGAGCCCCACATCCGCCAGTTCCTCGCCGCCCACCGCGAGGGGCTCGCCGGGGACGACATCTACGACCGGGTGATCGCGGAGGTGGAACGGCCGCTGATCCGGCTCACCCTGCAGGCGACCCGGGGCAACCAGATCCGGGCCGCGGCCATGCTGGGGCTGAACCGCAACACGCTGCGCAAGAAGATCCGCGATCTCGCCATCCCGGTCGTGCGGGGCCTGGCATGAGCCGCGCCGCCGGCGCCGGGGGTCGGGGGCGGAGCGCCGGCCCCGCCCGCACGCCATGAACGTGATCCCCTCCCTCTCGCGCCCGCCTCCGCCGAGGGGCTGGTGGCTCGCCCGCGCGGTGGAATTGCTGCTCGGCCGGGCGGTGACGCTCGCGCTCGCGGTCGCCGCCCTCGGGCTTGGGATCGCGACCTTCGTGGTGCTGGCGCGGGGTTCGCCGGTGGGGCTCAACCCCAATCTCGCGGTCGGGCTGGTGCTCGCCAATCTCGCGGTGCTGCTGCTGCTCGGCATGGTGCTGGCCGGGCGGCTCACCCGGGTCTGGGTGGAGCGGCGGCGCGGTTCGGCGGGGGCGCGGCTGCACGTCCGCCTGGTGCTGCTGTTCGGCGGTGTCGCCGTGGTGCCGGCGATCGTGGTCGCGGTCTTCGCCACCGCCTTCTTCCATTACGGCATCGAGGCCTGGTTCAACCAGCGGGTGCGCACCGCGCTCAACGACAGTCTCTCGGTCTCCAAGGGCTATCTCGCCGAGCACGAGAACAACATCCGCGTCGATGCGCTGGCGATGGCGGTCGATCTCGCCCGCGCCGGGCGCATCCTGGCCTACGATCCGCAAGGCTTCGCCCGTTTTCTCGCTTCCCAGACCAATCTGCGCGGGCTGGACGCGGCGGTGATCATCGAGCCCACCACCGGGCAGGTGGTGGCCTCGGCGGGGCTGCTCGGCGGCATGGGCACGCCGCCGCCGCCGTCGTGGGCGAGCGCGCTCGCGATGGAGGGTTCGGTCGCGGTGATGCAGTCGGCGCAGGATACCGAGGTCCGCGCGCTGGTGAAGCTCGACGCCACGCCGCCGCTTTTGCTGCTGATCAGCCGCCCGGTCGATCCCGCGATCCTCGCCCACATCGCCCATGTCGAGCAGGCGGTCGCCGCCTACAACCGGCTCGACCGCAACCGCTACGGGTTGCAGGTCACCTTCGCGCTGATCTTCGCGACGGTGGCGCTCCTGGTGCTGTTCGCGGCGGTGCTGATCGGGCTGGTCTTCGCGACCCAGATCGTCCGCCCGATCGGCGCCCTGATGCAGGCCGCCGAACGGGTGCGCGGGGGGGATCTCGCGGTCCGCGTGCCCGAGGGCCGCGGCGATGACGAGATCGCCTCGCTCTCGCGCGCCTTCAACCGGATGACCGGCCAGCTGGGCGGCCAGCGGGCCGAGCTGATGGACGCCTACAGCCAGATCGACGAGCGCCGGCGCTTCACCGAGAGCGTGCTCTCCGGGGTTTCCGCCGGCGTCATCGGGCTCGACGCCGAGGGGCGGATCGAGCTGCCCAACCGGGCCGCGGGCGAGCTGCTCGGCTGCGACCTGCTCGCCGCGATCGGGCTCGATCTCGCCGCGGTGGTGCCGGAATTCGCCCCCCTGCTCGCCCAGGTCCGCGCCCAGCCGGAGCGGCCGCGCACCGCCGAGATCGAGATCGGCGCCCCCGCCCGGCGGCGGACGCTGACCGTGCGGGTGGGCAGCGAGTGGAAGAGCGGACGGCCGGACGGGTTCGTCGTCACCTTCGACGACATCACCGCGCTCCAGGCGGCGCAGCGCAAGGCGGCCTGGGCGGACGTGGCGCGCCGCATCGCCCACGAGATCAAGAACCCGCTGACCCCGATCCAGCTCGCCGCCGAGCGGCTCAAGCGCCGCTTCACCCGCGAGATCACCTCCGACCCCGAAATCTTCGCCCAGTGCGCCGATACCATCGTCCGCCACGTCGGCGACATCGGCCGCATGGTGGACGAGTTCTCCGCCTTCGCCCGCATGCCCCAGCCGGTGATCCGGCCGGAGGACGCCGGGCGGATCGCGCGCGAGGCGATGGTGCTGCTGCGCCAGGCCCACCCCGAGTTCGCCTGGCGGACCGAGATCCCGCCGAGCGGCCCGATGCTCGCCTGCGACCGCCGGCTGATCGGCCAGGCGCTGGCCAACCTGTTGCAGAACGCGGCCGACGCGGTCGGCGCGCGGATGCAGGCCGAAGGGGGCGAGGGCCACATCGGCCTCGCGGTGCGGGCCGAGGGCGCGAGCGTCCTCTTCGAGGTCACCGATGACGGGATCGGCCTGCCCGAGAACGGGCGCGAGCGGCTGATGGAGCCCTATGTCACCATGAAGCCCAAGGGCACCGGGCTCGGGCTTGCCATCGTCAAGAAGATTCTCGAAGACCACGGCGGCACGGTGACGCTGGCCGACCGTGCCGGCGGGCGGGGCACGGTCGCGACCCTGGCGCTGCCGGCGGTGGCGGAGGCCGGCGCGGCGGAGGAGGCGGGGGCATGGCGCACGAAATCCTGATCGTCGATGACGAACCCGACATCCGCCTGCTGATCGACGGTCTCCTGCGCGACGAAGGCTACGAGACCCGCGGGGCGGCCGATTCCGACCAGGCGCTCGCCGCCTTCCGCCTCCGCCGTCCCGGCCTCGTCGTCCTCGACGTCTGGTTGCAGGGTTCGCGCCTCGACGGGCTCGGCGTGCTGGAGGCGCTGCACCGCGAGGAGCCGCAGGTGCCGGTGGTGATGATCTCCGGCCACGGCACCATCGAGACCGCGGTCGCCGCCATCCAGCAGGGCGCCTACGACTTCATCGAGAAGCCCTTCAAGGCCGACCGTCTGCTGCTCGTCGTCCGCCGCGCGCTCGAAGCCGCCCGCCTCGCCGCCGAGAACGCCGAGTTGCGCCTGCGCGCCGGCACCGATGCCGAACTGATCGGCGACAGCCCGGGCATCGCCACCCTGCGCGCCGCGGTGGAGAAGGTCGCGCCCTCGGGCTCGCGCGTCCTGCTCACCGGTGCCGCCGGGGTCGGCAAGGAGGTGGTGGCGCGGATGATCCACGCCCGCTCCCGCCGTGCCGAGGGTGCCTTCCTCGCGCTGAACTGCGCGACACTGGCCCCCGCCCGCTTCGAGGAGGAACTGTTCGGCATCGAGGCCGGCCCCGACCCGCTCGCCCAGCCCCGCCGCGCCGGGCTGCTCGAGCGCGCCCACGGCGGCACGCTGCTGCTCGACGAGATCTCGGACATGCCGCTCGAGACCCAGGGCAAGATCGTCCGCGTCCTCCAGGACCAGGGGTTCGAGCGGCTCGGCGGCACCGCGCGGGTGAAGGTGGACGTGCGGGTGCTCTCCGCCACCAACCGCGACCTCGCCGCCGAGATCGCCGCCGGCCGCTTCCGCGAGGACCTCTACTACCGGCTCGCCGTGGTGCCGCTGCGGGTGCCGCCCCTGCGCGAGCGGCGGGAGGACATTCCCGCCCTCGCCCGCCATTTCCTCGCCCGCGCGGCGGAGGCGGCGGGGCTGCCCGTGCGCGAGCTCGCGGCGGATGCGGTGGCGGCGTTGCAGGCGTACGACTGGCCCGGCAACGTGCGCCAGTTGCGCAACATGATGGACTGGCTCCTGATCATGGCCCCCGGCGCGGGCGAGCCGCTCCACGCCGGCATGCTGCCGCTGGAGGTGAGCGCCAACGCCCCCCGCCTGCTCGCGCTCGACCCCACCGCGGATCTGATGGCGTTGCCGCTGCGCGAGGCGCGGGATCTGTTCGAGGCGCAGTATCTGCACGCGCAATTGCTGCGCTTCGCCGGCAACATCAGCCGCACCGCGGTTTTCGTCGGCATGGAGCGCAGCGCGCTGCACCGCAAGCTCAAGCAGCTGGGCGTCAGCATCGACGATCGCGCCGCATGAACCAAGGCCGCCCGAGGGCGTCGGAAAAGGGACGGGAATGAGCCGGATCGCCTATGTCAACGGTGCCTATGTGCCCCACCGCGCCGCTTCGGTGCACATCGAGGACCGCGGCTACCAGTTCGCCGACGGGGTCTACGAGGTGGTCCTCGTCGCCGGCGGGCGGATGATCGACACCGCCCTGCACCTCGCCCGCCTCGCCCGCAGCCTGGCCGAGATCCGCATCCCGCCCCCGCTCTGCGAGCGCGCGCTCCGCCTGGTCCTCGCCGAGGTGGCGCGCCGCAACCACGTCGAGGAGGGCCTGCTCTATCTCCAGGTCACCCGCGGCGTCGCCCGTCGCGAGCATCCCTTCCCGAAAGTGCCGGTGCGGCCGGCGCTGGTCGTCACCGCCCGCCGCGGCCCCGGCCTGCCGCGCGACCTCGCGCGCTGGGCCGCCCGCGCCATCACCGCGCCGGACGAGCGCTGGGCCCGCTGCGACATCAAGACCATCGGGCTCCTGCCCAACGTGCTCGCCAAGGAGGCGGCGGTGCGCCGGGGCGCGGTGGAGGCGATCCTGCTCGCCCGCGACGGCATGGTGACCGAGGGCGCCTCGACCAACGTCTGGATGGTCGATGCCGAAGGCGTGCTGCGCACCCGCCGTCTCGGCCCCGAGATCCTCCCCGGCTGCACCCGCGCCGCCCTGCTCGAAATCCTGGCCGAGGCCGGCCTCCGCTTCGAGGAGCGCGCCGTCTCCGCCGCCGAACTCGCCGCCGCGCGCGAGATCTTCCTCACCAGCGCCACGAGCTACGTCCGCCCGATCGTCGAGGTGGACGGCGCCCCGGTGGCCGACGGCCAGGTCGGCCCGGTCGCCCGCCGCCTGTTCGACCTGTTCGGGGCGCACGTGCGGGGGCAGCGGTGAGGGCGCTGGCGGCGGTGCGCGCCGGCGGCATCGGCGATGTCCTGCTCTGCACGCCCGGCCTGCGCGCGGTCAAGCGGCGCGATCCGTCCTGCCGCATCACCTTCCACACCGACTGTCCCGAACTGCTGCGCGGCCTGCCCTATATCGACGAGGTCCGCCCCACCGGCGAAGCCCCCGCCGCGGCGGTCTTTCTCGCCTACGAGGACACGATCCCGCCGCGCGGGCATCTGGCGCGGCGGATGGCGGAGGGTTTGTCCGTCGCGGTGCGCGACGTGGTGCCCGACTGTGCCATCCGCGCCGATCTGGTGGCCCGCTACCGCGCCGCCTGGGGCGCGGGGCCGAACCTCGTGGTGCAGCGCCGGGCGAGCAGGCACACCCCGAACAA
This sequence comes from Acetobacteraceae bacterium, assembly GCA_027326105.1. Classification (GTDB taxonomy): domain Bacteria; phylum Pseudomonadota; class Alphaproteobacteria; order Acetobacterales; family Acetobacteraceae; genus DAHWFB01. The sequence continues at coordinate 5,955 of DAHWFB010000065.1, forward strand.
GGACTGGCCGATGGCGCGCTGGAACGCGCTGCTCGATCGCCTGAGCCGGCGCTGGCAAGTGATCGAGATCGGCCAGGCCAGCATGGATGCCGGCCCGGAGGCGGGCGTCGCGCCCGGCGGGCGCTATCGCGATCTGCGCGGTCGCACCGGCATCGGGGAACTGGTCGCCGCGGTGGCGGCGGCGGATGGTTTCGTCGGCCCGGTCTCCGGTCCGGCGCACATCGCGGCGGCGGCGCGCCGGCCGGCGGTGGTGATCCTCGGCGGCTACGAAGCGGCCGAGAACACCGCCTATCCCACCCAGCACACCCTCGCCGCCACACCCCCCTGCTCCCCCTGCTGGCTGCGCACCCAATGCCCGCACGGTCTCGCCTGCCTGACCGCGATCTCGGTGGAAGCGGTGGCGGCGGCGGTGGAACGGGCGCTGGCGGGAGCGGCCGCGCGGGGCGGAGACAGAACAGTGCTGGCGGAGTGGACGACAGCCGAGGCAGCGGGATGAAGCTGCTCGGCAAGCCCATCGTCCGCAGCTTCGACATCTTCGACACGCTGATCGCGCGTCGGGGCAAGGAACCGCACCGCGTTTTCGACATCGTCGAGGCCAGGGCCGGCGTGCCCGGCTTTGCCGAGGCCCGCAAGAAGGCCGAGCGTCTGGCGGGCCGCGCCGGGGAATACACGATCGGCACGATCTACGCCGAACTGCCGCGCGTGCTGGACGTTTCCGAGTCCGCCGCCGAAGGCCTGAAGGCAATGGAAATCGCGGTAGAGTTGGAAGAGGTCATTCCGGTCGCTGAAAACCTCCGCCTCGTGCGCGACGGCGACATCCTCGTCTCCGACATGTATCTTCCCGCCGACGTCATCCGCCAAATGCTCGTGAAGGCGGGCCTTCGCAGAGAGGTCGAGATTTTCGTCTCGGC
>DAHWFB010000071.1 GCA_027326105.1 Acetobacteraceae bacterium
GACGCGAGCCGGGCCCCGCGATGGCCGCGCCCCAGCCATCGACCGCCGGCCGCGGCCCGGCGGCGGCGATGGCGCCGATCACCGCGGCAGCATTGTCCGCGCCGCCCGCACCGTCGATATCCTCCGCACCACCTGCCCAGCCGAGGCGCGTCGCGGCACCGGATTTCGCCACGCTCGGCCGCCAGATCGCGCCCGCCGCGATGATCGGGCCTCGGCTGGCACTGCCGCCGGCCCCTACCGTCGCGGTCACGCCAGCACCGCCGCCTTCCGCGCTTGCGGCACGCGAGGCGTCGGCACCGCCGGGCCCGGTTGCCCCGATCGCGCCGCCGCCGGCGTCCGCGCCGCCATCCTCCTTCGCGCCGGTGACCAGCGGCGCGGGGGGAAGCCAAGCGGGCGGTGGCAGCGACGCAGGCAGTGCTGCGGGTGGTCGCACCGCGGTCGCCGTCGGGCCGACCGGTGGCGCCGGCGGGGAACCGCCGGGCGGCGCACCGACGGCCGGCGGGCCGACGCACGGGGACGTCTATCTCGACGGCACGCTGATGGGCCACTGGATCGCCGGAGCGCTGGCCCGCGAAGCCAACCGGCCGCCGCAGGGAGCCAACGGGTTCAACAGCCGGCTCTCGCCCATGTGGTCGGGCGCACCGGTCAATTTCTGATCGTGGCTACTGCCGGCGGGTGCTGACCGAAGCGAGGAGAAGACGCGATGGGCGAGGCGATCCTGACGCTGGGCGGCGTGCCATTCCAGGACTTCGAGATTCCGCCGACCATCACCTTCGGCGGCGCGCAGAGCCTGGCCGTGCACCAGTTGCCGGGCGGGCAGCGGGTCATCGATGCGCTCGGCGCCAACGACGCGGCGATCGGCTGGACCGGGATCTTTTCCGGAGCCAACGCGACCGAGCGGGCACGCATGCTCGATCTCGCGCGGGCGACCGGGATGATGCTGCCGCTCACCTGGGATGTCTTCTTCTACACCGTGGTGGTTTCGAGTTTCGTCGCCGACTATTCGAAAGGCTGGTGGATCCCCTACCGGATCGCCTGCACGGTGGTGCGCGACGAAGCCTCGGTGCTGCTGCCGATGCTGCCGACGCTCGCCAACAGCCTCGGCGGCGATCTCGCGGCGGCTTCCGCCGCGGCACCGGGGATCGACTTCAGCGGCGCGCTGAGCGCACTCGCGCAACCCAACGCGACCGCGCGGGGGACCGCCAACTACACTGCCGCTGTATCGTCGCTGCAGAACGTGCAGACCGGAGTGGCGAGCCAGCTCGCGAGCAATGACACCCAGCTCGGCGCGATCGCGGCGCAGCCCACGCCGACCGGCCCCTATGCGGCGAGCCAGGGTGCCACCGCGATCGGCCAGGCGGTGACGCTCACCGGCAATCTCTCCTCGCTCACCACTGCGGCGGGCTACATCGGCCGCGCCCTCGTCAACCTCGACAACGCGAGCGCATAGATCATGCAGACGATCACCGTGGCCGGCGGCAATCTCTTCGCCATCGCCGCCCAGTATCTTGGCGATGCGACCCAGTGGATCCGCATCGCGCAGCAGAACGGGTTGACCGATCCCATGCTCAGCGGCCTGGTGACGCTCACCATCCCCGACGTCAATCCCAACGCCACCGGCGGCGCGCCGGCGCAATAGGGGCAGCATGTCCGCATCGCTCTCGCTCGCGGCGCTGCTGCCCGGCATGCGCTGGCCGCGCCTGCGTCTGCTTGCCAACGGCATCGCCGTAGGCGGCGCGATGGCCGCCGAGGTGAACGCCTCCAACAGCTTCCAGGCGAGCAGCTTCACTGCGCTGGTCTCGCTCTCCGCCGATCCGGTGCAGGGCGCGGCCTGGTGGGAAAGCCAGACCGCGATCCGGCTCGAGATCCAGGCGGCACTCGGGGCGAGCCTGCTCGACCCCATCGGCGAGGGCTGGACGCGGCTCCTGCTCGGCGATGTCGATACCCTCCAGATCGACCCGATCGCCAACACCGTGCAGCTCGCGGGCCGGGATCTGACCCATCTCTTCATCGACGCCCGCACCCAGCGCAGCTTCGTCAATCTGACGGCGAGCCAGATCGCGACGCAGCTCGCCGACGAGCAGGGGCTCACCGCGCAGGTGACGGCGACAACGACGCCGGTCGGGCAATACTACCAGCTCGAACACGACACGCTCGTGCTCGGCGGGCTGCATCGCATCACCACCGAGTGGGACCTCCTGGTCTGGCTTGCCCGCCACGAGGGGTTCGATTGCTACGTCGATGGCCAGACGCTGGTCTTCGCGCCCCCGACCTCGGAGCAGGCGGTTCCGTTCGTGGTCAGCTTCGGGCCCGGGGCCGCGCTCAACGTCATCGATGTCCGCATGGAGCGTGCGCTGACGCTCGCCGCCGACGTGCAGGTGACGGTGAAGTCCTGGGATTCGCGTTCGAAGGCGGCGTTCGTGCGGACCGTGCGCGCGACGAGCGCGAGCGGCTCGACCAACGTGGGGAAGAACCAGCAGTCCTACGTGTTCGTCGTGCCCGGTCTGACCCCCGCGGAGGCGCTCGCCTACGCGCAGCAACGGCTCGCCGAGATCACCCGCCATGAGAGGATCGTCACCATCACCATGCCGGGCGAGACCACGTTGACGCCGCGCAGCCGCATCGCGCTCGCCGGCAGCGGCACGGGCTTCGACCAGCTCTACTATCCCGACCACATCCTCCGCCGCATCGACGCCAAGCGCGGCTTCGTGCAGACGGTGACGGCGAAGAACCATTCCACCACGAGCCAGGTGACGGTGCTCTGATGGAGGCATTCCTCAATGCCATCCGGCGCGGCGCGGCGGGGATGGACCAGCAGATGGGCCAGCCGCGCTTCGCCATTGTCGCCAGCGTCGATCCCGCGAACTATGCGGCCAAGGTGCTGTTGCAGCCGGAAGGCGTGCTGAGCGGATGGTTGCCGATCCTGAGCCAGTGGGTGGGCGCGGGGTGGGGCATGGTGGCGCCGCCGCAGCCGGGAGACCAGGTGCTCGTGCTTTCGCATCTCGGCCACGCCGACCACGGTGTCATCGTCGGTCGCGCCTTCTCGCTCGCCGATCCCGCCCCCGCCGCGCCGGCGGGGGAACTCTGGCTGGTGCACGCCTCGGGCAGCTTCCTCAAGCTGCACAACGACGGCACCATCGAGGGCAAGGCGGCGCAGTGGAATCTCACCGGCAACATGGTGCTGACCGGAAATCTCAACGTCACCGGCAACATCGAGTCGGTGGGTGACATCACCGACCAGAACGGCACCCACGGCACGCTCGCCGGGTTTCGCACGATCTACGACGAGCACGTCCACAACGGCGTGCAGAGCGGCACCTTTGATACCGATCCTCCGACCCCGCAGGTATAGCGCATGGCCGACATTTCGCACAGTTTCGGCGGCGATCTCACCACCGCGCCGAACGGAGATCTCGCGACCGCGAGCGGCACGCTGCTCGGCCAGCAGCGCGTGCTGCGCCGGCTGCTGACCAACCCGGGAGACTACATCTGGCATCCGACCTATGGCGCGGGGCTTGCGCAGTTCGTCGGCAAGCCGGTCAACCGGTTGCAGATCACCGCCGTCATCCGCAGCCAGATCTTCAAGGAGGCCGCGGTCGCGCGCCAGCCCGAGCCGGTGATCACCGTGGCCGGGCAGGATGACGGCAGCGTCTTCGTCGAGATCCGCTACGTCGATGCGCCCTCGGGTCAGACCCAGATTCTCGCCTTCACGGTGGGGGCGTAACCTGGCGGCCCGCTTCGGGCCGTCCGCAAGCAAGTGAGGCGGGACCAGCATGCAGCTACCGCTCGAAACCCAGACCACCCTGGTCGAGAACATGTCGGCCGCGGTGCAGGCGGCGAGTTCGACGCCGGTCGATCTCTCCACCGGAAGCGTGACCCTCGCGCTGCTCGAAAGCGACGCCGCGGTCGGGCTCTGGATGCAGTACCTCGCCGTGCTCATCCTCTCGGTGACGCGGCTCGCGACCAGCACCGGCAGCGACTGCGACAGCTTCGTCAACGATTTCGGCATGACCCGCCTGCCCGCGGTGGCGGCGAGCGGGGCGGTGACGTTCTCCCGCTTCACGCCCACCAACAGCGCGACCATCCCGCTCGGGGCGACGGTGGAGACCGCCGACCTGAGCCAGAGTTTCGCGGTGATCGAGGATACCACCAACGCCTTCTGGAACGCGCCCGCGGGCGGCTATGCGATCGCGGCGGGCATCGCCTCCGCGAGCGTGCCGGTGCAGGCGGTGGTGGCGGGCTCGGCGGGCAATGTGCAGGCGGGCGCGATCAGCCTGATCACCCAGGCGATCCCGGGTGTCGATACGGTGAGCAACCCGAGCGCGTTCACCAACGGTCTCGATGCCGAGTCCGATGCCGCGCTGCGCGCGCGCTTCGTGAACTTCATCAACTCGCGCAGCCAGGCCACGCCCAACGCGGTTGCCTACGCCGTCACCTCGCTGCAGCAGGGCCTCGACTATCTCCTGCAGGAGAACCAGGATACCGTCGGCAACTACCGGCCGGGCAATTTCGTCGTCACCGTCGATGACGGCACCGGCAATCCGCCCTCCACGCTGCTCAGCGAAGTCTATGGCGCGATCGACGCCATCCGCCCGCTGGGCAGCACCTTCGCGGTGCAGCCGCCGCAGGTGGTGCAGACCGCGGTGAGCCTGAGCATCACCACCAACCCGCCCGGCACCAAGACCAGCCTGCTCGCCACGGTATCCAACGCCATCTCCGCCTATGTCAACGCGCTGCCGATCGGCGCTAGCCTGCCGCTCTCGCGGGTCGCGCAGATCGCCTACGGTGTCGATCCCTCGATCGTCAATGTCACCAACGTCGCGCTCAATGGCGCGGCACAGGACATGGTTCCGCCGGCGAACGGCGTCATCAAGACCAACTCCGTCGTGGTGAGCTGAGCCATGGCCACCGGCGATCCGAGCGACATGCTCGCCCGCCTGGAGGCGACGCTTCCGGCGGGCTGGTTCGCGAGTGCGAGCCCGGTGCTGGATGCGACGCTTGCCGGCTTCGCCGCAGGCTGGGCGCTGCTCTACGGGCAGCAGCAGTATGTCCAGTCGCAGACCCGCATCGCGACCGCGACCGATGTCAACCTCGACATGGTCGCCGCCGACTTCTTCGGCGCCTGGCCGTATCGGCAGCCCGAGGAGAGCGACGCGAGCTTTCGCACCCGCGTCAAGGCCGAGCTGCTGGCGCCGCGCGGCACCAGGACGGCGCTGATCGCCAATCTGGTCGCACTGACCGGGCAGACACCGATCGTGTTCGAGCCGGCCAACGCCAACGACACCGGGGCCTATGGCGGCCGGATGGACCGCCGCTGGCAAGGGCTCGCCTACGGCCAGGCGGGCGGCTGGGGCAGCCTGGCGCTGCCGTTCCAGAGCTTCGTCACCGCCTTTCGTGCCTCGGCCGGCGGCATCGCGACGGTCGGCGGCTATCGCACCGGCGCCGGCGGCTACGGGGTCGGCGCCCTGCAGTACATCACGCTCGGCATGGTGCAGAGCGCGGTGACCGACGCGGACATCATCGCCGAGATCGCCGCCACCGTGCCCGCGGGTAGCATCGCCTGGGCCAACATCGGCGGGCCGGCGCTCGGCGGCGTGGCACCGCTCGGCAGCTTCATCCTCGGAATCAACATCCTGGGCGCTGCCGCCTGAATGCTACGCGATCGCAGGTCTTTGCAGCAGCAGCAAAGGGAATCATCATCGTGTCGGGAAGCGTGAGCACGAGTTTCGTCGATTTCGGGGCGCCGCTGCATGCGGCGGATCTGAACAATGCCTTCGCCGAGGCGGTGAGCGTCAGCGCGCTCGCCGCCAACACCAACGCGGCGCTCGGCGCGAGCCTGGTCGGCTATTCCGGCCGCACGGTGCAGGCGCGGCTTGCCGATGTGGTGAGCGTGGCCGACTACGGTGCCGATCCATCCGGCGTCTCGAGCTCCTTCGCGGCGTTCCAGGCCGCCATCAATGCCACACCGACCTTGGGGATGCAGGTCGTCCATGTCCCGCGCGGGCGATATTCCGGCGGGCTGGGCGGGCTCAGCCTGGGCGGGCGGGTGGTGTGCTGGACGGAGGAGGGAACGGTCGTCTACGTCGGCGGCGCGCCGCCCGGGGCGCGCGCGTTCACCAACTACGACAATGACACCTCCCGACCCTGGTTCTACCAGGCACTCGGCGTCGGGTTCGACGATGCCACCGGCGTCGGCACCGTGCCCCTCCTGCGCCTGCAGAAGACCAGCGCCTTCACCGGCGGGCCCGCCGCTGCGGTCTATGGCGTGCTCTCCGTCTACGACAGGGTGGGTGGCGGCTACGCCGAGGCGCTGGCCGCGGCGGTCGCGCAGGGTGCAACCGCGCTGACCTTCGCCACCGACCTCACCACGGTGCTCGCAACCGGGATGCCGGTTTCGGGCTCGGGGATCGCCGCCGGCACCACCATCGCGGCGACGCCCACGATCGCGAACGGGGTCACCACGGTGACGCTTTCGCAGCCGACCCTGCTGCCCATCGCCCAAGGCTTGACCATCAATCTCGGCGGCAGCGCCCAGGCCCCGAGCGAGACGGTGGGCGGCATCGTCTATGACTGGTACAATACGGAAACCACCGGCAAGCCGGAAGCGGTCGGGCTGCAGATCGCCGCTAACTTCCGGCAGGCGGGCTCGGCCTTCGGATTCGCCACCAACTTCGTCTGCTCGGACTGGACGGGGCTCAAATCCTCCTCCTCCAACAATACCATGAACAACGAGTTCGACCTCGTCCGCTCGGGCCCGGATGATGCCGACATCTGCACCGTGCTGACGCTCGCGCTGCACGAGCGCAGCCCGTCCGCGGACGGGCCGACGAGCTTTTATTGCGGGCTGCTCGTCCGCCCCGCCGGCTTCGGTGGCATCACCGGATTTCTGCCGACCGGTCCTTCGACGATCAAGAACGGCGTGCTCTGCTCCACGGTCGGGATGGCGACCCAGCACGGGCTCTACGGCAATTTCATCGACGCCTTCGCCTGCGACGGCGGCGCGCAGAACGGGGTCCATCTCTTCTCCGGCTCCCACACCTTCATCACCGCCGCCGCCTCGGCCTCCGGCGCGACCACACTCAGCTTCTACAACGGGCTCGGCATCAATGTCGGCCAGCAGGTGTCGGGTCCCGCGGGCGTGGCCACGGGAACCACCGTCACCGCGGTCACCATGACCGGATCGAACACGGTGGTGACGATCTCCAACCCGCTCACCGCCGCGGTGAACACGGGATCGCCCACCACCTTCACCGCGACCTACAACGACGGCGTCCGCCTCGACGGCGTCTATGCCGACGCCGCGATCGCGGTCGCGGCGGCGGGGCAGACCGGGCTGGTCAAGCTCGGCTCCACGCTCTCCGCCGCCGGCGCGGTGGTGGGAGAGGTGCAGTTCGTCGGGCAGAACCTCGCCGCCAGCGCGGTCGCCTTTTCCGCCGTCCAGACCAGCATCGTTTCGGCATCCGCCGGGGCGGAGACGGGAACGATCAGCATCTCCGCTAGCCACAACGGCACCATGGTGCAGGAGATGGTGCTCGGCGGCGGCGTTGGGTTGGGTGCGGCGAGTGCGCCGAAGGGTGGCGGCTCGCTCAATCTCGGCAGTGTGCTCTACGTCGCCGGCACCCAGGTGGTGGGCGCACGCAACACCGGCTGGACCGCCGGCACCTACTCCGCCGTCACGCCGCTCAAGGGCGCGATCGACTACGACACGGCAACGCTCGCGCAGCTCGCCGGGCGTGTGCTCGCGCTCGAACAGGCGCTGTTCGCCGCCACCGGCCACGGGCTCATCGGTACCTGATCGAGACCCGCACGCACGCAACCGCGAGATCGCAAAGAGAGAATGGGAAGCATCCCGATGGACAAGATGGTCACCCTGCCTGCGGCCACCATGCAGCGCGTCGTCAACTATCTCGTGCAGCGGCCGTGGGCCGAGGTCGATCCGCTGATGGGCGAGCTCAAGGCCAATCTGCGCGACGTGCCCGCACCCGCCCTATCCGCAACCCCCGGTGCGACCAGCCCGGGCACCGATGCCCCGCCCGCGCCGGCGGCGCAGGGCTGAGCGGGAGGAAGCCATGGACCGCACCATCGTCTATCCCGCCTCGATCCCGCAGGATACCGACATCCTCAACCCCCAGCGTAACATCATGGTGGCCCTGGGCTATCTCGCGCAGATGGCGCTCGGCACCGGCCCCGTGGTGGACGGGCTGGCCTGCACGCCCACCGCGCCGGCGAGCATGGCGGTCATGGTCGGACCGGGGTCGATCCTGGCGCTCGCCAGCATCGACCCCAATCCCTACGGCACGCTGCCGGCGGACGGCACCGACCCGCTGGTGAAGATCGGCATCAACACCACCCCGACCAGCTTTCCGCTGACCGCGCCTTCCACCTCGGGCCAGGCCATCAACTACCTCATCGAAGCCTCCTTCCAGGAGAGCGATACCGGCGCGGTGGTGCTGCCCTACTACAATTCCGCCAACCCGCAGCAGCCCTTCGCCGGCCCCGCCAATTCCGGCATCACCCAGAACACGCAGCGCATCCAGCGCGTCGAGCTGCAGCTCAAGGCGGGCGCGCCGGCGACGGTCGGGCAGCAGACCACGCCTTCGGTCGATACCGGCTGGGTCGGGCTCTATGTCGTCACGGTTCCCTACGGCGCCACCGCCCTCACCGCGGCGAACATCGCCCCCCTGCCGGGCGCGCCCTTCGTGCCGTTCAAGCTTCCTGCCCTGCGTCCCGGCTTTTCCCAGGCCACGGTGTTCAACGCGAGCGGCGTCTTCACGGTTCCCGCCGGTGTCACCCAGGTGCGGGTGAGCCTCGTCGGCGGCGGCGGCGGCGGTGGCGGCGGCGGCGGGGTGGAGAACTTCTCGGGCGCCGGCGGTGGCGGGGGCGGCTATGGGCGCGGCGTCTTCACCATGACCCCGGGCGCCGCGATCGCGGTAACGGTAGGGGCGGGCGGAAACGGCGGCGGCAACCCGGGCAGCACCGGCGGCACCAGCTCCTTCGGCTATCTCATCAGCGCCACCGGCGGGCAGGGCGGTTCGGGTGGCGGCGGCACCAACGCCTCGGGCGGCGGTGGCGGGGGCGCCACCGGAGGCAGCATCATGCTCGGCGGCGCGGTCGGCAACGACGGTTTCTACGGCAGCTCCTCCTATCCGTTCGGCCGCGGCGGAGACTCCTTCTTCGGTGGCGCCGGCCGCGCGGGAGCCGGCGGCGGCGTTCCCGGCACCGCGCCGGGAGCGGGTGGCGGCGGCGCCTACGGCGGGGTCGCCGGTCCCGGCGGCAGTGGCGCCGCGGGTATCGTCATCATCGAATACTGAATCGACTACGGACCGCGGCACACTTTCAGGAACGGAACGAGCGATGAAACTCTTCGCCCGCATCGACGACGGCACCATCCAGGAACTCTATTCTCCGCCCGCCGCGCTCGCCGGCTTCGACCTCGCCGAGCTGTTCGCCCCCGGGATGGGCTGGCGCGATGTCAGCGCGGTCTCTCCGGCGCCGCAGGTCGGCTGGAAGGTCGAGGGAGAGGGATTCGCCGCGGCGCCGCCGCCGCCCTCCCCGCCGCCGGCGCCGCCGCCTTCGCTGGCCGCACTCTCGGAACAACTGGCGACACTGAAGGTGCAGATCGGCCAGATCTCCGCCCAGATCGCGAGCTTCGGCACCTCCGGCGGGAGCCACCCGGCCGGCGGCTGAGCATGGCCGAGGCGACCATCCCAAGAAGAGCACGCCGGCCGAGGCGGCCGGCCCATCGCCAGACGAGAGGCCCATGCCCCAAACCCACGACCCCGTCGCCGGGCAGGCCGCCGCCGCCCCGCGCGAGAGGCTGATCCTGCACTGGGACGGCAGCATCACCGCCGGCAACCTCATCACCGCCGTCTCCATGCTGGTGCTCGTCGTGGTCTGGGGCATCCGGCTCGAAGGGCGCGTCAACATGGAGGCGCTGGCGCGGCGCAACCTCGCCCACTCGGTCGCGAGCGCGGTGCTCAACCTCGAAGAGCAGATCAAGGCCGCCGACGAGAGCCGCCACCAGGCCGAGACCGACATCAAGAGCTGGCTCGAGCGGATCGACGGGCGCCTCGGCGAGATCATGCTCAAACAACCCGCCGCCGGCAGCCGTCCCTGAGCGCCATGGACACGCTCTTCGATGCCGCCTTCGCCTTCACCGTGGGCGAGGAGGGCGGCTATTCCACCGACCCCGCCGACCCCGGCAATTGGACCGGTGGCGCGGTGGGGCGGGGGGTGCTCAAGGGCACCCGCTGGGGCATCAGCGCCGCTGCCCACCCCGGACTCGATATCGCCACGCTGACGCTGGCTGCAGCGCGGGCGATCTATCACGCCGCCTACTGGGCGCCGATCGGCGCTGATGGGCTGCCCGCGCCGCTCGCGCTCGCGAGCTTCGATGCCGCCGTGAACGCCGGGCCGGCACGCGCCGCGATCTGGCTGCAGGAAGCGCTCGGCGTCGCCGCCGACGGGATCGTCGGCCCGCAAACCCAGGCCGCGGCCCGCGCGGCGGTGGCGTCGGGAGCGGCCGCCGCGGCCGCGGTGCTGTCCGAGACCATCGCTCGGCGGCTGCTGTTTCTCGCCGGCCTGCCCGACTGGCCCCGCTTCGGGCTGGGCTGGACGCGCCGTTGCCTCGCCCTGCAGGCCCGCGCCCTCACCCTCTGAGAAGGAGCCCTCCATGGCTGCCACCGCCCTCGCGACCCCGGTCGATCTCGCCTGGGTCCTGCATTTCACGCTCGCCGTCGCCTCCGCCGTGCTGTCGGGTGCGGTGCCCATCGTGCTGGTCTGGCTCGACCGCCATCTCAAGATCAGCGCCAACTCCGCCCTCGGCGCCGATCTCGCCCGCTTCGTCGAGACCGGCGCCGGGCTGGCCTATCACGAGCTCGCCTCGCTGGCCGCCCACAACGCCGACCCGCTGATCAAGGACGCGGCGATCGCCAAGGGGGCGAACTTCGTCGCCGCCACCGCGCCCCGGCTGGTGGCCGCGCTCGGTCTCACTCCGGCGGACGTCGCCGCCATGCTCACCGGCGAACTCGGCCGGCTGATGGCGGCGGACCCGGCGATTTCCGCCGGCCCCTCGGCAGTCGCGCCAGCCAAGAGCGCGATCCGCTTCGCCCCCGCCGGCGGCTGACCAGCACCCGGCCTTCCCCGTTTCCCGCACCGGAGTTCCGCCATGCGACGCTTCCTCGCCACCCTTTCGCTCGCCCCCACGCTTCTGCTCGTCGTTGCCCTGGCCGCCTGCTCGGCCGGCCAGACGGTGAGCATCAACCTCGCCGCCGCCCAGGCCACCGCCTCGGGCGTCGCCACCGCGCTCACCGCCGCCGCCGATGCCTACCTCGCCTCGCCGGAAGCGACGGCGGGGCAGAAGGCGGCGCTCACCGCCGACGTGCAGACGCTTTCCACCGCGGTCGCCGCCTTCGCCGCGCTGCAGAACGGCACCCTCACCGCTCCGGCGCTGGCGCGCGAGGTGCTCGCCGCGGTGGGCCAGGTCGCTGCCGCCGTCCCGGGGCTTTCGCCGCAGGTGCAGGTCGGGGTCGCGACCACGGTCGCGGTGCTCGAGGCCTTCCTCGCCAACGTGCCGATGAGCGTGCCGGCGCCCCGCCTCGGGCTCGCGCTCTGAGGCGGCGCGGATGGGGCGCCACTCGATGACGCCGGGGTCGAGGGAGCCGGCGTCGCGGAAGCTGGGCCGCCGCCCGGCCCGCCCGCTGCCCGGCGCGCCCGCGCTCGCCCGCTACGCCACCGCCGCGCCGCTCCCCGCCCCGCCGGCGCAGGCCGAATGGCTCTCGGCGGTCTCCTCCTGGCCGATGCTCGCCAACGACCGGGTGGGGGACTGCACGCTCGCCGCCGCCGGCCACCTGGTCCAGGCCTGGACGGCCGCGACCGGCGCCGCCCGGGTGATGACCGACGCCGACGCGATCTCCGCCTACTCGTTGATCGGCGGCTACCGGCCCGACGACCCGGCGACCGACATCGGCTGCTACGAGACCGCCGTGCTCGGCTGGTGGCTCACCAAGGGGCTCGCGGTGGGCGACGGCGCACTCGACCTGCTCGACGGGTTCGCGACCCTCGACCCGCGCGACGGCCGGCTGATCCGCCAGGCGATCGCGCTCCTGGGCGGTGTCTATGCCGGGCTCTCGCTGCCGCTCACCGCCCAGGACGGCGGCGCGTGGGAGGTGCCCGCCGGCGGGCCGGTGGGCGAGGGCGCGCCCGGCTCCTGGGGCGGGCACGCGGTGCCACTGCTCGGCTACGACGCGGAGGGCCTGGTCTGCGTCACCTGGGGCGCGCCGCAGCGGCTGTCCTGGGCGTTCTGGGAAACCTACGCCGACGAAGCCTACGCGCTGCTGAGCCGCGACTTCCTGGCTACGACCGGCGCCACCGGTTCAGGCCTCTCCTGGGCCGCGTTCGCGGCCGACATGGAGGGCCTGCGCGCCCGCCTCGCCTTCCCGCTGACACCCTGAGGAGCCCGCGATGAGCATCCTGCGCTTCGGCCCACCCTCCGCCCATCCCGCGCCGGACACCGCCGCACTGCGCCCTGACCTCGCCCGCTTCCTCGCCGAAGGCCGCTATCCGCCCGCCCCGCTCGCCCGGATCGAGGCCGAGGAGATCGAGAAGATCGCGCGGCGGGTGGCGGAGCTGCTGCGCGAAGAGCGGGGCTGACCCGATCGGGGCCCGAAGCCCCGGCCGAGGTGCAGGAGGCGGCGCCTCCCCGGACCAGGATGCGGCGGAGGGTTGCCCTGGTGGCGACCCTCCGCCGCTTTTTTCGTTTCTGGCCTCCCACGCGGATGCGCGGCAGAATGGCGGGGGAGGATGCCACCATGATCGGACCGATCACTGCCGCCGCCCACGGCCGGGAGATCGCCGCGTGAACGAAGGCGCGCTCGCGGGTCTCACCGTCATCGATCTCTCCCGCGTGCTCGGCGGGCCCTACTGCACCATGATCCTCGGCGATCACGGTGCCGAGGTGATCAAGATCGAGCCGCCCCAGGGCGACGAGACCCGCGAATGGGGCCCGCCCTTCGCCGACGGCACCGCGAGCTATTTCCTCGGCGTCAACCGCAACAAGAAGGGCGTGGCGCTCGATCTTTCGCGCCCCGAGGGCCGCGCCGCCCTGCTGCGCCTGCTCGACGGCGCCGACGTGCTGGTGGAGAATTTCAAGCCCGGCACGATGGAGAAATGGGCGCTCGGCGAGCCCGATCTGGCCGCCCGCTTCCCGCGCCTGGTCCATTGCCGGATCTCCGGCTTTGGCGCCGAAGGCCCGCTCGGCGGGCTGCCCGGCTATGACGCGGTGGTGCAGGCGATGGCCGGGCTGATGAGCGTGAACGGGGACGAGACCACCGGCCCCCTCCGCCTGGGCACGCCGGTGGTCGATCTCGCCACCGGGCTCTTTGCCACGATCGGCATCCTGATGGCGCTGCACGAGCGCGCGCGTTCCGGGCGCGGGCAGTTCCTCGATATGGCGCTCTATGATTGCGGGATGGCGCTGCTGCATCCCCAGGCGGCGAACTTCCTGCTCGACGGCAAGCGGCCGCGCGCGCTCGGCAACGCCCACCCCAACATCGCTCCTTACGAGACCTTTCCCGCCAAGGGCGGCACCCTCTTTCTCGCCATCGGCAACGACGGGCAGTTCGCCAAGCTCTGCGACCTGCTCGAGGTGCCGGCGCTCGCCCGGGATGGGCGCTTCGCCACCAACCGCGACCGTCTCGCCAACCGCCCGGCGCTGCGCGATGCGTTGACTGCGGCCCTCGCCGGGCAGGACGCGGCGGAGACCGCGCAGCGGCTGCTGCGCGCCGGGCTTCCCGCCGGCAAGGTCGCGGCAATCGACGAGGCGCTGTCGGCGCCCCACACCCACGCGCGGCAGATGATCACCGAACTCGGCGCCTTCCGCGCCCTCGGCACGCCGATCAAGCTCTCGCGCACGCCGGGGGCGACGCGCCTCGCTCCCCCCGGCTTCAACGCCCACGGCCACGCGGTCCTGCGTGCGCGCGGCTTCTCGGAGGAGGAGATCGCAGCGCTCGCCGCCGACGGCATCCTGGCGCAGGTGCGCCGGCGCTGATCGCCGCCGGGTGATCCGATTCCCGACCGCCGCGTAGAGAGTGCGTGGCGGGCCGCGGTCAGGCCTGGGCGCCTCCGCCATCCAACCCTGACCCCGAACGGGAGGATGACCGATGCGTATGTTGAAGCTATTTGCGGCCGCGGCGCTCGCGGGATCGCTCGGCGCGTGCAGCGCCGGCATGGCGGCCTCAAGCATGCCCGCCGGCGACGGCATGGCCCAAGGCACCGCCATGATGAACCCGATGGTCGGCGGCAAGGCGATGATGCCGTCGATGAATATCGTGCAGAATGCGCTCAACTCGCCCGACCACACCACGCTGGTCGCGGCGGTGAAGGCGGCGGGTCTGGTGGCGACGCTGGAAGGCCCCGGCCCCTTCACCGTCTTCGCCCCCACCAACGAAGCCTTCGCCGCCCTGCCCGCCGGCACCGTGCCGACCCTGTTGCAGCCCGCCAACAAGGCGAAGCTGGTGCAGGTGCTGACCTACCATGTGGTTCCCGGCCGGCTCGACTTCGCCGCCATGAAAAAACTCATCATGGCCGGCGGCGGCAAGGCGATGCTCAAGACCGTCGAGGGCGGCACGCTGACGATCATGATGAACGGCCCGCGCAACATCGTGGTCGAGGACGCGCACGGCGACATCGCCGACATCTCCACCTACGACGTCTATCAGTCGAACGGCGTCATCCAGGTCATCGACAAGGTGCTGCTGCCCTGAGGCAAGGCCGGCGGCTCCGGCCGCCTGCGACCCCACGCGCGGGGGCGAACTCCCCACAACCGCCCCCGCGCGGCTTCGCCGGTCTCGTCCGCGAAGCCCCTGGACCCGGAAGGCTCGGCCTTCCGGGTCCTCTTTTTGAAAGCGCCCACCCGGAAGGCTCGGCCTTCCGGGTCCTTTTTTGAAAGCGTCCCCCCGGAAGGCTTGACCTTCCGGGTGCGGTTTTGCGTTGCGCCCCGGTTTAGGCCGCCCGCGCTCCCCGCGGCGTCGCCAGCAGGTCGATATGGTCGGTGCCGCGGGCGCGCTGCGCCGCCAGCACCTCGTCCCACCGCTGTCCCAGCGGCACACTGCCGCCGTCGGGCGCGATCACCGCAACCTCGTAGCCCAGCCCGCCGAGCCATTCGAGGAAGGCGCGCGGGCCGATGCCCGAAATGCCGGCGAGCAGGCCGGGCACGAACTCGCAGACGATGGCGGGCCGGTCGCGCCGGATGGTAGCCAGGCAGCCGCAGAGCGCGAGATACTCTCCGCCATCGACATCGACCTTGATGAGATCGATGCGCCTTCCTGCCGGCACCAGCAGATCGGGGGCCAATCCCGCAACCGTCTCGCTCGCCAGCAGCGCCTCGAGCGCCTCCGCCGGCGGCGTGGCGGTGCCGGTGGAGTGGGAGCGGTGCAGCGCGAGCAGCCCGGTCTCCGGCGCCGCGGCCGCCTGCACCAGGTGGAGTGCCGCGAAGCCGTTGCGGCGGCGACTGGCTTCGAGCAGGCGGGCGTTGCGCGGATTGGGCTCGAAGGCGAGCACGAACCCCTCGCGCCCCACCAGAGACGCCGCGAGCAGCGCGAAGATGCCGATGTTGGCGCCGATGTCGATCACGCCCATGCCGGGGCGGAGGAGACCGCGAAAAGCCGCCGCGACCTCGGGCTCGTAGCGGCCGGCCAGCACGTGCCGGCCGACCGCAGGGTCGTCGGCGTCGGCATGGATGGTGAACCCGGGATAGGTGGCGAGGCCGACGTTGGCCGGGGCGGCCGGGAGCAGCAGCCCGCGGCGGGAGAACTCGAGGCTGTTCAGATAGCTCCCGACCACCGCGGGCAGCGGGCTGCCGGCCATGCCGGCGTGGCCCGGCCATTCCTCGCGGTGGGGATTGCGCCCGAGCAGGAGGCGGAAGCAGTGGTAGATGTCGGCGTGGGTGGCGGCCGGCGGAAACGGCCGCCGCCAGGGCCGCCGCCAGGGGCCGGCCAAGCGGTCCAGCCGGCCGGCCACCCGCCGCCGCATCGCCCCCGCCAGTCTTTTCCCCCATCCCATTCTACCCGCCCGCGCACCGCGCGCCGGATGCTCGCACCCGCGAGCCGGCCGGGCAATATGTCCTGCCGCCCGTCCCTTGCGCGCACGGCGCGGCGGGCTTGCGCGCCGCCTGTGGTTGCCGCTACAAGGGGAAATGGTTCCGGGTCGTTCCTTTCCTGGCCTGACTGTGTGTTTGCGCGCGCCTCTCGGCTCGCTGCGACTTACGCGCCCCTGGGCGTGACGCCGGCCCGCCGATGGCGGGCGGTTCCGTTCAGGGGTTTGCCTTGTCGCACCCCGCCACTTCGTTCCCGCCGAGAGAGACCATGACCCATACAGCCGAATCCGCCCCCGCCGTCGACCACCCGAGTTTCGGGCCGATGGCGCCCGACCGCATCATCATCTTCGACACCACGCTGCGCGATGGGGAACAATCCCCCGGCTTCTCCATGAACCTCGAGGAGAAGCTGCGCATGGCCGAGGCGCTGGCCGAACTCGGCGCCGACGTGCTGGAAGCGGGCTTCCCGATCGCTTCGCCCGGGGATTTCGAATCCGTCCACGCCATCGCGGAGGCGATCCGCGGCCCGGTGATCTGCGGGCTTTCGCGCGCTGCGCCGGGGGATATTCTCCGCGCCGCCGAAGCCATCCGCCCGGCCGCCCGCGGGCGCATCCACACCTTCATTTCCACCTCGCCCCTGCACATGAAATACAAGCTGCGCATGGAGCCCGGGGCGGTGCTGGAGGCGGTCACCGCTTCCGTCTCGCTCGCGCGCAACCATACCGCGGACGTGGAATGGTCGGCCGAGGACGGCAGCCGCAGCGAGCACGACTTCCTCTGCCGCTGCGTGGAGGCGGCGATCGCCGCGGGCGCCACCACCATCAACATCCCCGACACCGTGGGCTACGCGCTGCCCGCCGAACTCGCCGCCCTGTTCACCATGCTGCGCACCCGCGTGCCCGGCGCGGAGAAGGTGATCTTCTCCACCCACAACCACAACGACCTCGGCCTCGCGGTCGCCAACACCATGGCCGCCATCGCGGCCGGCGTGCGCCAGGTGGAGTGCACCATCAACGGCATCGGCGAACGCGCCGGCAACGCGGCGCTCGAGGAGATCGTGATGGCGGTGCGCACCCGCCACGACGCGGTGCCGTACGAAAACCGCGTGGCGACCCAGAATATCCTGCGCACCTCGCGGCTCTTGTCCACCATCACCGGCTTCGACGTGCAGCCCAACAAGGCGATCGTCGGGCGCAACGCCTTCGCCCATGAATCCGGCATCCACCAGGACGGCTTCCTGAAGAACGCCGCCACCTACGAGATCATGACCCCCGAAAGCGTGGGCTGGAGCCGCTCCAACCTGGTCATGGGCAAGCACTCCGGCCGCGCCGCCTTCCGCGACAAATTGCGCGCGCTGGGCTACGACGATGTCGGCGAGAACCGGCTGAACGACGCTTTCCGCCGCTTCAAGGACCTCGCCGACCGCAAGAAGGTGGTCTACGACGAGGACATCATCGCCCTGGTGGATGACGAGGTGCTGCGCGACCATGAGCGCATCCGCTTCGTCTCGCTCGAAGTCTGGGCGGGTTCGAAGGCCAAGCCGCGCGCCGTCATCGAGGTCGAGGTCGATGGCGCGCGCCACGCCGCGGAAGCCCATGGCGACGGGCCGGTGGACGCGACCTTCAACGCCATCCACCAGGTCTTCGCCCACGAGGCCAGCTTGCGGCTCTTTTCGGTCGGCGCCATCACCGAGGGCACCGACGCGCAGGCGCGGGTGACGGTGCGGCTCGAGGAGAACGGCAAGATGGTGGATGGCCAGGGCGCGGACACCGACACCATCGTCGCCGCCGCCCGCGCCTACATCCACGCGCTCAACAAGCTCCTGGTCAAGCGCGCGCGCACCGAACCCGCCGCGCTCTCGGCGTGAGCGCCCCGTGACCAGCGCGGCGCTGGTTCTGTCCGAAGTCGCGCTGGTCAACATGCTCGGCGCGATGAGCCCGGGGCCGGCTTTCGTGATGGTCTCGCGCACCGCGGCGGGGCAGAGCCGCGCGACCGCCTTCGCGCTCACCGCGGGGGTGACGAGCGCGGTGCTCGCCTGGGGGGCGGCCACGCTGTTCGGCGTGCAGCTGCTGATGCTGCACGCCCTGCTGCTCTACCGCGCCCTTCAGCTCGCCGGCGCGCTCTATCTGCTCTGGCTCGGGCTGATGGCCTGGCGGCACGCGCGGGGCGCGGCGGCGCGGCTTGCCCATGTCGCTGCCGCCGCGCCCCGCTCGGGCCCGCGCTCGTTCCTGTTCGGGTTCGCGATGAACCTCGGCAACCCCAAGCTGATCGCCTATTTCACCTCGATCTTTGCCGCCATCGTCCCCGCATCGGCGCCGCTGGCCGTGCGGGTGGGCGCGCTCGCGATCGTGGGTGTGACCGATTTCGCCTGGTATTGCCTCGTCGTGCTCGCCTTCTCCTCGGCGCCGATGCAGCGCACCTACCGCCGCTTCGCCGCCTGGATCGAGCGCCTCGCCGGCACCGCCATGATCGGGTTTTCGCTGCGCATCCTCGCTGG
>DAHWFB010000096.1 GCA_027326105.1 Acetobacteraceae bacterium
GGCCGGCAGATGGCGCCGGCGCGGCAGCGGCACGCGGGCGGCGGCGGCGGCCTCCGCCGGGCTCAGGATGCCGGCACGGGCAGCGCGGGCGAGCACGCCGGCGCGGGCGACGCGGGCGGCGGCGGGATGGAGGTCCGGGCGCAGCGCCTCCGGCCGGCGCGGCAGGGCGACCAGAAGCGCCGCCTCGGCCGGGCTCAGCACCCGTGCGGAATGGCCGAACCAGGCCCGCGAAGCCGCTTCCACCCCGACCAGATTGCCGCCTTCGGGGGCGAGCGAGAGCCAGATGTCGAGCACCCGCCGCCGCCCCTGGCCGAGGGTGAGTTGCAGGGCACGGAAGGCCTCGATGAGCTTGGCGCGCAGCGTCCGCGGGCGGGGATGGAGCAGCCGCGCCGCCTGCATCGCGATGGTCGAGGCGCCGGAGACGATATGCCCGTGCAGCACCCACTGGCCCAGCGCGCGGGCGATGGCGAGCGGGTTCACCCCGGGGTGGTCGGCGAAATAGCGGTCCTCGCGCGCGATCAGCATGCGCACCAGCAGGGGTGAGACGTCACCCACCCGGGCGGGAAAGGCGAGCCGCGTATCGGCGGCCGGGTGCAGCGCGAGCAGGTGGCCGGCACGGTCGGTGATTTCGGTGCCGGCGAGGGCGAGGCGGGCGGGCGAGGGTGGCGGCACCAGGGCCAGCGCCACGCCGAGCGCCAGGGCGAAGGCGCACAGAATCCCCGCCGCCGCCCACGCCCATGCGCGTGCCCGCCGCCCGCTCATCGCGCCGCCGCCCGCTGGCGCCCCCGCCCTATCGCGCCGGCAGCACCGCGACCCGGCCCGCCTTCTCCTGCGCGCGGACGCCGGGGCGATACATGTCGGCGATGCCGGCGCCGGGCAGGCCGTAGGAGCCGGGGGTCACCGCGCGCAGGAGCACCGCGACGCGGAAATCCTCCGGGTTCTGCCCGCCGAGGTCGAGCGCCACCGCGAAACGGTCATCGGCGGCGGCGCGCGCAACCGGCCCGGTGAGCTTGCCGAGCCAGGCCATGCCGGGAACCCTGCCGCCGGGCAGCGTTCCCGCGATCTCCCATCCCGCCGGCAGGCCGGCGGTGAGCATCGCCTGGTGGGTCTCCCGCCCGAAAGCGCCGCCGGTGAGGAACATCACGAAGACCGTGTTCTGCCGCAGTCTGCCGACCGCGAGCGGCTGGCCGGAGAGATCATAGAAGGCGCGGAAGATGCGCATCCCCGATTGCGCGGCGGGCGGGGGTGCCGCCGGAATGCCGCGCGCGGAAACCCGCCACACCAGCGGCGCCTTGCCGAGGTTGGTGAGCCTGCTCTCGCCCGCCAGCGGGCGCAGCAGGCTCGGCCGGTGCGGCAGATCCTGCCCGCCGAGCCGCGCCCGCACCAGGGCGGTGCCGCTGCCCAGCACCGCCGCCGCCGCGACCCCCCAGGATTGCTCCTGGGTGGAAAGCGCGTCGGGGGCAAGGTCGGCCCCGGGCAGGCGGGCGATGAGCGGGGCGATCCGGCCGGCCATCACGCCGCTCTCCTTGGCGAGCACCAGGGTGGCGAAGCGGTCGCGCAGGCCGCTGCCGTAGTCCGCGTACCAGAAGTTGCGGCCGGGGGCCCCGCTCGCCGCGGCGAACAGGGCGCGCGCCCGGGTCGGCTGGTCGAGCCGGGCGAGTGCCGCGCCGACCTCGGCCCGCGCCAGCGGGGTCGGCAGCCGGTCGGGGTGGGCGGCCATCAGCCGGATCGCCCCCGCCGGCGCCCGGTCGGCGAGCGTCAGCACATAGGCGGCATAGGCGCGGGCGGCGACCCCGGCCGGATGCCCGGCCGGGGTCGCGATTTCGCCGGCGAGGTAGGCGAGCGCCGCAGCGAGCGCGGGTGCGGGCACCGGCACGCCGGCGGCGCGGGCGCGCAGCAGGAACTCGGTGGCGTAGGCGGAGAGCCAGGGTTCGGCAGGATCCTCCGACGACCACAGGCCGAAGCCGCCGTCGAAGCGCTGGCGGTCGAGAACGCCCTCCACCGCGCGCTCCAGCCGCCCGGCGCGGTCGGCACCGGCGAGCGGGCCGGGCGGCAGCAGGGCGAGCGGGAAGGCGCGCGAGGTGATCTGTTCGAGGCAGCGCAGCGGATAGGCATCGAGCGCTTCCATCAGCGCCGCCGGATCATAGGCGACCGCGCCGCCAAGGAGCAGGCGGGCGCGCCAGGTGCCGGCGAGCAGGCCCGCGACCGGCGGGACGAGGGTGGCGACCGCGCCCGGCGACACCGTGCCGGTGGCCACCCGGGTCACCGGAGCGGCGACCGGATGGACCAGGATCCGGGCGCGGTGGGTGACGCGGAACCCGCCCGGCCCGGTCGCGGTCAAGGTGAGGGTGCCGATGCCGTAGCCGGTGGCGTCCAGCGTGGTGAAGGGCAGGGCGCGCTTGCCGGGGGCGAGATCGAGCGTGAGGGTGGTGGGGCCAGCGAGCGCGAGCGGGCCGGACACCGCGAGGTGCAGCGCGACCGTGCCGGCGGGAAGCGAGAGGTCCTGCACCAGCACCGCCAGCCGCGCCTGGTCGCCGGGGGCGAGGAAGCGCGGCAGCAGCGGCTCGGCGATCAGCCGGTCGCGGACCAGCACGTCCCCGTGCGCCTGACCGAACTTATCGCCCTTCCAGGCCACCGCCATCACCCGCAATTGCCCGTTGAAATCGGGCAGGGTGAGGGTGACGGTGGCCCTGCCGGAGGCGTCGGCGAGCAGCGGGGGAACGAACAGGGAGACGATGCGCTGGGGAATGTGGGAGGGGAAGAAATGCTCCATGTTGCCGCCGCCGCCTTGTTGCAGGACGGCGGCGAGCCCGGCGGCGGGCGGGATCAGCCGGCCCCAGCCGTCGCGGATGGAGACACCGAGCGTGCGCCGGCCGAGATAGTGCCCGACCGGGTCGGGGTTGGCGAAGCCGGTCAGCCCCAGCACCCCTTCGTCCACCGCGGCGAGGCTGACCACCGCTCCGGGCGCGGTCCGCACCGTGAAGCGGACCTGCCGGCGCGGGCGGAAGCGCGCGGGCAGCGCCAGCGTGAGCGGCAGGGTGCGGGCGGCGCGGTCGACCGCGACCCAGGTCAGGCCAAGCGCGCGGCGCGGCAATGCCACCGAGCGCTCGCCCGCCGGCCGGAACACCTCGACCGCGACATACGCCCCCGGTCCCCACGACGCGGCAACCGGGACGGCCACGTCCCGCCCCGCCGCGGGGACGTCGATATTCTTCATCTCCAGCACCTTGTTGGTCAGTACCAGCAGGGTGGCGGGGCCCGCGAAGGGGGCGGCGACGTGGATCGTCGCGGTCTCGCCGGGGGCGTAGCTCGCCCGGTCGGCAGCGAGCGCGACCTTCTCGGGCACGTTGGCGCCGGGGGCGGAGGCCCAGCCGGAATAGAACACCACCGAAGTCGCGGCGAGCCCGTTGCCGGACTGTACCACCTCCAGCTTGTAGCGCCCGAAGGGCAAGGCGCGGGCGTAGCGGAACGGCGTGCCGGGCGCGATCTCGACCGGCGTGTTCTCGACCGTCCGGTCGCGCCAGACCGTCTCGTAGCGGGCGAGCCCGTGGCGCACCACGAGGTGCCAGTCCGGCGTCTGCCGGATCAGGCGCAACCGGGCGGCGAGGCCGATCGGGTGGCCGGCGGGGTCGAGGGCGACGATGGCGAAGCCCGCCCGCTGGTTGGCGTCCACCGCGCCGCCCTTGAACAGCGGGCGGATGCCGATGAGCGGGCCGCGCCCGCGGATGGGCAGCGTGGTCGCCGCGCTCACCGCCCGCCCGGCGGGATCGTCCACCGTCACCACGATCTGGGCGGCGAGCGGGTGGGTGGAATCCGGGAGGTGCGTGAGGTCGAGGGCGAGGCGGCTATGGCCGGCCGTATCGGTCTCGGGCAGCGGAAGGGTGCGCAGATCGGGCGCGAACACCTCCCCGGCGAGCCCGAACCGGTAGTGCGCGTAGGCCGGGAAGGGCGCGCGGTCGATGGCAAAGCGCAGTTCCGCCTGCCCCGAAAGCCGCGAACCGGGCGCGCCGTAGAGGAACTCCGCGCCGACCGGCAGGAGCACCCGCGTTCCCGCCGCCGGCGGGGCGGAGGGCTTGCCGAGCGTGACCCTGAGCCGGGCGGGAACGAAGGCTTCGACCTGGAAGCCGCCCGCCCCGATCGCCGGACCCTTGGGGTCGGTCTTCAGCGTCACCGTCCAGTGCCCGCTCTGCGCGCCCTCGGGCAGTGCGATCGGCACGGCGAGCGAGGCGCCGGGGCCGCGCGGGGGCACGGTATCGAGGAACACCTGGCCGTTAGGCCGGCGCACCAGGAGATGGACCGGCACATCCACCGGCGCGCCCGCCCCGTCGCGCAGCAGGGCGGAGACGTGCACCGTCTCGCCGGGGCGGTAGATACCGCGGTCGAACCAGACGAACCCGTCGAGCGGGCCGGGCTGCGGGCGGCCGGAGACGCCGCGCCCGGAGAGGTCGAAGCCGGCGCGGTCGAGCCGGAGCAGGGTGAAATCCCCCCCCTTGCCGCGGATGTGGATTTCCCGCGGCGCCATGCCGCCGCCGCCGGCCAGCAGGGGCGCGGCGAAGTGCACCACACCGCCGGTGCCGGTGGTGGCGGTCGCGAGCACCTCGTTGTTGGCGGCGAGCAGCGCCACCCGCGCACCCGCCTTGGGCAGGGCGGTGGCGTAGCTGCGCACCTGCACGCTGAGCCCGTCCGCCCCGCGCCAGGCGGTGGGGGCGAGGTCGGTGCGCAGGATGAGTTGCAGCGCCGCCGGGCGATTGTAGGAAAACGGGGTGCCGTCGTCGGCGAGCGCGATCAACGCGTAGAGGCCGGGCCTGGCGGCGAGCACCGCCTTGGGCAGGGCCAGCACGCTGCGCACCAGCCGGTTGGGCCGGAAGCCGCGGAGGTCGGCGTGGCCCTGCCAGACCAGCCGCCCGTCCTGGCGCGGGATGTGGCGCGCGCTCCAACTGTAGAGCTTGTCGCCGGGGGCGTGGCTGGAGAGGAAGCCGATGACGTTGCGCTCGGCGATGCGCACCACGGTGAGCTTGACCCGCGACAGATTGACCGAGGACAGCACCACCGCCGCCTTCTGCGAGCGCGGCAGCAGGTAGCGGGCGTTGTCGAACACCAGCCGCGGCTTGCGGTTCGGCATGGCGATGGCGAGCGTCGTCGCGCGATGCAGCGCGATACCGCCCGCGCCCGGCATGCCGGCGCGCAGCATCACCCGCGTCGTTGCCCCCGGCGGCAGGCCGGCGATGCAGATCTCCCCCTGGTCGAGGGTGACCGAGAAAGATCGCGGCGCGGGCGACAGGCGCACCCAGTCCGCGGGCTGGAAGTCCGCCCGGCCGCCCGGGGCGACCGTGAAGCCCAGGCAGGCGCGGGCGGGGAAGGCCTCGGGGTAGGTGTGGATGGCGGCGACGAGCAGGCCGAGCGCCGCCCGCCGCGTCGCGAGCGCGGTGGCGAGGGCGGCGTTGTGGGGGTCGCGGGCGAGCATCGCGGCACGCACCGCGAGCTCGGGCGCGCCGTGGCCGAGCCGTTCCAGGGCGGCGGCCATCACCGCGAGCGCGGGGTTCTGCTGCGGCCCCAGCCGGGTGCGCTGGTAGGCGGCGTAGGCAGCCTCCAGCGCCCGCCGGGGCGTCGGGGGGGCAAGGCGCATGCGGTCGCGGGCGAGCGCGAGCCACGGTCCGGCGGCGCGCGGATCCCCGCCCACCCGCTGTTCCCAGGCCGCCACCGCCTGCGCCCAGTCACCCGCGCGCTCGGCCTCCCGGGCGCGGGTTTCGGCCGCGAACAGCACCCCCGGCGCGGCGCCCGCCGGATAGGGGCGGCGCAGCAGCGCCTGGTAGTGCTGGCTGTCGGCGGAGAGGCCGGGAACGGCGAGCGGCTGGGCCCGCGCGGCGCTGGCGACGAGGGCGAGGAGCAGGGCGAGCAGCAATCGGCGCATGGAGGAGCCTCCGTGGGCAGGCCGCGTGGCGATGCCCCATTCTGCCCGATTTCGCAACGTCAGGCGATGGAAGGCGCTCTCCAATGGTCGCGCCAGGCCGGAATCGCAGCGGCGGGCAGTGGGCGGGCGATGAAGAACCCCTGCGCGCCGGTGACACCGAAGCGCGCCACCGCCCGCCAGGTCGCCGCGCTCTCCACGCCCTCCGCGATCACCTGCATGGCGCTGGCGCTGGCGCGGGCGATGGTGCGCAGCAGGAACTCGGCGGCCGATCGCTTGTCCCCCGCGGCGGCGCGGACCAGCTCCTGGTCGAGCTTGACGGCGGAGAAGGGCAGATCGAGCAGCGCCTCGTGGTACGGCACGGCGGGGCTGAGATCGTCGAGCGCCAGGCGAAAGCCGCGGGCGCGGAGTGCCGCGACGATGCGCCCGAGGGCGGGGAGATCCTCGACCGGGCGGCTCTCGGTCAGTTCGATCGCGATGCGCGCGGGGGAAACCCCGGCGGCGGCGGCATAGTCGTCGAGCCGGGAGAGCGCGTTGGGCCGGCTCAGCACATCGAGCGGGAAGTTGATGGCGACCGGCACGTCGGCGGGCAGATGCGGCCCCTGAAGGTCGGCCATGGCGACGATCTCGACCGCCCGGGTCAGGCTGCCGGCGAGGCCGGCGAACTCGAGCTGGGGGACGAAATTCTCCGGCGGCAGGGTGCCGAAGACCGGATGCTGGAGCCGCGCCAGCGCCTCGAACCCCAGCGTCGTCCCTTCGCGGACACAGACGATCGGCTGGTAGCGGATCTGCAGCATCCCCTCGGTCAGGGCCTGGCCCAGTTCGAGGGGGGTGAGCGGCGCCGCCGGCGCGGGCGAGACCGGCGGGCTGGAGAGCGCCGCGCGCAGCGGATCGCGCGCGGGGGAGCGGATCATCGCCGCGCCAGGCGGCACCCCGCCCGCGGCGCCGAGCACCACCAGCGCCACGCCGGATTCGGGGTCGCCCACGGTGAGGCCGGCGAGATCGGCGAAGAACTCGCCGGCGGATTCGGGCTCGATCAGCATGTGGGAGTAGACCCCGTGGCGGGCGACGAGGCGGCGGATGGCATCGATCGGCGAGCGGGTGTGCTCGACCGCCGGGCGGCCGAGCTCCGCCGCGGCCCGGGTGACCGCACCGGCCCACAACGGGTCACGGGCAAGCAAGAGCACCCCCGCGAAGGACTCCGGCCCGTCCAGGAGCGCGTCATCGCTCATTCGCTTCGGAGAAGCCCGATTCGGGAGCCTCGTCCCCTGTGTTGCAGCGCCATATCCATTCACGGGCGGTTTGCACGAATTGAGCCGGATTCCATTATGCCCGAGTCCGGCATCGGATCAAACTCCAATTGCGGCACAATCACAATCTTCCTCAGAGCTGCGCCCGCCACCGGCCGGATGGTCCTCGGCCGGTGGCACGGGGCGAGCGCACGCGCGCGCCGCGGAGATCCTAGGCTCGGCCGGTGGATGAGTGCAATCGCGTGCAGCGGGCCGGGCGCTCAGCGCGTCGGCGCGTCCGCCTTCTGGCCCGTCTTCTGGGCTTCCGTCCCGGCCGGCGCGCGGTCACGGCGGAGATGGTGCTCGCCGAGCAGCAGCAGGATGGGGGCGGCGATGTAGATCGAGGAGGAGGTGCCGACGACGATGCCGAACAGCATCGTCCAGGAGAAGTCCGACAGCGACGGACCGCCGAACAGCGCCAGCGGCAGGGCGGCGAGGAACACCGTCGAGGAGGTGCCCAGGGTCCGGTTCAGCGTCTCGTTGATCGAAAGGTCGATCAGCTCGCGCAGCGGCATCTTCTTGTATTTGCGCAGATTCTCCCGCACCCGGTCATAGACCACCACTTTGTCGTTGGTGGAATAGCCGAGGATGGTGAGCACCGCGGCGACCATGACGAGGTCGAACTGCATCCGCGTGATGGCGAGGAAGCCGATGGTCTTGGTGATGTCGAGCAGCAGCGTGGCCACTGCGCTGGCGGCGAACTGCCACTCGAAGCGGAACCAGATATAGACCAGGATCATCACGAAGCTGAGACCGAGCGCGAGCATCCCCTGGTCGAACAGTTGCGCCGAGACCGAAGCACCGACCGCGCTGGTGGAGAGCACCTGCGTCCCCGGGGCCGCCTTGGCGAGGGCGGCGTGCACGCGGGAGACCAGTTGCTCGGTCGCGGCCGCCGTCTTGCCCGGGCTTTCGAGCCGGATCAGCACCTGGTCGGCGGCGCCGAAGCGCTGCAAGCCGGCGCCGGCCAGCCCCTCGCCGGCGAGGCCGGAGCGGAGCGCCGCGAAATCGGCGGCGTGCGGCGTGCGCGCCTCGATCACGATACCGCCCTTGAAGTCGATGCCGAGATTGAGCCCGACGGTGAGGAACAGCACGATCGAGAGGGTGGAAAGCACGGCCGAGACCGCGAGCCCGAGATGGCGCGCGCGCATGAAGTGGATGCGCGTCCCGTCGGGGACGATGCGGATCATGGGGCGGAGGAAGCGACGCATCGCGGAGGGTTCCTATACCGGCAGCGCGGCGGGCCGGAAGGCCACATACCAGCGGGCAGTGAACAGACGGACGAGCACGGTCGCGGTGAACAGCGTGGTCAGGATGCCGACCGTGATGGTCACCGCGAAGCCGCGCACCGGCCCGGCGCCGAAGATGAACAGCATGACGTGGGCGAGCAGCGTCGTCATGTTGCTGTCGATGATGGTGCCGTAGGCGCGCCGGTAGCCGGCCTCGAGCGCGGAAAGCGGCGTGCGGCCGTTGCGCACCTCCTCGCGGATGCGCTCGTTGATCAGCACGTTGGCGTCGACCGCCATGCCCAGCGTGAGCAGGATGCCGGCCATGCCGGGCAGCGTCAGCGTCGCCTGGAGGACCGAGAGCACGGCGAGCATCAGCAGCAGGTTCACCACCAGGGCGAGGTTCGCGAACCAGCCGAACAGTCCGTAGAAAATGCCCATGAAGAGGATGACGAAGACGAAGCCGGCGGCGAGCGAGATCGCCCCGGCGCGGATCGCATCCGCCCCGAGCTGGGGCCCCACCGTCTGCTCCTCGACCACGGTGAGCGGCGCGGGCAGGGCGCCGGCGCGCAGCAGAAGCGCGAGGTCGGTCGCCTGGCGGGCGGTGAAGTTGCCGCTGATCTGGCCCTGTCCGCCGAGGATCGGCTCCTTGATCACCGGGGCCGAGATCACCTGCCGGTCGAGCACAATGGCGAAGGGCTTGCCGACGTTGTCGCGCGTCACCTTGGCGAAGCGCCGCGCGCCGATCGAATCGAAGGTGAAGTTCACCACCCAGTCCCCGGTCTGCGGGTTCTGGCCGGCCTGGGCGTTGGAGAGGTTGGCGCCGTCCACCTCCACCCGCCGCTTGACCGCGAGCACCGTCCCCTTCTGCCCCTGCAACGGCAGGAACTCGTCCCCCGGCGGCGCGATGGCGCCGGCGGTCGGGTTGGCGTTGGGATCGAGCAGGTGGAAGGTCATGTGCGCGGTCTTGCCGAGCAGCTTCTTGATGTGGTCCGGGTTGGAGATGCCGGGAAGCTGGACCACGATGTGGGAGGAGCCCTGGCGGGTGATCTGGGGGTCGATCACCCCGGTGGCATCGATGCGCCGGCGCACGATCTCGATCGACTGGGTCACCGCCGCGGTCGCGCGCGCGACCAGGGCGGGGCGGGAGAGGGTGAGCGTGACCAGCCCGCCCGTGCCGCTGCCGATCACGAGGTCGGGCTGGCCGGTGGCGCCGGCGCGGCTGACCAGCGCGGCGAGCGCCTAGCGCGCCGCCGGCACCGCCTTCGGGTCGCGCAGATGGACCACCACCCCGTTGCCGGCGGGGTCGGCGGCGAGCCCGGTGTAGCCGAGGTGGGCGTCGAGCAGCGCGGTGCGGGTTCCGTCCACCAGATCGACCAGGCGCTGGCGGATCACCGTCGCCATGTCGACCTGGAGCAGCAGATAGGAGCCGCCCTTGAGGTCGAGCCCGAGGCGGACCTGGTTCCAGGGCAGCCAGGGTGCCGGCGAGGCGAACAGGTTGGGCAGGCAGAGCAGCGCCCCGAGCAGACAGACCCCGACGATCAGCGTGGTCTTGAGACGGCTGAAATAGAGCATGGCAGGCGGATACTCTCCCTCTGGCGGCGGCCGGGCGGCGGCGGCCCCGCGGCCGCGGCGGAGTAATGACGGCGCGGCGCCGCTCGCGCAACCCCGGCCGCGGGCGCGGGCGGGGTTCGGGCGGGGCGCAGGCGCGGATCAGCCCGGTTCGCGGGCCGCGCCGCGGTCGAGGCGGGCGAGCGCGCGGGCGACCGCGGCGACCGCCCGCTCCGCCTGGACGAGGTCGGTGCGCCAGTTCACCACCGAAATCCGCATCACCCGCCGCCCGCGCCACAGCGCGGTGCCGAACCAGGCCTCCCCTTCCTCGCGCACCGCCGCGGCCACCGCCTCGGTGCGGGCATCGTCATCGCGCCCGGCGGGATCGCGGAAGCGCACCAGCGCCTGGTTGATGATGGGGGCGGCGACCAGTGCGGCGCCGGGCAGGGCGGCGATGCCGGTGGCGAGGCGGGCGCAGGCGGTGCAGCTCTGCTCCACCAGTCCGGCGAGGCCGCGCCGGCCGAGGCTGCGCAGTGCTGCGAGGACGACGAAGGCGCGAGCGCGGCGCGACCACTCGGGGTTCCAGTCGAGCGCGCGGCGGGTATCCTCGGCGAGCAGCGCGTAGCCCGTGGTCTGGGCGAAGGCGGCGCGGTGGGAGGCGGGGTGGGCGGTGAAGGCGAAGCCGCAATCCTGCGGCAGGTTGAGCCATTTGTGCCCGTCGCAGGCCCAGGAGTCGGCGCCCTCGACGCCGGCGAGCAGGGGGCGGAAGCGACCCGAGGCCCCCGCCCACAGGCCGAAGGCGCCATCGACATGGACCCAGGCGCCGGCGGCGCGGGCGAGCGCGATGGCGGGGATGAAGGGGTCGAAGGCGCCGGTGTTCAACTCCCCGGCCTGCAGGCAGAGGATGCTCGGCCGCCCATCCTCCGCGAGCGCTTCGGCCAGGGCGGCAGGTTCGAGCGATCCCGCCTCGCTACAGCGCAGGAGGGTGATCGAATCGAGCCCGAAGCCGAGCAGGCGGATGGCGCGGAGCAGCGATTCGTGGCGGGTCTCGGCCAGCAGGATGCGGAAGCGCGGGGCTTCGTGCAGGCCGGTGCGCTCGACGTCGATCCCGCGCGCGGCCAGGAGATGGTGGCGGGCGGCGGCGAGCGCGGTGACATGGGCCATCTGGCAGCCGCTGACCAGCGCGAAGGAGGCCTCCGCCGGCAGCCCGAAGATCTCCTTGAGCCAGGCGCCGGCCACTTCCTCGGCGACCGCCGCCGCCGGGCTCAGCGCGTAGGCGGCGCCGTTCTGGTCCCAGGCGCTGGTCAGCCAGTCGGCAGCGATGGCGGCGGGCAGCGTGCCGCCGATCACCCAGCCGAAGAAGCGGGGTGCGGCGGAGGCGAGCAGCCCGGGCTCGAGCGCTTCGGCGAGTTCGGCGATGACGGCGGCGGGCGCCGAAGGCCCATCGGGGAGCGCGGTGGCGAGGCGGGCGCGCAGGGCAGGGGCGTCGGCCGCGGGAGCGATCGGGCGCCCGGGCAGGGAGGCGAGGAAGGCTCGTGCGCGGTGGGCGGCAATCTCGAGCGGGTCGGCGTTCTGGCGGTCGTCGCGCATCGGAACCTCCCGGATGAGCCTAGCACGCTCAGCCGATGGCGAGCACCATGGCGCCGGCGGCGATCACCAGCGCGGCGGCGAGGCGACGGGGCGTGAGGCGCTCGCCGAGGAAGAGCCAGCCGATGAGGGTGGCGAAGACCACGCTGGTCTCGCGCAGGGCCGCGACGATGCCGAGTGCGCCGAGCCGGAAGGCGGCCAGTACCATGGTGTAGGTGATCACCGCCATCACGCCGGCGAACGCCGGCCGGGCCAACTCGCGCCAGGGGGCGCGCAGGCCGCGCCGGCCACGGCCGGCGAGAAAGATCGGCAGGACCAGGATTTCGAAGGCGAACTCCCAGGCGGCATAGGCCGGCGCGCCGCCGGCGAGCCGCACCCCGATCCCGTCGGTGATGGTATAGGTGGCGATGCAGGCCCCGGTGGCCAGCGCCGCCCCGAGCCCGGAGCCGCGCAGCCGGCGCGGGTCGCGCAGCCCCATGGCGATGACGCCGAGCCCGATGAGCGCGACCCCGCCGATGGCGCGCGGGGGCAGCACCTGGCCGGCGAAGACCGCCGCCCCGAGGCTGGCGAGCAGCGGCGCGGAACCGCGCGCGATGGGGTAGGACTGGCCGAGATCGGCGCTCCGATAGGCCCATGCGAGCAGGAAATCGTAGAGGATGTGCAGGCAGCCGGAGGCCAGGATGAAGGGCCAGCTTGGCCGCGCCGGGGCGGGCAGGAAGGGGATGGCGATCAGCCCGGCGAGGCCGGCGGTGAAGCCGAGGACCGCCATCGCCTGCACCCGGTCGCGGGTGGAGCGGAGGATGGCGTTCCAGCAGGCGTGCAGCACCGCCGCAGCCAGCACCAGCAGAACCGCGAGACCGCCCACCCGGGGGTCCTAGTCGCGCGAACGACGATTGCTTCTTTTTTTCAAAAAAGAAGCGCTTGCTCGAGGAAGCCTGCTTGCCGTGCCAACCGCGTCACTCCGGCAGGATGACACCCTTGCGCAGCAGCAGGCAGCCGTAGGCGCGGGCCTCGCCGGTGGCGACGATGGCGAAGGCCTCGCGGGCGCGGCGATAGAATTCGTGGCGTTCGACGCCAGCGAGCGGCACCGGCCGGCCTTCGGCGCGGTCGATGATGGCTTGGCATTCGGCCTGGATCGGGGGAATTTCGGTGGGCTTGCCGACCATTTCCATGCGCCGTGCCGGGTCATCGACGAAGCGGTCGAGCGGTAGCAGGCGGAGGATGGCGGTGAGGGCGGCGGGCACTCCGGTCCCGTCGAGGCGGACGAGGCGGCGGGCGTTGGCGACCGCGGGAAAATTGGCGTCCACCAGGGCGAGATCGTCCCCGTGTCCCATTTCGGCGAGCACCGAGAGCAGCGCCGGAGTGTGCAGGGGTCCGAGCGTTTTCAGCATCGCGCTTCATGTCCTTCGGATGGAGCGGCCGCGTCGGGTGGCAGCCGGCTTCACGTCGCAGCCTGGGCGGTGCGGCGGATCAGGCCGCGCTGGGGATCATAGCCATGCACGGCGGCGATGAAAAAGACCAGCGCCGAAGCGCCGACCACGATCGCGGCGAGCGGATCGAGCCGGCCGTAGAGCGCGAAGCGGATGAGTTCGATGCCGTAGGAGAACGGGTTCACCTGCACGATGTCGGCGATCAGCGTCGCCCCCGCCTCCTGGAGCCGCCACACCGGGTAGAGGCTGGTGGAGAGAAAGAACATCGGAAAGATCACGAAATTCATGGTGCCGGCGAAATTCTCGAGCTGGCGGATATAGACCGAGACGAGCAGCCCCAGCGCGCCGAGCATGAGCCCGACCAGCGCCATCGCGGGCAGCGCGCTCAGCATCCCCCAGAGCGGCAGTTGCACCCCCACCACCGTGGCGACGACCAGGAAGGCGTAGGCCTGGAGCAGCGAAAGCACGGTGCCGGCGACCAGCTTGCAGAACAGCAGATACCAGCGCGGCAGCGGCACGGTGAGCAGGAGCCGCATCACCCCCATCTCGCGCTCATAGACCATCGAGAGCGAGGACTGCATGCCCTGGAACAGCAGCACCATGCCGATCAGCCCGGGCACCACATAGACCTGGTAGGGCACATAGGTGTCATAGGGAGGGGTGATGGAAACGCCGAGCACGTTCTCGAACCCGGCGGCGAAGACCAGCAGCCAGAGCCCGGGCCGCACCAGGGCGGAGACCAGCCGCCCGGTCTGGTGCAGATAGCGCACCACCTCGCGCGCGGCGACGGCTTCGAGAGCGATGAGGGCGTGGCGCGCGCGCATGGCTCAGAAGTGGCAGGTGCTCTGGGGCTTGTCGATCCCCAGCGTGTCGAGGTTGGTGACAGGGTGGAGGAAGCCGGGCAGCGGCGCCGCGCCGATCACCCAGGCGTGGGTGGCAAGCAGGATCGGCTGGCGCAACTGGTTGTCCCAGGGGCGGAAACTTGCCGGCAGGCCCTTGTAGACGTCGATCTGGAACGAAGGGCGGCGGACGTAGGCGTCGATCTTGGCAAAATCGCCGGAGTGGGTGCGGACCGCGGCCAGCGCCACGATCTTCATCGCGATCCAGGCGGCGAAATCCCCGCTGGTCATGCGCTGCGCCTTGGCCAGCCGCCAGAAGCGCCGCGTCACCTGCGGCGCACCGAAGCGCTGCCAGGCCCAGTGCCAGGCGACCGCGCGCAGCCCGGAGGAGCCGATGACGAGCCGCGGCAATTGTGTCTGGTAGGGCAGTTCGAGTGCGTATTCCCCCTCCTGGTCGGCGATATAGACGGTGTCGTAGTTCACCCCGCCGGTGAGCAGGGCGAGATTGTTGCGGGCGCGGTTGCGCGGATCCTCGGAGATGATGAATTTGCGCTCGGCGACCACGCGCAGGCCGAACTTGTGCGCCGAGGCGCGGAACGCCGCCGCGTTCTCCGCGTCCTGCGGCCCGGGCCCGACCAGCATCAGCACCCGCCGCCACTTGCGCGCCACCAGATATTGCGCGAGCGCGTCCGACAGCATGGCGCGGGAGGGGATGGTATCGAACATCTGCCGCTGGCAGGCCGGCCCGCGCAGCGCGTCCGAGCGCGCGGCGACGTTGAAGAGCAGGATATGCTGCCCGCGCGTCGCCTTGGCGACCGCCGCGGTGACCGGCCCCGGTGCGTCGAGCAGGAAGATGCGCGTTCCCTTGGCCTTCTCCGCGCCGATCGCCGCCACCAGGCCGGCCGCGTCCTTCGCCTCGACCTTGGCGAGCCGGAAGGAAATCCCCAATAGCCCGCCGAAATCATTGGCATCCTTGAGCCCGAGCAGGGCGCCGAGGTAGGGCCGGTGGGGGGATTCGAAATTGAGCCCGTGGTAGGCGAGCAGCGGCTGGTAGCGCGCATCGTGGACCAGCCCGAGATAGGCGACGGAGACCATCTTCCCCGCCGCCCGCGCCGGCCCGGCGCCGAGCAGCGCCGCGGCGAGCAGCAGCAGGGCGACAAACCCTTGGCGCAGCCTCTCAGTCATCGATGATCACTCCATACGGGTAGCGGCCCACCGGGATCGAGCGGATCACCCGGTTGGTCCTGGTGTTGAGCACGGTGATGTCATCGCTCTCGCCGTTGGTGACGAAGGCGCGATGCTCGTTGTGCGTCAGCGTGACCATCCAGGGCCGGTGGCCGGTCAAAAGATATTTCTCCACCTTCAGCGTCTTCGCGTTCACCACCGCGACCCGGTCGGCGTGGCCGAGCGCCACATAGCCGGTCTTGCCGTCGCGCAGGATCGCGATCCCCACCGGCGAAAGCTGGTCCTTCTGGAAGCCTTCGGGGGCGAAGCGGATGCGGTGGACGATCTTCAGCGTCTTGAAGTCGATGACATCGACGAGGCCGGCGATCTCGCAACTGACCCAGAGGAACCTGTGGTCGGGGGTCAGCGCGAAGCGCCGCGGGCGCTGGTCGGTGAGGATGGTTTGCAGGAGCTTTCCCGAGGGCACGGCGAGGATGTTCACCATGTCGGTCGATTCGGCGGAGATGAAGATGCGCTTCGCCCCGGGGGTGAGGAACACCATCTCCGGGTCCTCCCCGACACGGGTGAAGGCGATGATCTTCTTCGCCTTCAGGTCATAGATCGAGGCGGCGCTGTTGTTCTCGTTGGTCATGTAGAGATAGTGGTCGGTGGGATCGACCACCACTTGCTCCACGTCCGGCACGCCCTTGGTGATCCTGCCCACCACCTTCAGCGTCTTGACGTCGATGATGTCGATCTCGTTGGAATCGCCGCAGGCGACATAGAGCAGCGTATGCGCCGGGTTGAACGCCATGCCGCGCGGCAGGTTCCCGGTCGGGATCACCGCCACCCGCCGATAGGTCTTGCCGTTCAGCACGGTGATGGAGGCGCCCTTCTCGTTGCTCACGAAGATGAGCCCGGTGCCCGCAGCCCGCGCCGCGGCCGGCAGCGCCAGCGCCGCCGCGAACGCCGCGCCCGCCAGCCAATTCTTCCAGGATTTCATGCAGCAGCCTCCGAGGTTCTGGTGCGCGCCGGCCCGGCCGCGCTGGTGGTGAGTTCGAGGAACGCCTCCGCGAGCGTGCCCACGTGCCCTTCGTCGAGCAGGTCGGCGGGGCGTCCCTCGCGCAGCACATGGCCGTGATGGAGCACGACGACGCGGCTCGCCGCCTCCGCCTCCTCGACGAGATGGGTCGCCCACAACACGCCTAGTCCCCGCTCGCGGCAGAGATCGCGCACATAGGCGAGCAGATCGCGCCGGCTCGCCGGGTCGAGCCCCACCGTCGGCTCGTCCATCAGCAGCACCCGGGGCTCGTGCAGCAGTGCGCGGGCGAGTTCGACCCGCCTGCGGGTGCCGCCCGAGAGCGTGCGCACCCGGTCGTCGAGCCGCTCGGTGAGCCCGATGCGCCCCGCTTCTTCGGCGATGCGCGTCGCGGCGCGGGCCCGGCTCATGCCGTGCAGGCGGGCGTGGAAGCGCAGATTGCCGCGCACCGACAGTTCGAGATCGAGGGTGGATTGCTGGAAGACGATGCCGATGCCGGCGAGCGCGGGCACCGGGTCGCGGCCGATATCGTGGCCGAGCACCTCGATGGTGCCGGCGTCGGCGACGAACAGGCCGGAGAGAAGCTGGAACAGCGTGGTCTTGCCGGCGCCGTTGGGGCCGAGGAGGGCGACGAATTCGCCTTCGCCCACGGCGAGATCGACACCGTCGAGCGCCTTGACCCTGCCATAGGATTTTTGCGCCCCGCGCACGCGAAGCATCGGCCTCGGCCCGTTCATGGTCCGCCTCTCTCCCTGCCCACGCCGCGCCGCTTCACGCCACACGCTCCGCCGGCGCGTCCGGATAGTGGGCGAGCAGGCGCCGCCGCAGCGCCTCCTCCGCCACCCCGCCGGGTTGGCGCGGGCGGGGCAGATCGACCGCGAGATCGAGCGCGAGGCGGGCCGGCGTGCCGCCGAGAAAAAGGATGCGGTCGGCGAGCAGGATCGCCTCGTTGAGGTCGTGGGTGACGAACAGAACGCTCGGCCGCTCCCGCCGCCAGAGATCGACGAGCAGCCCGCGCAGCCGGTCCGCGGTCGGCCCGTCGAGCGAGACGAAGGGCTCGTCGAGCAGCAGCAGCGAAGGGCGGATGGCGAACGCGCGCGCGAGCGCCACCCGCCGCTGCATCCCGCCCGAAAGCCGGTTGGGGTAGGTATCGCGCACGGGGCCGAGTTCCATCGCCTCGAGCAGCGCCAGTGCCGCCCGCTCGTCCGCCTCCGGCGGCAGCACCAGGCGGAGATTGTCGGCGACCGTCAGCCACGGCAGCAGCCGCGGGGTCTGGAACACGCAGCCGGCGCGGGCGCGGCCCGCCACCGCGCCGGGGATGCGCACCGCGCCCTCGAAATCGCGGTCGAGTCCGGCGACGATGTTGAGCAACGTGGTCTTGCCGCAGCCCGAAGGGCCGAGCAGGACGCAGAATTCCCCGCTGCCGATGGCGAATTCGATGCGCTCCAGTACCACCCCTCCGCGCCCGCCGCCGGGACCGCCGGCGTTGGCAAAGCGCTTGCGCCGCACCACCACCGTCACCGCCGCTGCACCCGCCGCAGCGGCGCTCATTGCCGCCACCCCGAAAGCCGCCGCTCGAGTGGCCGGAAGATCGCCATTTCGATCCCGAGCACGAGCACGACGAACACCAGCGTGTAGGCGAGCACGGCGGCGATGTCGAAATACTGGAAATATTCGCCGAGCCGGAACCCCACCCCGTCGGGCCGTCCGAGCAGTTCCACCACCAGCACGATCTTCCAGATCAGCGCGAGGCCCGAGCGCGCGGCCGCCATCAGATAGGGAAAAAGCTGGGGCAGGAACACGCGGCGGAAGCGCCGCCCGCGCGGCACCGCGAAGGCCTCGGCCATCGCCATCAGGTCGGGGTCGATCGCGCGCGCCCCTTCGCGCAGCTGCACCGCGACCAGCGGGATCTTGTTGATCGCGACCGCCAGAATCGCTGCCACCTCGGACAGGCCGAACCAGACGTAGCAGAGGATGATGGTGACCAGCGCCGGCACGTTGAGCGCGATCACGAGCCAGGAATCGAAGAAGTGATCGAGCCCCCGCCGGCGCCCGAGCACGATGCCGATGGCGCTGCCCACCAGCATGGCGATGACGAACGAAACCGCGACCCGGGCGAGGGTGATCCCGGTATCGACGAAAATCTGCCCGTTGCGCGCGAATTCCGCCAGCCTGGCGGCGACCGCGAGCGGTCCCGGCAGCACCCGGCTGTGCGCGAGTGCCGCCACCAGCCCCCAGGCGAGCACGAACACCACCACCGAGGCCACCCGCGCCCCCGCCCCCCGCCGCGCTCGGGCGAGGAGCGGCCTCTCCACCGGTGCCGCGGCGATCGCGTCCGCCTCGGCCATCAGCCGGGCAGCCGGAAGCCGGGCCAGAAGGTGCCGGGCGCCAGCGCGCTCTGGTGCCCGACCAGCGCCGGTCCGCCGAGACGGGCCACCACCCGGAACGTCGCCTCGGCGGCCGCGATCTCGCGCGGCCCGAAGCGCGTGATCACCCCGCGCCGCCACAGCCGGCGGAGTGCGGCGAACACCGCCGCGTCGGGCGCATGCATCACCGGGCGCAGCCGCTGCCACAGCGCGTCGTCGGTCAGCAGGGCATGCTTGGCGGCGTAGGAGGCGGCCAGCAGCCCGCGCAGGGCGGCGGGCTCGGCGCGGGCGAAGCGGTCGCGGAACACCCAGCCGAGCAGCGGCGGGGCAGGGGAGATGCCGAGTGCTGCGAACACCTGCCCCATCCCCACCAGCGGGCGGAACCCGGCGGCGGCCAGCACCGCGTCGAACTGCCAGAAATTGAGCACCGCCGGGATCTGTCCCGAAAGCGCGAGATGGTTGAGCAGCGGCGGAGCGGCGAAGACCGGGCTCGCCAGCCCGTCGAGATCGCGCCCCAGCGTCTTCTCGGCGTAGGCGCGCAGCAGCAGCCAGCTCTTGTCCACCGGCCCGCCGGCGATGCCGAGCTTCCTGCCCTTGAGGTCGGCGAGCCGGCGGATGCCCGAGTGCTGCGCGACATAGATGCCCCCGGTATCGCGCGAGAAGGGGGCGAAGGTGAAATCCGCTCCGGCGGCGCGCTGGCGCGAGACCCAGAACCAGTCGGTGACGATGGCATCGACCGCGCCCCCCTCCAGCGCGACCGCCGCCCCCTCCTTGCCGGCGGTGCGGATGATGCGCAGATCGATCCCGTGCGCGGCGTCGAGCCCGCGCCACTTCACCACGTCGAGTTCCCAGATCACGCTGCCGAAGCTCAGCACCCCCACCCGCACCACCGGCAGCGGCGCCGCGCGCGCGGGCAGGGGAAGCCCCGCCGCGGCACCTGCCGCAACTCCGCCGATCAGGGTCGCCCTGCGACCGATCATGAGTTTCCTTCCCTCGCCGCCGCGTCCCCGCCGGCGCCCGCCATATAGGACGGGCAGGGGCGCAGGCTCAACCGGCTTCCCGGGGCGAAGGCGGGGCGCGGGGGTTGCGCGCGCCGCGGTTTGCCTGTAACCGTCGGCAAATGAGAATTCTTCGCATTCGCAAATCGAGCCAGCACATCCTCGTGAGTGCCGCTCTGCTGCTGGCGGCGGCGCTCGCGCTTCGCCTCGGCGCCGGTCCCGCCCACGCCGCCGCCCCGGTCGCGGTGGTGATCGCGGGCCACCGCTTCACCCCGCCCGAGGTCGCGGTGCCGGCCGGCGTGCCCCTCACGCTGCGGGTCGAAAACCACGACCCCACTCCCGAGGAGTTCGAATCGCATGAGTTCCCCGCCGAGAAACTGGTCCCTGGCGGTGGCGCGATTCTGCTCCATATCCCTCCTCTGAAACCCGGCCGCTACCGCTTCTTCGGAGACTATCATCCCGCCACCGCCCAGGGCGCCCTCGTCGCGCGATAGGACCCCGCCATGCTCGCCTCGCTGATCATCGTCTTCCGGGAGGTCATCGAGGCCGGCCTGATCCTCGGCATCGTGCTGGCAGCGACCCGGGGCGTCGGCGGGCGGGGGCGCATGGTGGCGGCGGGGCTCGCCGCCGGTCTCGCCGGGGCGGTGCTGGTCGCGCTCTTCGCCGGCCGGATCGAGGCGCTGTTCGCCGGCAGCGGGCAGGAACTGCTCAACGTCACCATCCTGGCCGCGGCGGTCGGGATGCTCGCCTGGCACAACGCCTGGATGTCCCGTCACGGCCGCGCCATGGGGGAGGGGCTCCGCTCCCTCGGCCACGCGGTGCGCGAGGGCCGCCGGCCGCTGGCGGCGCTCGGCATCGTGATCGCGGTCGCGGTGCTGCGCGAGGGTTCGGAGGTGGTGCTCTTCCTGTACGGGGTCGCCGCCGGCGGCGCCGGGGCCTGGGCGATGGCGGCGGGCGGGGCCTTCGGCATCGCTGCCGGCGGCCTCGTCGCCCTCCTGATGTACCGCGGCATGCTCACCATCCCCACCCGCCACATCTTCACCGCCACCTCGACCATGATCTCCCTGCTCGCCGCCGGCATGGCCGCGGATGCCGCCGCCATCCTCCAGCAGGCGGGATTCGCCCAGTTCCTCTACACCCCGCTCTGGAGCACCGCCTGGCTGCTCGGGGACGGCTCGATTCCCGGCCGCATGCTGCATACGCTGATCGGCTACACCGCGCGCCCCGACGGGCTGCAACTGCTCGCCTGGGCGGCGACGCTGGCGGGCTTCTTCCTGCTCACCCGCGCCTTCGCCGCCCCCGCCCGCCGCCCCGCCCCGGCCAGCGCCACCTGATCCCGGCGCCGCGTGCGCCAAGCAGGCTGCGGAAGGGCGCTCAGGAAGTCCGATCCCACCGCAGGGTATGGCGAGGCCAGCCGCCCCCTTCCTGTCCGCGGCATGCCGCGGACCCCGCAAGGGCCTGCCTCTGAAATCCATCCCTCTCGGGGTCGGGGGCCCCAGGCCCCAGCGGGTCCAGGGCGGAGGCCCTGGCCTCGGTGTTCCCGCCGCCGCTCAGCGCCGCCGGAGCGCGGAAAGCCCGAGCAACACCCACCCCGCCATCAGCGCCGTCCCGCCCACCGGCGCCGCGCCGGCGATCATCCCGGCCCCCAGCGCCAGCCCGTAGAGCGTGCCGCAGAAAATCGCGGCGCCGAAGGCGAAGGCCGCCCCCGCCGCGTGCGCGAGTCGCCCGCCCCGCGGCGCCCACAGGCCGCAGGCGAGCAGCGCCAACGCGTGCCAGCCCTGGATGCGCAAGCCGGTCGCCACCAGCGCCATCCCCGCCGGCGCGACCCTGCCCGCCAGCAGATGCGCGGCCAGCGCCGAAATCGCCACCGCGAGCAGCCCGTACAGCGCCCCGAGCCCGATCCAAACCCGCTCCATTGCCGCCCGTTCCCTATCGCTCTCCGCGCCCCGTTTGCCGACCGCGCGGGCGCGTGTATAGGCTTGCCCCGATGTCGCGCAGAGAGTTGTTCCCCGATATCTCGCCCTTCGAAACCGGCACGCTCGCGCTTTCCGGCGGGCATCAGATGTACTGGGAGCAGGCCGGCAACCCGCACGGCTTTCCGGTGCTCTTCCTGCACGGCGGACCCGGCGCCGGCGCCGGCGCGGTCCATCGCCGCTTCTTCGATCCCCAATACTGGCGCATCGTCATCTTCGACCAGCGCGGCGCCGGCCGCTCCCCGCCGCTCGGCAGCCTGATCGAGAACACCACCGATCATCTCGTCGCCGATATCGAAGCGCTGCGTCAGCATCTCGGCATCCTCTCCTGGCTGGTGTTCGGCGGCTCCTGGGGTTCGACACTCGCGCTCGCCTATGGCCAGGCCCACCCCGAGCGGGTGCGCGGCTTCGTCCTGCGCGGCATCTTCCTCGGCCGGGCGGAGGAGACCGAGTGGTTCCTCCACGGCCTCGCCCGCTTCTTCCCCGAAGCGCACCGCGAGTTCCTCACCTTCCTCCCCGAGTCCGAGCGCGCCGATCCGCTCGCCGCCTATCTCGCCCGCCTGACCCACCCGGACCCCGCGGTCCATCTCGCCGCCGCCCGCGCCTGGTCGGTATACGAGGGCTCCTGCAGCACGCTGCTGCCCAGCCCCGACACCGTCGCCTCCTTCGCTCAGGACCGCACCGCCCTCGGCCTCGCCCGGCTCGAAGCGCATTATTTCGCCCATCATCTGTTCCTGCCGCCCGAGGGGCTGCTCGCGCGCATGGGCCGCATCCGCCACCTCCCGGCCGAGATCGTGCAGGGCCGCTACGACATGATCTGCCCGCCGGCGACCGCGGCGACACTGGCCGCCGCCTGGCCCGGGGCGCGGCTCACCATGGTGGCGGACGCCGGCCACTCCGCCCTCGAACCCGGCATCCGGGTGGCGCTGCTCGGCGCCCTCGAACGCTTCCGCAATGGGGCCTGAGCCCGCGGTCGCTCTCGTGCTGCCGCCGCGCGAAGGGTTCGGGCCGGAGAGCGCGGGCGCCATCGGGCTGAACTGCCGCCGCCTCGCCCGCGCCGCGCGCGGCTTCCGGGTGCGGGTCATCGGTCCGCCCCAGAGCGCCCCGGTGTTCGCCGATGCGGCCTTCCAGGTGGCTCCAGCGGCGTTCGCCCTCGGCCCCGCCTGGCGGCGCTACGTCAAGGGGGTGGCGCGTCTGCTGCGTGCCGACCCTCCCGCCCTGATCGAGGTCCACAACCGCCCCGACATCGCGCTTGACCTCGCCCGCCGCCTGCCGGGGGCGCGCGTCGCCCTGTTCCTCGGCAACGATCCCGCCGCGATGCGCGGCTTCGCTACGCCCTCCGCCCGCGCCCTCCTGCTCGCCCGCCTGGTCGCGGTGGTCAGTGCCTCGCGGTGGCTGCGGGCGCGGCTGCTGGAAGGGATCGCCGCCCCCCCGCCGGGCCGTGCCCTGGTCCTGCCCAACTGCCTGGATCTGGCCGCCCTGCCGCTGCCTCTGGCGCCCGGGCAGCGGGTGGCGGAGATCCTGTTCGCCGGGCGGGTCGCGGCGGACAAGGGCGCGGAGGAGTTCGTCGCCGCCTGCGCCAGCGCCCTGCCGGAGCTGCCCGGCTGGCGCGCCCGCATGGTCGGCGCCGACCGGTTCGGCGCGGCGAGCCCGGAAACCCCGTTCCTGCGCGCGCTCCGCCCCCGCGCGGCGGCCGCGGGGGTGGAGATGGCCGGCTATCTGCCCCACGCCGGCGTGCTCGCGGCGATGGCGCGGGCCGCCATCGTCGCGGTGCCGAGTCGCTGGGAGGAGCCGTTCGGGCTGGCCGCGCTCGAAGCCCTGGCCGGCGGCGCCGCCCTGGTCAGCACCGCGCGCGGCGGCCTGCCCGAGGTCACCGGCGCCGCCGCCGAAATCGTCCCCGCCGCCGATCCGGTAGCACTCGCCGCCGCCTTCACCGGCCTCGGCCGCGACCCCGCCCGCCGCGCCGCGCTGGGCGTCGCCGGGCGGCTGCGTGCGACGCTGTTCGACGCGCCCGCGGTCGCCGCCCGCCTGGACCGCCTCCGCCAAACCTGGCTCGGCACGCAAGCCCCTTGAACGGCGCGGGGATTTGGGGATGATGGCGGTGGCCGCGCCGGGCGCAGGGTTCCGGTTGCATGGTATTCGAGATGGATCGTCGATGAGCAGTG
The DNA here is from genome assembly GCA_027326105.1 of Acetobacteraceae bacterium. Classification (GTDB taxonomy): domain Bacteria; phylum Pseudomonadota; class Alphaproteobacteria; order Acetobacterales; family Acetobacteraceae; genus DAHWFB01. Next base: position 23,533 of record DAHWFB010000096.1, read on the forward strand.
AAGCGCACGGTGCCGGCATCGAACTGCATACCGGAATCAAGCAGCCCTACCATCTGGTCACCCCCAGCCCGTGGCCGATCGTGGGGGCGCTCGGCGGCGGGCTCACTGTCTTCGGCATCATCATGGTCGCCCATTTCCACCAGTGGGGCTTCCTGATCGCCGGCATCGCCCTCATCCTCGCCACCATGTTCCTCTGGTGGCGGGACGTGGTGAAGGAATCCCGCACCCCCGGGCTGCACACCACCATCGTCCGCCTCGGCCTGCGCTATGGCATGACGCTGTTCATCGCCAGCGAGGTGATGTTCTTCGTCGCCTTCTTCTGGGCCTATTTCAACTTCGCCCTGTTCCCCGACAATGTCGGCAGCGCGACCACCATCGCCTGGCCCCCGGTCGGCATCCACACCTTCGCCCCCTTCAGCATACCCTTCTTCAACACCATGATCCTGCTGCTTTCCGGCACCACGGTCACCTGGGCGCACCACTCCCTGCTCGAGCGCGACAAGCGCGGCCTGGTGATCGGCCTCGGCCTCACCGTCCTGCTCGGGATGACCTTCACCGCCGGCCAGGCGATCGAGTATTCCCACGCTCCCTTCCATCTCTGGATGAGCGGCAGCGACGCGATCTTCCCCTCGGTCTTCTTCCTCGCCACCGGCTTCCACGGATTCCACGTCATCGTCGGCACCTGCTTCCTCATCGTCTGCTTCTTCCGCGCGCTCAAGGACCAGTTCACGCCCGAGCGTCACTTCGGCTTCGAGGCGGCGGCCTGGTACTGGCACTTCGTGGACGTGGTCTGGCTGTTCCTCTTCACCTGCATCTATCTCTGGGGTGCGAGCGCGGTCACCGTCGCCTGAGCCAGGGCTCGCCCGAGCCGGCGAGGGGAGGGGCGGTGTCCGCGGATGGAGCGCCGGCGCCGCTGTGGAAGGTGGCATTTCTCGGCCGCTGCCCGCGCTGTGGGGAGGGGCGGCTGTTCGCCGGCCTGCTCGCCATCCGCCCGGTGTGTGCGCGATGCGGGCTCGATCTGCGCGCCCATGACGCGGGGGACGGGCCGGCGGTCTTCGTCATCCTCATCCTCGGCGCCATCATCGCCGTCCTCGCCTTCTGGGTGGAGTTCACCTTCTCGCCGCCCTTCTGGGTGCATCTGATCCTCTGGCCGGTGGTCACCTTCGTGCTCGCGGTGGTCCTGCTGCGGGTGGCCAAGGCGGCGCTGATCGCCCAGCAATACCGCTACCGGCGGAGCGAGATGGGGCTCTGATGGCCTCCGCCACCCTGGCGCTGCGCCGCCTGCCCTGGCGGCGGCTGCTCTGGCCCGGCGTCTGGGCGGCGCTGCTGCTCGCCCTGCTGGTCACGCTCGGCGTCTGGCAGTTGCACCGGCTGCGCTGGAAGCTCGGCATCCTCGCCGCCATCCACGCTGCCGAACTCGCCCCGCCGATCCCGCTGCCCGCCCAGCCCACACCGTTCGAGAAGGTCGGCGTGCGTGGCGTCTGGCTGCGCACGCGTGCCGCCCTCTATGGCGATATCGTCCATACCCTGCCCCAGGGCGAGGTGCAGGGGGGCGATCTGATCATGGCGCTCCTGCGCAAGGACGGCCCGCCGGTGCTGGTCGATCGCGGCTGGGTTCCCGAAACCCTGCCCCGGGCGCTGGCCGATCCGCCGGGCGAGGTACTGGTCGCGGGCTTCGTCGAGCCGCCCGCCCGCCCGGGCTGGCTCTCCGCGCCGGACGATCCCGCCAAGCGCCTCTTCTACACCCGCGATCCCGCCCGTATCGGCACAGCGCTCGGCCTTCCCCGGGTCGCGCCGATGATGCTGATGGCGCTCGGGCCGCGCCGTCCGGGGCGCTATCCCTGGCCCCGCCGCCATCTGCCCCATCCGCCCAACAACCATCTCCAATACGCCTGGACCTGGTTCGGCCTCGCCCTGGTCCTGGTGGTCGAGTTCTTCTGGTGGGCCGCGAAAAGGCTGCGCGAATGACCGCCGTGGAGACTGCCCGCCACCGCCTCGCCGCCCGCTTCGCCCGCATCGCCACCATCGGCGAGGCCCAGGCGATGCTGGACTGGGACGCCGCCGCCGTCATGCCCCCCGGTGGGGCCGCCGCGCGCGGCGAGCAACTGGCGGTGCTCGCCGGCCTCGCGCACGCTCTGCTGACCGCGCCCGAGACCGCGGACGATCTCGCCGCCGCCGAGGCGGCGCCGCCCGCCGGCGCCTGGGAACGCGCCAATCTCCGCCGCATGCGCCACGTCCACACCCGTGCCAGCGCCCTGCCGCCCGATCTGGTCGAAGCCCGCGCGCGGGCCAATTCCGCTTGCGAGAAGCGCTGGCGCGAGGCCCGCCGATCGTCCGACTTCGCCCTGGTGCGCGCCCCGCTCGCCGAGGTGCTGCGCCTGACCCGTGAAGCCGCCGCCGCCCTCGCCCCCGCGCTCGGACGTTCGCCCTATGACGCGCTGATGGACGGGTTCCAGCCTGGCATGAGCGAGGCCGCCGTCACCCCCCTGTTCATCGCCTACGAATCCTGGCTCGCCGGTGCGCTGCCGCGGGCCGAGGCGCGCGAAGCGCGGCTCCCGGCCGCCTCGCCGCCGCCCGGGCCCTTCGCCGAGGAGGCGCAGGAGGCGCTCTGCCGGGGGCTCGCCGCCCGCGTCGGGCTCGATTTCGACCATGCCAGGCTCGACCGTTCCGCCCACCCGTTCTGCGGCGGCACGCCCGAGGACGTGCGCATCACCACCCGCTACGACGAAGCCGAGTTCCTCCAGGCGGTGATGGGCGTGCTGCACGAGACCGGCCACGCCCTCTACGAGCGCGGCCTGCCCGCGGCGTGGCGCCGCCAGCCGGTGGGCGAAGCGGCCGGGATGGCCGCGCACGAGAGCCAGTCGCTGATCGTGGAGATGCAGGCCTGCCGCTCGGACGCGTTCCTGTCCTGGCTCGGCCCGGAGCTGCACCGGGCTTTCGGCGGCGATCCCGCGCCCTATGCCCCGGCCAACCTCGCCCGGCTCACCCGCCGCGTCCGCCGCGGCTTCATCCGGGTGGAGGCCGACGAGATGACCTATCCCGCCCATGTCATCCTGCGCTTCCGCCTCGAACGCGCGCTGGTCGCGGGTGATCTCGCGGTCGCCGAGCTTCCCGCCGCCTGGAACGACGGCTTCCGCGCCCTGCTCGGCCTCGAAGTGCCCGATGACGCGCGCGGCTGCCTGCAGGACATCCATTGGTACGACGGCGGCTTCGGCTATTTCCCCGCCTATACGCTGGGTGCGATGGCCGCCGCCCAGCTGATGGCCGCCGCCCGCCGCGCAGCGCCTGGGCTCGACGGGGCGCTCGCCGGCGGCGACTTCGCGCCGCTGACCGGCTGGCTCGGGCGCGAAATCCACGCCCGCGCGAGCCTGCTCGATCTCGACGCGCTGCTCGAAGCCGCCACCGGCAAGCCGCTGGACGCGGCCGATTTCACCGCCCATCTCACCGCGCGCTATCTGGCTTAGAGGATCATCCGATCAGATGGAAACATCTGATCAGATAGAGATGCTCGTTTCATCAAATGGGCAGAGCAGTTTTCGATCTGATTGGATCGGAAAGTGCTCTAACGGGCGGCGGCCACTCCGCCCCGCCACCACGCCGCCGCCCCGGGGACACTGCGGGAACGCCCCGCTCAATATCTCCGATAGGGCAGGAACTTGCCGCTCATGGTGATGCGGACCCGGTCGCCCTTGGGGTCGGGCTGGCGGTCGAGCGTCATCTCGAAGTCGATCGCGCTCATGATCCCGTCGCCGAACTCCTCCTCGATCAGCGCCTTCCAGGTGGTGCCATAGACCTGCACGAGTTCGTGGAAACGGTAGATCACCGGGTCGGTCGGCGCCACCGTCGGCAGCGACCCGCGATAGGGCGGCTCGGCGAGCAGCGCCACCTCCTCCGCGCCCAACCCGAACAGCGCTCCCGCCTTCTCCGCCGCTTCCGCCGTGAGCGACATCTGCCCGAGGCAGGCGGCGCAGGCGAACACCGCCGAATGCCCGATCGCCTCGGCAACCTCCCCCCAGCGCAGCCGCTTCTCCCGTTTGAGGCGGAGAATCTTCTGCCCCAGCGCGGTCTTCTCCTCGTTCATGCCGATTTCCCCCAAAGCCCGATCCCGGGCGCCAACTCTCGCCGAGGCAGCCCGCGATGCAAAGGGAAATCGCGCCCGGCTCTGGCGCCCGCCCGGCCGATTGGCTATCGCAGTTCCCGGAGTCTGCACGATCGGGAGGCGGCGGCATGGCGGAGGCGAATGGTTCGGGCGGGTCGCTGCGCGGTCTTAGGGTGTTCGATCTCACCCGCGTGCTCGCCGGCCCGCTCTGCACCCAGATGCTCGGCGATCTCGGCGCCGACATCCTCAAGATCGAAAAACCCGGCGCCGGGGACGATACCCGCTTCTTCGCTCCCCCCTTCATGCCGGGAACCGGGGAGAGCGCCTATTTCGCCGGCGCCAACCGCAACAAGCGCTCGCTCTCGCTAGACATCGCCCGCCCCGAGGGCCAGGAACTCGCGCTCCGCCTGCTCGCCTCCTGCGACATTCTGGTCGAGAATTTCAAGGTCGGCGCGCTGGCCCGCTACGGCCTCGGCTGGGAGCAGTTGCGGGAGCGGTTTCCGCGGCTGATCTACTGCTCGATCACCGGCTTCGGCCAGACCGGCCCCTACGCCGCCCGCCCCGGCTACGACAGCCTGATCCAGGCGATGGGCGGCATCATGAGCCTCACCGGCGAGCCCGACGGCGCGCCGCAGAAGGTGGGGGTGCCGGTCGCCGACATCTTCGCCGGCCTCTACGGCTGCATCGGCATCCTCGCCGCCCTGCGCGAGCGCGAGACGAGCGGGCGCGGCCAGCGCATCGACATCGGCATGCTCGACTGTCATCTTGCCTGGCTCGCCAATCAGGCGATGAACTATCTCGCCAGCGGCCAGAACCCGCCGCGGCTGGGCAACCAGCACCCCAACATCGTCCCCTACCAGGTCTTCGCGACGGCGGACGGGCATATCGTTCTGTCCATCGGCAACGACCCCACCTTCCGCCGCTTCTGCGAGAATTTCGGCCTCGCCCCGCTCGCCGCCGACCCGCGCTTCGCCACCAACGCCGCCCGCATCGAACATCGCGCGGCGGTCACTGCTGCGCTCGCCCCGGTGCTCGCCGCCCAGCCGAGCGCCTGGTGGATCGAGCGGCTGGAAGCGCTCTCCATCGGCTGTGGCCCGATCAACCGCCTCTCGGAACTCTTCGCCGATCCCCAGGTGGCCGCGCGCCGCATGGTGGTGGAGATGGCGGACCCGGCGGGCGGCCCGGTCAAACTCGTCGCCAACCCGGTGCGGCTCTCCGACACCCCACCCTCCTACCGCCTCCCGCCGCCGCGCCTCGGCGCCGATACCGATGCGGTGCTCGCCGAGCTCCTCGGCCTCGACGGTGCCGCCCTCGCCGGGCTGCGCGCCCAGGGGGTGCTCTGATGTTCCCCCGCCGCGGCGCCATCCCCTACCTCCTGGAAGGGCGCTTCTACCGCCTCGCCTATGTCGAAACCGGCAACCCGGCAGCACCCCCCGTGCTCTGCGTCCATGGGCTGACCCGTACCGGACGAGACTTCGACGAACTCGCCGGGCGTCTGGCGGAGCGCTACCTGGTCGTCTCGCCCGACCTGCCCGGGCGCGGCGATTCCGAATGGCTCGCGGATCCGGCGCTCTACCAGCCCCAGCACTATCTCGCCGCGCTCGCCGCCCTGCTCGCCGCCATCGGCCGCCCCGTCGCCTGGGTCGGCACCTCGCTCGGCGGCATCTGCGGCATGCTCGCCTGCGCCTGCCCCGGCGCGCCGGTCACCCGCCTGGTGCTCAACGATATCGGCCCCACCGTGCCGGCCGCCGCCATCCGCCGCATCCGCGAATATCTCGCCGCCGCGCCCGAGAGTTTCCCCGATGTCGCGGCGGTCGAGGCGTACATCCGCCAGGTCAACGCGCCCTTCGGCCCGATGTCGGATGCGCAGTGGCGCCACCTCGCCGTCACCTCCGCCCGCCCCATCAGCGGCGGGCAGGTGCGGCTGCACTACGATCGCGCCATCATCGCGGCCTTCGGCGCCGTCGCCGGGGGCGATATCGACCTCTGGCCGGTGTGGGAGAAGATCACCCAGCCGGTGCTGGTCGTGCGCGGCGAAACCAGCGACCTGCTGCTGCCCGAGACCCTCGCGCGCATGCAGGCCGCCGGTGCCCGCGCCGTCACCATCCCCGAGTGCGGCCACGCCCCGGCGCTGGTCGATCCACTGAGCCAGGGCGCGATCGCGGAATTCCTCGCCGGGTGAGCGGCGGCCGGGGAAAAAGGCCAAGCCAGGGCTCCGCCCCGGGCCCGCGCCCGCTGGAAGAAGACCCCCGCTAGAAGTAGACGTGCGCCCCGGCCAGCCGGAGCACCAGCACGGTGACCAAAACCGCGATCACCATGGTCCCGAGAATCCAGCGCAGCCACATGTAGCCCGCCGGCACCAGCCCCAGGCGCCGCGCCC
>DAHWFB010000113.1 GCA_027326105.1 Acetobacteraceae bacterium
GGCGGCGGGGTGGCATGGGCCGGCGCGGGCGCGGGCGCGGACATGACCGGCGGCGAACGGCGGGCCGGCCGCAGGGCGGCGGGCGGCAATCGGGGCAGGCAGGCCGGCGGCTCGGGCGGCGGAGGCAGGCCGAGCAGGCGGCAGAGGGGGCGCAGGCTGCGGCGCAGGCCGGGCGAGGCGGCGAGCAGGGCGGCCATGTCGGGCTCGGCGAGGAGAATGCGAAGGTAGCTGGCGGCGTTGTACGCGACCGGGGCGGCGACGAGGAGGCCCCAGCCCGGGCGGCGGGGAAGCCTGGCCCAGGGTTGGGGGACCGGGCGGGCGGAGGCCGGGACCTGCGGCGTGGCCGGCGGGTGGCCGAGGCGGGAGACGCGCGGGCGGGTGACGTGCGGACGGGGCGGCGCGCCGGCGGGGATGCGGGCGGCGAGGCGGGCGAATTGCTGGGCGACGCGGCCGATGCGCGACCAGAGGAGGCGGAGGACGGCCTGACGCGGGCAGTCCGCGGCCCTGGCAGCCTGGGCGGCCCGGGCTGCCTGGGCGACCTGGACGGCGATGCCCCGACGGAAGAATTCCAGGATGGCGACGAAGCGCTCGACCGGGGTTGTGGGAGGGGGTGCCGTCATGAACGGAAATAGAACATAGACGGGGGTTTGGGCACAAGGGAAATTTGTGGAGGGGGGGATTTGGGGGGGGGGATTTGTGGAGCAGGCGCGGTTCCGGCGGTTTCCGCATCGTCGGCGACGCCCCCTGCCGCCCTGGGGCTCGCCGTCTGGCCGAGCACCCAGCCCTCCCAGCGGGTGAGCCAGGGATCGGGCGGGGGCACGTCGGGGCGGTAGCCGGCGAGCACCCCGAGCACGGACAGCAGCCCCAGCAGGCAATCGAACCGGTCCTCCCCGCGCGCGTCGGCGCCGAACCCGTCCGCGATCGCCGCCGCGAGCGCCGGAACCGGGGCAGCGCCCCGCCGCTCCAGGGCGGCGCGCAAGCCGGGAGCGAGCGCGGCGCGGGCGGCCTGCGCGCGCTTGCTGCCACCCAGCCGCAGGCCGATCTGGCGCAGCGCCTCGGCCGGGTAGGTCTCCGCGATCACCACGCGCCCGGGGGCGAGCAGGCCGCGGAACGGGCCCGCGAAGGGCCAGAGCAGTGGCGGGTCGGGTCCGGCAAGGGCGGGCAGCAGCATCTCCCGCCAGGCGGCGAGGGCTGCCTTGCCGGTCTGGTTGGCACCCAGCGTCCAGAACAGCACCCCGCCCGCCGGGCGCTCGGCGGTGGCGCGGTCGCAGGCGCGGGCGAGCGCCGCGGGCCCCGCCAGCCCCAGCGCCGCCGCCAGCCCCGCCCGCCCCATGCCGGGGCGGAAGCGGGCGGGGAAAAAGGGGCGGGCGGGCGAAACCTCCGCCAGCTCCCCGGCCACCGAAAAGAACGGCGCGCGAGGGTCGAGCGCGCGCAGGAAGCCGGGGAAATCCTCTGCCCCGGCGCCGCCGTGCCGGGCCACGAAGGCACGCGGCAGGCCGAGCGGAAAATCCACCCCGAGCGCGACCGCGCCCGCCCCCGCCCGCCGGCGCAGCGCCGCCAGGAATGCGCCGGGCTCGCCCACCGGCGCGGGCGCGGCCACCCGCCAGCGGCCGTTCCCGCCCTCGGCGGCGGCGAACCAGCGCTTGCCGGGATCGACGCTCCAGTCCGCGTGGACGGCAAGACTCACGCAAATACCGGGTTCTAGAGGGGCTTTCTTGCCTTCTCGATGAGCCGGGAGAGCAGCCCCGGGGGCTTCGGCCTGGCGGGCGCCGGCACCGGCTTGGCGACCTTGGCGGCGGCGCGCTTGTCCTTCTCGCGGTTGTCGAGCCATTTTTCCAGGCTCATACCGGCCTTGGCGGCGCGCTTCTGCTCATAGGCGCGCTGGCCCTCGCTCATCGATTTCGTCATCGCGGTTCCTGCCCGTTTCGTGGAATAGGGAAAGCGGAAAATGGAGCCAGCATATGGCCGAGCCTCGGCTGAAGACGCAACTCTGGGTGCAGGCCGCGCTGCGGCTGGCCGGCGTCGCCGGGCGCACCGGCGTGGTGGTGCGGCGGGGCGACGCCGACGCCGGGGGGGTGCTGGTGGTGCTGCGCGCACCCACGGGGGTGTGCGTGCTCTCCCAGGCCCGCACCGGCGAGGGCGAGCTGGCCTGGCTGCGCGCCACCGGGCCGGCGCCGGTGAGCGACGCGCAGGCGGACAGCTATCTCGCGCGCCAGACCGGCCGCGACCCGGATCTCTGGATCGTCGAGTTCGAAGCGCCGGACCTCATGCCCCCCTTCGCCGCGCGCCTGCTGTGAGGCGGGCGGAGCGGCGCCAACCCGGGCCAGGCTCTCGCCCGGACGGCGACGGCGTCGATGATGTGCTATGCTCCAGCCAAGCGGCGGTGCCCGGCCTGGCAGGCCCGACTCCGCACGGTGGCATGGCCAGGCGGATCAGGCCACCCGCAATGTCTCAACCGCGCCAAGGGTAGCTCTCTGAGAGGACGGGCATGGGCAAGAAATACCGGATCAGATGGCTGAGCGAGCCGCAGAAGCATGATTATCCGGCGGCCGAATCCTACCTGAGCCTGCTGTTTGATCCATCTGTGGCCAGGCAGTTGGTCGAGCAACTGGAACATGCCGGGATGTCGGAGTTTGCCGCGAAGGACATCTTCAGGGCCTCCGGCGTCCCGCTGACCGGTGTCAGCAACAGCCATGTGGAAAAGGACCGGGCAAGCATCATCCTGGACGAAAAACTGTCTCCCCTGCTGCTCGTCAGGGACAGGAACGGCGGCAAGCTGGTGATCGCCGACGGCTATCACCGCCTCTGCGCGGTCTACACGTTCGACGAGGACGCGATGATCTCCTGCAAGATCGTTTGACCGGAGCCCGCCCCACGGCCGTCCGATCCGAAATGAAATGAGGAACCGCATGACACCCGCGCACGCCGACCGCGCCGTCTCGCTGCTCCGCCAGCGCATGCTGCATTGGCAGGAGCCGCTCGATTTCCTGGAATCGGCCCATGAATGGCGGCGCCTGTTCGCAGAAGCCTGGGGCACCTTCCTCCTTGTCCTGGTCGCGGCCGGCGCGGTGGTCGTGGGCGCGCGCAGCGGCGGCGCGATCAGCCTGAGCATGAAGGTCGTCGCGCCGGGGCTGATGGTGATGGCGATCATCTATTTCATGGGCACCGTCAGCGGCGCGCACCTCAACCCGGCGGCCACCCTGGCGTTCGCGCTGCGGCGCAATTTTCCCTGGCGCCGGGTGCCCGGCTATATCGCCGCGCAGACCGTGGGTGCGATCACCGCGGCCGCCTTCCTGCGCGCGATGTTCGGCACGATCGGCCGGCTCGGCGCCACCACGCCCGGTCGGGGCGTGAACGATTTCAAGGCTCTGGTCATGGAGATCGTCCTGACGGCGGGCCTCGTCAGCACGATTCTCGGCACCGCGTCGGGCGCCCGCAACATCGGCTCCAACGGCGCGCTCGCGGTGGGCGGCTATGTCGCCCTGGCCGGGCTGTGGGCCGCGCCCATCAGCGGCGCCTCGATGAACCCGGTGCGGTCCTTCGGCCCCGACCTGATACGCGGCGATCTGCACACCACCTGGATCTATCTCGTCGGTCCCGTGGCGGGCGCGGTCATCGCGGTGGGCTTCGAATGGATTCTCAAAGGCAGCGCCACTGCCGCCGGCGCGCTCGCGGCCCAGGGCGATCTCGACGGCGACGGCAGCGCGCCGGGGCCGCTGTAGGCCATCGCCCTACCTCCCCGTGAGCACCCGCTCGACCAGCTGCCGCACGGTGGGCACGAAGCCGTTGGAATAGAACGGGTCGGTGCCGAACCGGTAGGCATTGTGGCCGCTGAACATCAGGTTGCGCTCGACCGCCTCGGGGTCGTTGGCCTCGTGGCAGATGTTCTGTAGCGTCTTCTGGATGCAGAAGCTGCGCGGATCGGCCTTCTTGCCGGTGGTGAAGTCTGGCTCCTGCTGGCTCCAGTTGGAGAAGCGGCACTGGGACAGGCAGCCCATGCAGGCGACCTGGTCGGCGTAGATCTGGGCGGCCTCGTCGGGGGTGACGAAGATGAGGGTGGAATCGGGGGTGCGCAGCGCCTCGGTGAAGCCGGAAGCCTCCCAACGCTGCACGTGCTCGCGGTCGTGCGGGGTGAGATAGACGATCCGCTTGCGCGGCCCGACGCCGAACTCCGCCTCGTGCTCGCCCACCTTCTCGGCGGTGTACGCCACCTGGCGCTCGTTCCGCTCCCGCAGATTGCGGATGAAGCCGTTGTTGACGGCGCTGGAATAGAACCCGGTGGGGCTGAAGCGATTGAGGAAGACGTCGCCCTCCTTCAGGGTCAGCAGCCGCTTCTTCCAGACCTCGGGGATCGGGCTTTCGCGGGTGAGCAGCGGGCGGGTGCCGAACTGGAAGGCGACCGGGCCGAGGTCGGGGTTGTCGATCCAGTCCGCCCATTCCTCGAGCCACCAGACCCCGCCGGCCATGATGATCGGGGTATCGTCGAGGCCGAGTTCGCGCATGGTCCGCCGCAACGCGAGCACGCGCGGCAGGGGCGGCTCGGGGCGGCTCGGGTCCTCGCTGTTGGAGAGCCCGTTGTGGCCGCCGGCGAGCCAGGGGTCCTCGTAGACCACGCCGCCGAGCAGTTCCGACACCTTGCAGTAGGCGCGCTTCCACAGCGCGTTGAAGGCGCGCGCGGAGGAGACGATGGGATAATAGTAGACGCCGAACCTGGCCGCGATCTCGGACAGGCGATAGGGCATGCCGGCGCCGCAGGTCAGCCCGTGGATCAGCCCCTTGGCACCTTCGAGCACGCCGGTGATGACGCGCTCGGCGGCGGCCATCTCCCACAGGATGTTGGCGTGGATGCGCCCTGCCCGCCCGCCGAGATCATGCGCGGCGCGGGCCTGGGCGATGCCCCCGTCGATCGCGTAGCGGACCAGCTCCTCGTGGCGGTCGCGCCGGGTGCGGCCGTGGTATTCCTGGGGGATGCGGCGGCCGTCCTCGTCGTAGCTGTCGGCGTTGACGGCGCTGAACGTGCCGACCCCGCCGGCCGAGGCCCAATGGCCCGAAGAAATGCCGTTGGAGACCGAGATGCCCTTGCCGCCCTCGACCAGCGGCAGCACATCCACCCCGCCCATCCGGATCGCGTTGATCGCCTTCATGCCAGCGCCTTCCTGAACCCCCCGCCCCGACGTTCGTCCGCCCATCCCGGGGCGGTTGTCAATTGGAATGTCGCCCGAAAACCGCAAGCCCGGGGGGCTGGCGGGGTCCCGGCGGGACGGCGGGACGGCGGGACGGCGGCATCCCGCCGCCCCGCCCGGCCCGCCCGGCCCGCCCTCA
>DAHWFB010000006.1 GCA_027326105.1 Acetobacteraceae bacterium
CGGTGGCGGCGGCGCTGGCCGCGGCGGCGCGGCTTCTGCCGCCGGCGCCCGCCGCGCGCGCCGCCGGCCGCTGAGCGGGCCTTCCCGTTCGGACCGGCGCCGCTATGATGGCGCCATGAGACAGGATCGTCCCGGCTTTGGCCGGCCCCCCCTCGCCCGCCGCCCCTCCCCGCCGCGCCCAGAGGCGTCGCGCCCAGAAGCGTCACGCCCTGAAGCGCCGCGCCCTGGGGCGCCGCGCGCCCCGGCGACCCCGGGAGGCGCGGTGTGGCTCTACGGCACCCACGCGGTGGCGGCGGCACTGGCCAACCCCCACCGGCGGCTGCGCCGGCTGATGCTGACCGAGGAGGCGGAGGCGGCACTCGCCGCGCGCCTGCCGCGGCCCTGGGCGCTTTCCGCCGAGCGGGTCGAGCGGGCGCGGATCGACCAGTTGCTGGGGCGCGAAACGGTGCACCAGGGGGCGGCGCTGCTCGCCGACCCGCTGGCGCCCCCGGTGCTGGCGCAGGTGCTGGAGCGGCCGGGGCCGGTGCTGGTGCTCGACCAGGTGGCGGACCCGCGCAACGTCGGCGCCATTCTGCGCGCGGCGGCGGCCTTCGCCGCGGCGGCGGTGATCGGGCAGGACCGCCACGCGCCGGAGGAGACCGGGGCGCTGGCCAAGGCGGCCTCGGGCGCGCTCGAAACCATGCCGTTCCTGCGCGCGGTCAATCTCGCGCGCACCCTGGTCGCGCTGAAGGCCGCGGGCTTCTGGGTGGTCGGGCTGGACGGCGCCGCGCGGCAGGCGCTTTCCGGCCCGGCGCTGCGGGCCCGGCGGGTGGCGCTGGTGCTCGGCGCCGAGGGCGAAGGTCTGCGGCGGCTGACGCGGGAGACCTGCGACGAGCTCGCCGCCCTGCCCATGCCGGGGGGAATGGAGAGCCTCAACGTCTCCGCCGCCGCCGCGGTGGCGCTCTACGAACTCGGGCGGCAGGGGTGAGTTTCGAGGCCGCCGCCGTCGCCCGCGCGCTCGACGCCGCGAAGCGGGAGCGGCGCAAGGTCGGGCCGCTCGATCCCGCGATCGCGCCGCGCACCCTCGCCGAAGGGGCGGCGGCGCAGCGGGCGCTGGCCGGGCTCTGGGGTGCGGTGCCGCCGGGCGGCTTCAAGGTCGGCGCGACGGGGCCGAAGATGCGCGCCTATCTCGGGCTGGACGCGCCGGTCGCGGGCTTCATGCGGGCGGAGGATATCTGGCCCTCCGGCACGCGGCGCCGCCATGGCGACTATCTCGTGCCCAGCGTGGAGTGCGAGATCGCGGTCCGCCTCGCGGCCGATCTCCCGGCGCGGCCGACCGATGCCGCGGAGGCCGCGGCCGCGGTCGGCGCGGTGATGGCGGCGATCGAACTGGTCGAGAACCGCTACGGGGACCTGCGCGAGCTCGGCACGCCGACCCTGCTCGCCGACCGCATGTTCCACGCCGCCGCCGTCACCGGCGTGCCGATGACCGCCTGGCGCGGGCTCGATCTGGTCACGATCGAGGGACGGATTTCGGTCAATGGCGAGGTGCGCGGGGAGGGTCGCGGCGGCGACCTGCTCGGCCACCCGATGAACGCGCTCGCCTGGCTCGCCGGCTCGCCGGAAGCCGCCGCCTTCGGGGGCCTGCGCGCCGGCCAGGTGGTGCTGCTGGGCAGCGTCGTAGCCCCCTTCTTCCTGGAGACGGCGGGGCGGGTGGTGGTGAGCTTTCCGCCGCTCCCCGAGGTGGTGCTGGACCTCGACTGAACGGCACTCAGAACGCCAGCCTGCCGCCCAGCTCGTCCTCGATGTGGATGCGGATGATCTCCTCGAACGAGGTCTCGGCGCAAAAGCCGAGTGCGAGCGCGCGCTCGGGGGCGAAGTCGCGCGGCCAGCCGGCGACGATGGCGGCGATGGCGGGGTCGGGTTCGCGGCGGATCAGCGCCACCGCCCGTTCGCCCGCGACCGCCCGCAGCGCCACGATCTGCTCGCCCACGGTGGCCGAGAGCCCGGGCAGCGAGAGGCTGCGCCGCGCCCCGAGCCGCGCGAGATCGAGCGTCGCCGCATGGCGGAGGAACCCCACCGCGGCGCGCGGGCTCGCGTGCCAGTGCCGCACCTCCTCGGAGACCGGCAGCACCGCCTCGCGCCCGGCCAGCGGCTCGCGCAGGATGTTCGAGAAGAACCCCGAGGCGGCCTTGTTGGGCGCGCCGGGGCGGATGCAGATGGTGGGCAGGCGCAGCCCGATGCCGTCGAGGAAGCCGCGGCGGGAATGGTCGGCGAGCAGCAGCTCGCCGATCGCCTTCTGGGTGCCGTAGCTGGTCAACGGCGCGCAGAGGAACTCGTCGCCGATGCGCTCGGGGAAGGGCGCGCCGAACACCGCGATGGAGGAGGCGAAGACGAGGCGCGGTCGATAGGGCGCCCGCCGGCCCTCGGCGCGGATGGCCGCGAACAGCGCCTCGGTGCCGGCGAGGTTGATGCGGTAGCCCTTGTCGAAATCGGCCTCCGCCTCGCCGGAGACGATGGCGGCGAGATGGAAGATGAGGTCGGGGCGGGCGCCGATGAGGCCGGCGGCAGCCCCCGGGGCGGCGAGATCGGCGACCACCGGCGCCACGGCGCCGGCGAAGCCCGGCGGCGGCGCGGGGGCCACGATGTCGGCGAGCGTGAGTGCCGTCACCGGCCGTTCGCCGAGCCCGTCCGCGGCGAGCGAGGCGGCGAGCTTGCGGCCGATCATGCCGGCAGCGCCGGTGATCAGAATGCGCATCGGTCGGCTTCCTCCCGGTCGGTTCTCGCCCGAGGCTACAGGCGGGCAGGCTCGCTTGTCCACGGGCGGGCTTTCGGGCCACGCGCCCCGCTGATAGGATCGCGCCCGGTTTCCGAGGGGGAAATGCCGTGAACGAAGCCGCCGTCCGCCAGTTGCTCCGCGCCCGCACGCCGGGGTTCTCGCTCCCCCAGCCCTTCTACACCGACCCCGCGATCTTCACCCTCGACCTCCGCGCCATCTTCGAGCGGCAATGGATCTTTGCCGGCCTCGCCAGCGAAATCGCGGAGCCGGGCGAGTATCTCACGGTCGAGGTGGGCACTTCGCCGGTGCTCGTGCTGCGCGACCGCGACGGGGTGGTGCGGGCCTTCTTCAACACCTGCCGCCATCGCGGGGCGCGGATCTGCGATGACCGCCACGGGCGGGCGAAGACGCTGGTCTGCCCCTACCACCGCTGGACCTACCGGCTCACCGGCGCGCTCGCCGCGGCGCCCTTCATGCCCGAGGGGTTCGCCCGCGAACGCTACGGGCTGAAGCCGCTGGCGGTGCGGGAGCTGTGCGGGACGATCTTCGTCTCCCTCGCCGCCGACCCGCCGGATTTCGCGCCCTACGCCGAAGCGCTCGCCCCCCATCTCGCCCCGCACGGGCTCGAGCAGGCGAAGGTCGCCTTCGAGTGCGACCTGGTCGAGGAGGGCAACTGGAAGCTGGTGATGGAGAACTCGCGCGAGTGCTACCATTGCCGCACCCAGCATCGGGAATTGATGCGCACCTTCCTCGATATCTACGATTTCACGGCACCCGAGAACCAGGCCGAGATCGAACACTACTGGGCGCGGCTGCGTGCGATGGGGCTGCCCACCCACATCGTCGACGGGCCGGAATTCCGCGCCACCCGGCTGCCCTTCACCCACGGCGCGCTCTCGATCACCATGGACGGCACCCCGGCGGTCTCCCGCCGGCTGGGCAGCGTGCCGAGCAACGACATCGGCTCGCTGCGCTGGGTGCATTATCCGAGCGTCTTCAACCATGCCCTGGGCGACTATGCGGTGATGGTGCGGATGCTGCCCGTGGCCCCGCAGCGCAGCGTGGTGACCACCAAATTCCTCGTCCATCGTGACGCGGTGGAGGGGCGGGACTATGATTTGAAGCGCCTGACCGAGGTCTGGCTCGCCACCAACGACCAGGACAAGGCGCTGGTCGAGCGCAACCAGGCCGGCGTGAACTCCGCCGGCTACGAGCCCGGCCCCTATTCGCCGGCGCTGGAAGCCGGGGTGGTCAGGTTCGTGGAATGGTACGCCGGCGAGATGGCGGCCTATCTCGAGGCCGGCGCGGTGCGGGCGGCGGCGGAGTAGCGCGCCGGCGCGGGCCGCGCCCGGCCAGCGGCGGCGTGGCCGAGGGGGCCGTTCCCCGCGCCGAACCCGGGCGCGGCCAGCAGTGCCGCGCGCAGGAATTCCCGGCCCCGCGCCACCGCCTCCACCAGCGCCAGCCCGCCGCCGAGATGGGTCGCGATCGCGCTCGCCAGCGTGCAGCCGGTGCCGTGGGTGTGCCGCGTCGGGATGCGCGGGGCGGTGAACGTCTCCATCCCCCCGTCCCAGGCCAGCACGTCGGCCACCGTGTCGCCGGCCAGGTGCCCGCCCTTGAGCAGCACCGCCGGCACGCCGAGGCCGCGCAGCGCGGCGGCGGCGGCTTTCATCGCCGCGAGATCGGGAATGCGCATGCCGCCCAGCGCCTCGGCCTCGGGCAGGTTGGGGGTGAGCAGGGTGGCGAGCGGCAGCAAGGCGCGCTTGAGGGTCTCCACCGCCGCGGGGGCGAGCAGGGTGCGCCCGTCGGTGGCGCGCAGCACCGGGTCGATCACCAGCGGAATCCCCCGCCCGTGGGCCGCGATCGCTCCGGCCACCGCCTCCACCATGGCGGCATCGCCGAGCATGCCGGTCTTGATCGCGTCCGCCCCGATGTCGGCGAGCACGAGCGCGATCTGGCGGGCGGTGAAGAACGCCGGGGTGGGCAGGATGTCGTGCACGCCGCGGCTGTCCTGGGCGGTGAGCGCGGTGATCGCGGTGGCGCCATAGCCGCCGAGCGCGGTGATGGTCTTGAGATCCGCCTCGATCCCCGCCCCGCCCCCGCTGTCGGAGCCGCCGACGGCGAGAACCCGGGGCGTTCGCCTCACGCCGCCGCCCCGCCCGGGTCGCCGGCGGCGCGGCGGCCATGCTCGGCGATGGCGGCGGACACCAGCCCCACCGCGGCGGCGACGCGGGCCTCGTCCTCGTCCTCGGCCATCACCCGGATCACCGGCTCGGTGCCGCTGGGGCGGATCAGCACCCGCCCGGTGCCGGCCAGCATCGCCTCCGCCTCGCCGATCGCCGCCCGCACCGAAGCGGCGGCGAGCGCCCCCGGCACCGGGCAGCGCACGCTTTGCAGCAGTTGCGGCAGCGGCACGAACACGCGGCAGACCTCGCTCGCCGCCCGCCCCGACGCGACCAGAACGCCGAGCACCTGCAGCGCGGCCACCAGCCCGTCGCCGGTGGTGGCGAAATCGGACAGGATCACGTGGCCGGACTGCTCGCCGCCGAGGTTGACGTTGCGCTCCCGCATCGCCTCGGCGACATAGCGGTCCCCCACCCTGGTGCGGGTCAGCGAAAGCCCGCGCTCGCCGAGGAAGCGCTCGAGCCCGAGGTTGGACATCACGGTGGCGACGATGCCGCCGCCGACGAGCCGGTCGTCCTCCGCCCAGCGGCGGGCGATCAGCGCCAGGATCTGGTCGCCGTCCACGATCTCCCCCCGCTCGTCGGCGAGGATGAGCCGGTCGGCGTCCCCGTCGAGCGCGATCCCGAGGTCGGCGGAGTTCTCCAGCACCGCGGCCGACAATTGCTCGGGCGCGGTCGAGCCGCAGTTGCGGTTGATGTTGAACCCGTCCGGCGTGACGCCGAGCGGGATGATGTGCGCGCCGAGCTCCCACAGCACCGCCGGCGCCACCCGGTAGGCGGCTCCGTTGGCGCAGTCGAGCGCGATGCGCAGCCCGTCGAGCCGCAGCCCGCGCGGAAAGGTGCCCTTGGCGCCCTCGATATAGCGCCCCGCGGCGTCCTCGAGCCGGGAGGCGCGGCCGAGCGCGGAGGGGGCGGCGAGCCGGCCGGCGTGGTCCTCGGCCATCAGCGCCTCGATCTCGGCCTCGGTCGCGTCGGAGAGCTTGAACCCGTCCGGGCCGAACAGCTTGATGCCGTTGTCCTCGAACGGATTGTGCGAGGCCGAGATCATCACCCCGAGATCGGCGCGCAGGGAGCGGGTGAGCATGGCGATCGCCGGGGTCGGCAGCGGGCCGACCAGGACCACGTCCATCCCGGCGCCGATGAAGCCCGCGGTCAGCGCCGGCTCGATCAGATAGCCCGACAGCCGGGTGTCCTTGCCGATGATCACCCGGTGGCGGTGGCTGCCGCGGGTGAACAGCAGCCCCGCCGCCTGGCCGAGGCGGAGCGCGACCTCGGCGGTCATCGGGTCGGCGTTGGCGGTGCCGCGGATGCCGTCGGTGCCGAACAGCCGCCGGCGCGGGGGGATGCGGGGAGAAAGCTGGTTCATGCGTGCCCTTCTACCATGTTCGCCCGGTTTGCCATGTTCGCCCGGCTTGCCCGACCGCGATCGCCCGGCCCTGTTCGCCCGATCGTGATCGCCCGGCCATGTTTGCCCGGGGCCGCACGACGGGCCGGTTGATTCCCGCCCGTGATTGGGAAACAACCCTGCCATGCCCGACCCGAACCCAGCCCTCTTCCTCCACGACAGCCTCACCCGCCGCCGCCGGCGCTTCGAGCCGATCGACCCCGCCCACGTGCGGATGTATGTCTGCGGGCCCACGGTCTACGACCTCGCCCACATCGGCAATGCCCGCCCGGTGGTGGTGTTCGACGTGCTGGCGCGGCTCCTGCGCCGTCTTTACCCGCGGCTGACCTATGTGCGCAACATCACCGACGTCGACGACAAGATCAACGCCCGCGCCGCCGCGGCCGGCGAGCCGATCGGCGCACTCACCGCCCGCACCACCGCCGATTTCGAAGCCGACATGGCCGCCCTCGGCGCCCTGCCGCCCGACGTGGAGCCGCGCGCGACCGCGCACATCGCCGAGATGGTCGCGCTGATCGAGCGGCTGATCGCCTCCGGCCACGCCTACGAGGCGGAGGGCCACGTGCTGTTCTCGGTGGCGAGCGATCCTTCCTACGGCACGCTCTCCGGCCGTTCGCCGGAGGAACTGCTCGCCGGCGCGCGGGTCGAGGTCGCGCCCTACAAGCGCGCGGCCGGCGATTTCGTGCTCTGGAAACCCTCCCCGCCGGACCTGCCGGGCTGGGCGAGCCCCTGGGGCCGCGGCCGGCCGGGCTGGCACATCGAGTGCAGCGCGATGTCCTGGCGCTATCTCGGCGAGGAGTTCGACCTCCACGGCGGCGGCGCCGACCTGCTCTTTCCCCACCACGAGAACGAGCGCGCGCAGAGCCTCTGCGCCTTTCCCGGCCACCGCTTCGCACGATTCTGGGTCCACAACGGCATGGTGCGGGTGAGTGGTGAAAAAATGGCCAAGAGCCTGGGCAATTTCCTCACCGTGCGCGACGCTCTCGCCCGCGCCCCGGGCGAGGCGATCCGGCTCGTGCTGCTCAAGACCCACTATCGCGCCACGCTCGACTTTTCGGAGGCGGCGCTGGCCGAGGCCAGGCGCGAACTCGACCGTTTCTACCGTGCCCTCGAACGCCACCCGGCGGCGGGTGCGGGCACGGTGCCCCCGGCGGTGCTGGAAGCCTTGTGCGACGATCTCAACACCCCGGCCGCCCTCGCCGCCCTGCACGGGCTCGCCGATGCCGCCCTGGCCGCGGACCCCGCGGCCGCCGCGGCGCTGAAGGCGGCGGGAGGATTGCTCGGGCTGCTCCCGAAAGCGCCCGGAGAATGGTTCCAGGGCGCGGCGCACGGCGCCAGGATCGAGACCATGATCGAGACCATGATCGAGACCGCGATCGCCGAGCGGCTGGCCGCCCGGCAGGCCCGCGATTTCGCCCGGGCGGACGCGATCCGCGCCGATCTCGCCGCCCGCGGCATCCTGCTCGAGGACGGGCCGGCCGGCACCCGTTGGCGGCGGGCCTGAAACGCCCCGCCGGCGCGGCCGGCCGTCGGCCGGCCGTCCACTGGCGGTCGGTTGGCGCTCAGTTGGCCGGCTTGGGTGCCGGTGCGAGCGCTGGCGCCGGCACCGGATGGGGCATCTGGCCGGGCATCTGGCCGCCACCGGGCGGGCCGTGGGGCGCGAGCGTTGAGGCGTCGATGCCGTTGATCAGCACCTTGCCGGCGGGATCGACGCTGACATGCCAGACCAGACGGTGCCCGACCGGCTTGGCGAGGCCGCGCAGCATCACCAGCATCGGCACCGCCGCGGCACCCTGCGGCATGGCGGAGACCGTCTTCATCAGCGCCCCGAAGCGGGCGACGGTGATCACCGCCGACCCTTGCGCGCGCGGCATGCCGAGGATGGTCAGCCGCCCCCGCGCGCGCAGCCGGGCGGGGCCGATGTCGAGTGCCAGCTGGTCGATCCCGACCTTCACGCCGCCTTTGGCGAGCATGCCCATCAGCGCCGGCATCATCATCGCGGGGCCGGCGCCGGGCATGGCCGAGGCCACCGCCGCCTGGGTCAGCGTCGGCAGATCGATCCCCGCGACATAGGGGCGGAGCACGATGTGGCTCGGCACCAGCGCGGCGAAGGCGGGCGGGATGGCGGAGGAATGCAGCCCGTCGATCACCACCAGAAGGTGGGCGGCGAGCTGCGCCTTCGGCGCCGTGGCGCGCAGACCGGTGACGAGATGGGCGATCTCGACATCGTACGCCGCCTTGCCGGTCGCGTGCATCGCGAACCCGTCCATCGTCTCGGTGATGCTGAGACCGCTGATCACGCCGGCGGCGGCGGAGAACAGTTGTTGCAGCGCCGCGGACTTGGTGGGAGCCGGCTTGGCCCCACCCGCCGGTGCCTGCGAAGCCATGGCGAGCGCGGTGATGGTATGCAGGAAGCCGGTCAGCGCCGCGGGAGAGAGCCCATCGATCCGGCTGGAAATACCGACATGGGCGATGGTGGTGCCGCTGCTGATGCCGGCGGCATCGCCGTGCACGCGGTAGCCCCAGAGATTGGAATTGCCCGAAAGGGTGAGCAGGCCGCCCGCGCCGGGAACCAGCCGGGTCACGCTCTCCACCCGCTGGAGCCGCCCGGTCTGGCGCAGGGTGGCGTAGTTGGCGCCATACGACAAGCCGTCGTAGGCGGAGACCATGACCGAGGGGTGGGTGAAGCTGGGGTCGAATACGCCGTGGATATCCAGGTTCGCGATGTCGATCCTGGCCGAGGGGGCAGCGGTCGGCGCGGGCTGCCCCGGGGCCGGTGGGGGCGCGGCCGGCGTCGGCAGGTGGAGCAGCAGGTGCGATGGGACGCGGACATCCCCGATGGCCCAGGCGCCACTCTTGAGCGGGCGGGCGGCGAGGCTGAGGGTCGCCGGCCCCTTGCCCCCGGCGGGTTCGAGCATCGGCACCGGCAGGCTGAGCCGGTAGGCCGCGCCGTCCGGCGCGACCGTGATCAGATCGGGCGGGAGCTTGACGCCGGGCCCCAGAGTGGCGACGAGCCAGTCCTGCAACGAGGTGGCGAGCGTCTTGGCCTGGTCGGGGCTGACCGGCGCGGCCCGCGCCGGGCCGGCGAGCGTGGGTGCCAGCGCGAGCGCGAGCGCGAGCGCGAGGGACGGGGTGGGGATCGGACGGCGCTGCATGGGCTCCTCGCTCCGCGACGGGATGATTTCGATGTTAGCACGAAGACACAGACTACGGGAGTGGCCGTTGACGAGGCATGAACAATGACCGGCCGTGAAGCGGGTGCGCCGATCGCGCCGATCGGGCCTTCCCCGGTCGTCATCCTGGTCCGTCCGCAACTGGCCGAAAACATCGGCGCGGTGGCGCGCTGCATGGCCAACGGCGGGCTGTTCCATCTCCGCCTCGTCGCCCCCCGCGACGGCTGGCCGCAGGAGCGCGCCTGGCGCACCGCCTCCGGCGCCGACCGTATCCTCGAAGAGGCGGGGCTG
This sequence comes from Acetobacteraceae bacterium, assembly GCA_027326105.1. Classification (GTDB taxonomy): domain Bacteria; phylum Pseudomonadota; class Alphaproteobacteria; order Acetobacterales; family Acetobacteraceae; genus DAHWFB01. The sequence continues at coordinate 9,808 of DAHWFB010000006.1, forward strand.
TACGCGACCCTCGCCGAGGCGGTGGCGGATCTGCATCGCGTCATCGCCACCTGCCCGCGCCCGCGCCACATCATCAAGCCGATGCTGACCGCGCGCGGCGCGGCGGCGGAGATGCGCCTCGCCCTCGCCCGCGGGCTCGCCACCGGCCTCCTCTTCGGCCCCGAGCGCGCCGGGCTCGACAACGAGGATGTCGCCCACGCGGACTCCCTGGTGCGGATTCCGCTCAACCCCGCCTTCTCCTCGCTCAACCTCGCCCAGGCGGTGATGGTGATGGCCTACGAATGGTGGCAGGCGGCGGACGAGACCCTGCCCCGCGGGCTGGCGACCAACGAAACGAGGGTGGCGACGAAGGGCGAGCTGGAGAATTTCCTCTCCCACCTCACCGCCGAACTCGACGCCTGCGGCTTCCTGCGCAACCTGCCCAAGCGGCCGGGGATGGTGCGCAACCTGCGGCACTTCTTCCTGCGCGGCGAGGTGACCGAGCAGGAACTGCGCACCCTGCACGGGGTGGTCACCGAACTCGCCCGCGGCCGCCGCAGCCGGGGACGCGACGAGAACGACCCCTCCGGCTGACCCCCCGGCGCCGGGCGCTACCGAAAACTCATCAAAGTTCTTTGGTTTTTTCTTTCAAGAAAGAACAGATCTTCTTTTTTGTAAAAAAGAAGCAAAAAACTTTTGCCCGTTCCTGGCTCAGTGGCCGAGCGCCTGCACGATCTCCTCGGTCATCTTCTTGGCGTCGCCGAACAGCATCATGGTGTTGGGCCGGAAGAACAGCTCGTTCTCCACCCCGGCGTAGCCCGAGGCCATCGAGCGCTTGACGAACAGCACCGTGCCCGCCTTCTCCACTTCCAGGATCGGCATGCCATAGATGGGCGAGGATTTGTCGGTCTTGGCGGCGGGGTTGGTCACGTCGTTGGCGCCGATGACATAGGCGACATCGGCGGTGCCGAACTCGTTGTTGATCTCCTCGAGCTCGAACACCTCGTCATAGGGAACGTTGGCTTCGGCGAGCAGCACGTTCATGTGCCCGGGCATCCGCCCGGCCACCGGATGGATGGCGTATTTCACCTCCACCCCTTCCTTCTTCAGCGTGTCCGCCATTTCGCGCAGCGCGTGCTGCGCCTGCGCCACCGCCATGCCGTAGCCGGGCACGATGATGACCTTGCCGGCGTTCTTCATGATGAAGGCGGCATCCTCCGCCGCCCCGCTCTTGACCGTGCGGTCGCCGCCGCCGGCGCCCGCCGCCGCCACCACCCCCTCGGACCCGAAGCCGCCGAGGAGCACGTTGATGATGCTGCGGTTCATCCCCTTGCACATGATGTAGGAGAGGATCGCACCCGAGGAACCCACCAGCGCGCCGGTGATGATGAGCCCGAGGTTGCCGATGGTGAAGCCGATGCCGCTGGCCGCCCACCCCGAGTAGCTGTTCAGCATCGAGACCACGACCGGCATGTCCGCCCCGCCGATCGGGATGATGATCAGGAAGCCCATCGCGAAGGAGAGCAGCGCCACCAGCCAGAAGACGAACTGGCTCGAGGTCGCGACGAACAGCACGATCAGCAGTGCCAGCAGAATCCCCAGGCCGAGATTGATCTTGTGCTGGTGCGCGAACGTGATCGGCGTGCCCTTCATCAGCGCCTGGAGCTTGGCGAACGCGATCACCGAGCCCGAGAAGGTGATGGCGCCGATCGCGAGCCCGAGCGCCATCTCGATGCGGCTTTCGAGATGCAGATTGCCCGGCGTGCCGATGCCGAACGCCTGCGGCGCGTTGAGCGCGCCGGCGGCGACGAACACCGCGGCCATGCCGACCAGCGAATGGAAGGCCGCGACCAGTTGCGGCAGCGCGGTCATCTGGATGCGCCGCGCCACCACCGTGCCCACCGAGCCGCCGATGGCCACCGCGACCACGATCAGCGCGATGCCGCCGAACCCCATCCCCGGCCGCAACAGCGTCGCGAGCACCGCGATCGCCATGCCGACCATGCCGAGCCGGTTGCCGCGCCGCGCCGTCTCCGGGTTGGAGAGGCCGCGCAGGGCCAGGATGAAAAGAACCGCCGCGAGCAGATAGGCGGCGAGGCTGAAACCGGTGCTCATCGCCGCGTCCTCACTTCTTCTTCTTCTGGAACATCTGCAACATCCGCTGCGTCACCAGGAACCCGCCGAAGATGTTCACCGAGGCCAGCATCACCGCGAGAAAGCCGAAGCCGCGCGACCAGAAGCTCGCCGCCAGCCCGGTCGCCAGCATCGCGCCCACGACGATGACCGAGCTGATGCCGTTGGTCAGCGCCATCAGCGGGCTGTGCAGCGCCGGCGTCACGTTCCAGACCACGTAATAGCCCACGAACACCGCGAGCACGAAAATCGAGAACAGGAGGATGAAGGGCTCCCCGCCCGCCGCCGGCGGGTGGGCCGCCGCGAAGGCGAGGTGGCGCGCGTGCTCGGCGAGCGCCTGCGCGCGCTCGGCCAGGGCATGCGCCTCGTGTGCAATCTGTGCCGCGGAAAGCGGTGCCGGTGTCATGGTTTTCTCCCGATCAGGCGGCGGCGGCCGGCAGGAAGTCGCGATGCACGACGGCGCCCGCGCGGGTCAGCGCCACCCCCTTCACGATCTCGTCGCTCTCGGGAAGCTTCGGCGCGCGCGCCTCCTTGTCCCAGAAGGTGGTGAGGAAGGTGAGCAGGTTGCGGGCATAGAGCTGGCTCGACGCCACCGGAATCCGGCCCGGCCAGTTGCGCCAGCCGAGCACCTGCACCCCGTTCTCGGTGAGGATCGAGGCGCCGGGCTGGGTCAGCGCGCAATTGCCCCCGGCGTCGGCGGCGAGATCGATGATCACGCTGCCCGCCCGCATCGCGCCCACCATGGCGGCGGTGACGATCACCGGCGCCTTGCGCCCCATCACCAGCGCGGTGCAGACCACGATGTCGTTCTTGGCCACCGTCGTCGCCATCAATTCGGCCTGGCGCGCGCGGAACGCCTCGCTCATCTCCTTGGCATAGCCGCCCGCGGTCTGGGCGGCGCGGCTCTCCTCGTCCTCGACGCCGACGTAGGTGGCGCCGAGCGAGGCGATCTCCTCCTTGGCCGCCGGGCGCACGTCGGTCGCGGAAACGATGGCGCCCATGCGCCGCGCGGTCGCGATCGCCTGCAAGCCCGCCACCCCGGCGCCGATCACGAACACCCGCGCGGGCGCCACCGTGCCGGCCGCCGTCATCATCATCGGGAAGCCGCGCGCGAACGCCGCCGCCGCCTCGATCACCCCGCGATAGCCGGCGAGATTGGCCTGGCTCGACAGCACATCCATCGACTGCGCCCGGGTGATGCGGGGCAGCAACTCCATCGCCACCGCGTCGATCCCGGCCTCGGCGAGGGCCGCAACCTGCCCGGGGTCGCCGAAGGCGCCGATGGTGGCGACGAGCAGGCACCCGCGCGGGATCATCGCCCGGATCTCGGGCTCGGGCGCGGCGACCGCGAAGAGAATGCCCGCGCCCGCCAGCGCGTCCGCCGGATCGGAGGCGATGCGCGCCCCCGCGGCGGCGAAGTCGGCGTCGGCGATCGAAGCCCCCTGCCCCGCCCCGGTCTCCACCACCACTTCGAGCCCGAGGCCCGTGAGTTTCTTGACCGTATCGGGTGTCGCCGCGACCCGCGTCTCGAACACCCGCCGCTCTCTCAGCACCGCCAGGCGCATGCTTGGTTCCTTTGCCCTCGAAGACGCCGCCGGCGCCCGCAGAATCCCGGCCGCCCTGCCTTATGGCGCGCCGCAACCGGCGCTGGCAAGGCCCGTTCCGCCGCCGGTCCGGGGCCGGGGCCTCAGGCGGCCTTCGGCACCCCCGCCGCCGCCAGCGCCGCTTCCTGCCGCGCCGCCAGCCGGCCTTCGTCGAAATCGGCGATCAGCTCATGGAACAGACGATACCAGTTGAGTTCCGCGCCGAGCCGCAGGAACACCGAGCCGAGCCCGATCGCGGAGCGGTCCATCAGCACGAACTCGCGCGGCGGCTTCACGCCCCCGGTGCGCTGCAACCCGGCATGGACCTTTTCCGCCACCGCCCGGCCGAACTGCGGGTCATAGCTCTCCTGGATCGGGCGCACCCGGTCCTCGAGCAGCGGCTCGTAGAGGAACCTCGCCCACTCGTTGAGCACCGCGAGCTTTTCGTCCGAAAGCCCGGCGAAGCCCCAGGCCTCGTAGGCCCGCCGCGCGCGGCCGGCATCGGCGTCGCGCACCGCCTGGTAGAGGTCGATCACCCCGCGCACGAACTTGGGCGCGAACACGCGGATCGCCCCGAAATCGAGCAGATTGAGCCCGTTCCCCGGCGCCACCTGGTAGTTGCCGAGGTGCGGGTCGCCGTGGATCACGCCGTAGCGGTAGAAGGGCACATACCAGGCCCGGAACAGCGCCTCGGCCACCAGGTTGCGCGCCGCCTGCGGCGGGTCGGTGGCCAGCCACGCCGCCATCCCCCGCCCTTCGAGCCAGCTCATGCTCAGAAGCCGCCCCGTCGAAAGCGCCGCCACCGGCACCGGCACATGGACAGTCCCGCTGTCGGCCAGCATCGCGCCATAAAGCCGCATCTGCGCCGCCTCGCGCCGGTAGTCGAGCTCCTCGCGCAGCCGCTCGGCGAGCTCCTTGTAGATCTCCTCATGGTCGATGGCGTTGTCCATGCGGTGATAGACCGCCATCGCCAGGCGCAACTGGCGCAGATCCGCCTCCACCGTGCTCGCCATGTCGGGGTATTGCAGCTTGCAGGCGAGCGCGGTGCCGTCCGCCAGCCACGCCCGGTGCACCTGCCCGAGCGAAGCCGCCGCCGCCGCCTCCTCCTCGAAGCGGGCAAAGCGCGCGCGCCAGTCCGGCCCCAGCTCGCTCGCCATCCGCCGGCGCAGGAAGGCCGGGCCCATGGGCGGGGCGTTGGCCTGCAACTCGGCGAATTCCTTGGCATATTCCGCCGGCAGCGCGTCCGGCACGGTGGCCAGGAACTGCGCCACCTTCATCAAGGGCCCCTTGAGCCCGCCGAGAATGGTCTTGAGGTCCTCGGCGTGCGCCGCGCGGTCGGTGGTCAGCCCGAAAATCCGCGCGCCGGCGACCCGCGCCGCGATCCCCCCCACCGCGCCCGAGGTGCGCGCGAAGCGCTTGATTTCGCCGAATACGGTCGCCCGGCCGGGATCGTTCGCACCCGTCTCCGCCATCACGCGGCTTCCAACTCGTCGATGAACCCGCCGATGAGGTCGAGCCCCCGGGCCCAGAACGAAGGCTCCGAGGCGTCGAGCCCGAAGGGGGCGAGCAGTTCCTGGTGCCGTTTGGTCCCGCCCGCGCGCAGCAGATCGAGATATTTGGCCGCGAACCCCGGGTGCCCGCCCTGGAACACGGCATAGAGCGCGTTCACCAGACAGTCCCCGAACGCATAGGCATAGACATAGAAGGGCGTATGGATGAAATGCGGAATATAGGACCAGAACACCGCATACTCGGGGCTGAACTCGAACGCGGGCCCCAGGCTCTCGCGCTGCACCTCGAGCCAGATCTCGCCGATCCGCTCCGCCACCACCTCGCCGCCGCGCCGTTCGGCGTGGAGCAGGGATTCGAAGCGGTAGAAGGCGGTCTGGCGCACCACCGTGTTCAGCATGTCCTCCACCTTGGCGGCCAGCATCACCCGCCGCCGCGCCGGGTTCGTCTCGGCGTCGAGCAGGGCGCGGAAGGTCAGCATCTCGCCGAACACGCTCGCGGTCTCGGCCAGCGTCAGCGGCGTCGAGGAATTGAGGTAGCCCTGCCCCCCGGCCAGCACCTGGTGCACCCCGTGGCCGAGTTCGTGGGCGAGCGTCATCACATCGCGCGTCCGCCCGTGGTAGTTGAGCAGCAGATACGGGTGCGCCGAGGGCACGGTCGGGTGGGCGAAGGCCCCGCCCGCCTTGCCCTCGCGCAGCGCCGCGTCGATCCAGGGCCGCTCGAAGAACTCCCGCCCCACCGCGGCGAGCTCGGGGCTGAACCGCCCATAGGCCGCGAGCACCCGCTCGCGCGCCTCCGCCCAGCCGATGGCGCGGTCCTCGTCCTCCGGCAGCGGCGCGTTGCGGTCCCAGTGCTGGAGCCGCGCGAGCCCCAGCCAGCGCGCCTTGAGCGTGTAGTAGCGGTGGGAAAGCCGCGGAAAGGCATCGCGCACGGCCGCAACCAGCGCGTCCACCACCTCGTCCTCGACCATGTTGGCGCGGTTGCGGTAGCTCTCGGGGCGCGGATAGTGCCGCCAGCCGTCGACGATCTCCTTGTCCTTGGCGAGCGTGTTGGTGATCAGCGAAAACAGCTTGATCCGCTCGCCGAACGCCGCCCCGATCGCGCTTCCCGCCGCCTCCCGCACGCCCCGCTCGGCGTCGGAGAGCTTGTTCAGCGCGGCGCTCACGGTGAGCTTCTCGCCCGCCACCTCCACCCGCATCCCGGCCACCGTCTCGTCGAACAGCCGGCTCCAGGCCGCCGGCCCGGTCACCTCCTTCTCGTGCAGGAGCTTCTCGACCTCGTCGGAGAGCTGGTGCGGGCGGAAGACGCGCAGATCGCGCAGCCACGGCCGCCAGCGCGCCATCGCGGGCGCGGCCAGCCGTTCCGCCAGCGTGGCCTCCTCCATGCGGTTGAGTTCGAGGGTGAAGAAGAGCAGCGCCGAGGAAATCACCGTCACCCGCTCGCTCATGCCCTGGTAGAACCGCCCGACCGAGGAGGGCGTCGAATCGGCGCTGAACAGCAGCTGGGCATAGGACATCACCCGCCCCAGCACCTCCTCGATGCGCTCGTATTCGCCGATCGCCGCCGCCAGCCCGGCGCCCTCCAGCGCCGCGACCCGCCCGCCGTGGCGGCGCTCGAACTCCCGCGCGCTCTCCTCGGCGCGGTCGAGGTCGGCGGCGAGTTGCGCGCTCTCCGGCCCGGGATAGAGATCGGAAAGATCCCAGACCGGCAATGCGGCGTCGGACCGCCCGGCGGTCGGAGTGGGAAGGCTCGCCGTCATTGCCGGTTCATCCTCTGCTCGCTATCACCACGTCCGATGTAGGCGCGGGGGCGGAATCCGCAAAGCCCCATGCCGCGAGGGAGGAGCGATGGCGGCGACCGGGGCGGGCGAACACTGGCCGGACTGGCCCAATCTGCCCGCCATGATGTTCGCGCTCGCCGCCCGCTGGCCCGAGCGGCCCATGCTGCGCGCCCACCGCGCCGGCGCCTGGCGCTCCTGGCGCTGGGGCGAATTCGCCGCCCAGGCGGCCGCCTTCGCCCGCACGCTGCGCGCGCGTTGCGTCGCCGCCGGCGACCGGGTGCTGATCGTCTCGGAAAACCGCCCCGAATTCTTCATCGCGGAGACCGCGCTGATGGCGCTCGGTGCCGTCCCGGTGCCCACCTACGTCACCAACACGCCGGCCGATCACGCCTTCCTCCTGGCCGACTGCGGCGCCCGCGCCGCCATCGTCTCCACCCCAGCGCTCGCCGTCCGCCTGCCCCGCGGGCTCGATCTCCTCATCCAGATGGATGCGCCGCTGCTCCCCGGCGCGGAATCCTTCGCCGCCCTCGCCGCCCCCTCCGGCGCGGTGGACGAGATCGCCGCGGCCGCCCGCGCCCTCCCGGCTGATACGCTCGCCTGCCTGATCTATACCTCCGGCACGGGCGGCTCGCCCAAGGGGGTGATGCTGCCCCACCGCGCCCTGCTCGCCAACTGCCGCGGCGCCTTCGCGCTGATGCGCCCGCTCGCCCTCGGGCCGGGGGACGTCTATCTCTCCTTCCTCCCCCTCTCCCACTCCTTCGAGCATCTGGTCGGCCAGTTCTTCCTCCCCGCGCTCGGCACCGAGATCGTCTTCGGCCGCGGCGCCGAACATCTCGCCTCCGACCTGCGCGACATCCGCCCCACCATCATGACCATGGTGCCCCGCCTGCTCGAACTGGTCCGCGCCCGCATCCTCCAGCAGGTGGCGCGCGAGCTGGGCTGGAAGCGGGCGCTCTTCCGCGCCGCCCTCGCCATCGGCCGCAAGCGGCTGGACGGCGCCCGCCTCACCCCGTTCGAGCGCCTGGCCGATCCGCTGCTCGAGGCTCTGGTGCGGCGCAAGGTCCGTGCCCGCTTCGGCGGCCGCCTGCGCGCGGCGATCTCCGGTGGCGCCCGGCTCGAGCCCGAAATCGGCCGCTTCTTCCTCGCCCTCGGCCTCACCCTGATGCAGGGCTACGGCCAGACCGAGGCCGGCCCGGTGATCGCCGCCAACCCGCCGGATGCGATCCGCATCGCCTCCGTCGGCCGCCCGCTCGAGGGGGTCGCGGTGCGCATCGCGGCGGACGGCGAAATCGAGGTGCGCGGCGATCTGGTCATGCTCGGCTACTGGAACCGCCCCGAGGCCACGGCGGCGGCGATCCGCGATGGCTGGCTCGCCACCGGCGACATCGGCACCCTATCGGCGGACGGCTACCTCACCATCACCGACCGCAAGAAGGACATCATCGTGCTCTCGGGGGGCGAGAACGTCTCCCCCGCCCGGCTCGAGGGGCTTTTGGTGGCCGAGCCCGCGATCGCCCAGGCGGTGGTGGCGGGCGACGGCGAGGCCAGCCTGGCCGCCCTGATCGTGCCCGCCGAGGGCGCGGCGGCGGCGGCGGTGGAGGAGGCGCTGGCCCGCGTCAACGCCACCCTCGCCCCCCCCGAACGCATCCGCCGCCACCGGCTGGTGCCCGCCTTCACGCTGGAAAACGGCTTCCTCACCCCCACCCACAAGATCCGCCGCGCGCTGGTCCTCCAACAACTGGAATCCCCCCCACCCTGACCAGGCAGCGGCGCGCCACGACCAGCCCAGGGCTCCGCCCCGGACCCCAATCCCACCCACCCCGGCGGGGACCGCCCGACACCGCCGGTCGCTGGCACGACTGACCTGAGCCCCGACTTCCCTCC
>DAHWFB010000009.1 GCA_027326105.1 Acetobacteraceae bacterium
TCGACGGGCGGGGATTTGCGCGCCTCGGCGCTCTCCGCCACCCCCTCGAGGGCGGGCAGAAGATCCTCGATCCGCGCCACCTTGTGAGCGGCGAGCAGCGGGCTTGCGCAGGGCAGCAGCGGGTTGAGAGCGTGCGCGAGCCGTGCCCGCCCGCCGCCCGGTCCCTTGAGGTCGAGCGCTTCGCGCTGCTGGCGCGTCTCGCGGGCGAGGGCGAGCGGGTCACAGCGCTCCCTGCGCAAGCCCGCCCAACGCGCCACCGCGTCGCGGCGGATGATCTCCTCGATCAGCTTCGCCGGTTCGCCGTTGCCCGCTTCCGCCTCGGCCAGCGCCGGTCCCAGCCCGTCGGGCCAGAGCGCGATCCCCCGCCAGCACAGCGGTGCCAGCGGGTCGAGCACGGCGATGGCGCGCATGACGAGAATGGCGGCTTCGCCCGGCACATCCAGGCTGTCGGCGCTGCGGGTGGCCTCATCGAGCCGGCTGGCCAGCACGGCATCCCCGAGGGCGCGGCGCAGCCAGCGGTCGATCACGCCCTGGCGCAGCGCCGACGCGGCTTCCTCGGGTTCGCGGGCCATGGCATAGGCGAGCGAGCGCGGCTCCCAGAGGATCCCCCGCCCGAGATCGACCGGCCGCTGCGCCCGCCGCACCGGCCGGGTGGCGACACGGCGCGCGCGCGCGGCGGAAAGATCGGTGAGCAGGGCGGGTGGTGGCCGGTGCTCGGGGTCCTCGGCCAACATGGTGCGCAGCAGATCGCCGAGCAACGGGGGCAGCCGCTCCTCGCCCGCGAGAGCGGCGAAACTCCCTATCTCCAGCTTGCGGCGGACGATCGCCTCCTCATCGAGCCCGGCGAGCGGTACCCGCCTGAGTACCAGCGCGAGAATGCATACGCCGAGGGCATAGACATCGTCCGCGATGCTCCCTTCGCCGCGCCCGGCGGGGATGCACATGGCGGAATAGGGCGGCTCGAACAGCGCCGGCTGCAGCGCGGCCGGCGGCCCTGCCCAGGCGCAGCCAAGAGCGACCGGGCTGCCGGGCGCGGCCTGAAACAGGTTCGCCGGGCGCAGCGCGCGATGGGTCAGGCGCAGACGGCGCAAGCCTTCGAGCGCGTGCGCAACCGGGCGCAGCAGCGCTTGCACGATCTCCGTCTCGTCCCAGGCCCGCGGGGCTTCGAGGGAGGGACCGGGCGGGGCGCGGCAGACCACGAAATAGCCGCGCTTGCCGTCGGGCCTTGCGGCCGGTCCGTGGGCGAGCGGAGACAGCACGGAATCGAGCGGCTCCGCGGAGAGTGCCGCGATGGCACGTCCGCGCGGCGGGGCGCCGGGGCGGCATTCGACCGCCATCAGTGCGGCGCTGGCGTTCTCGCGGTCGGTCACCGTAAAGGCGGGCAGCCCCGCGCCGGCGCCGGGCAGCGGCTGGGCGAACAGGATGTCGTAGCGCCCATCGATCACCGTCGGGGCGCGCGCATCGGTGGTGGCGGGTGAAGCGGCCATGCGGACCCCCGGCATTTTGCCCGAGGAGCATGGCGCGCACGGGTTAACGAGAGACGAATGCGAGCCGGCCCGAAACCTTGCCCGGGTTCAGGGAGCGAGCGCTACCCCTCGAATGGATCGCGCATCAGGATGGTATCGTCGCGTTCGGGGCTGGTGGAGAGCAGGATCACCGGCGCTTCCACCAGTTCCTCGATGCGGCGGACGTATTTCACCGCCGCCGCTGGCAGCTCGGCCCAGGAGCGGGCGCCGCGGGTGGAACCCTGCCAGCCGGCGAGCGTCTCGTAGACCGGAACGGCCGCGGCCTGCGCGCCTGGGGCGGCGGGAAGATGGCGGAAGCTCTCGCCCCCGATGCGGTAGCCTACCCCCACGCGGAGCTCGGGCAGCCCGTCCAGCACATCGAGCTTGGTGAGGGCGAGACCCTGGATGCCGGCGACCTTGACCGCCTGGCGGACCAGGGCGGCGTCGAACCAGCCGCAGCGCCGGGGGCGGCCGGTGACGGTGCCGAATTCGTGCCCGCGCTCGCCGAGCAGCCTGCCGGTTTCGTCGTGCAGCTCGGTAGGGAAAGGGCCGGAGCCGACGCGAGTGCAGTAGGCCTTGGCGATGCCGAGCACGGTGCCCACCGCGGCCGGACCCACCCCCGCGCCGGCGGCGGCGGTGGCGGCGACGGTGTTGGAGGAGGTCACGAACGGGTAGGTGCCGTGATCGACGTCGAGCATCACCGCCTGCGCGCCCTCGAAGAGGATGCGCCGCCCGGCACGGCGGGCTTCGTCGAGCCGCTCCCACACCGGCTCGGCGTAGGGCAGGAGCAGGGGGGCGAGTTCGGTCAGGCGCGCGAGCAGAACATCTTTGGAAAATGGTTCTGCACCAAGACCTTGCAGCAGTGTGTTATGGTGGAGAAGGAGTTCGTCGAGGCGCGCCGAGAGGGTTTCCGGTTCGCCGAGGTCGGCGAGCCGGATGGCACGGCGGGCAACCTTGTCCTCGTAGGCGGGGCCGATGCCGCGCCCGGTGGTGCCGATGCGCCGGGCGCCGCGCGCGGCTTCGCGTGCCTGGTCGAGGGCGGCGTGCAGCGGCAGGATCAGCGGCGCATTCTCGGCGATGCGCAGGGTTTCCGGCCCGACCGCGAGGCCCTGGGCGCGCACGCGGGCGATCTCGGCGAGCAGCGCTTCGGGGTCCACCACGACGCCGTTGCCGATGATGCCGAGCTTGCCGCGGACCAGGCCCGAGGGCAGCAGCGAGAGCTTGTAGGTCTGGTTGCCCACCACCAGCGTATGGCCGGCGTTGTGGCCGCCCTGGAAGCGGACCACGATATCGGCGCGGCTGGCCAGCCAATCGACCACCTTGCCCTTGCCTTCGTCGCCCCATTGGGCGCCGATCACCGCGACATTGGCCATTCAGGCATGCTCCGGAGCGAGAGGGACGGCGGCGCCGCCTTCGAGGCGATGGGTGCAGAGGAGCCGCCGTGCCTCCGCCGCGGCCGGCCCGTGCGGCGAAAGGGCTGCGACGGTTGCGAAGCCCTCGGCGCGGCGCGCCGCGGCCTGCGCCGGATCGGCGCCCCAGGGGACGAAGAGCCGCGGGCGCGCGGGCGGCGGCGGTATGGCTGCCAGGATGCGGTCGGGATAGAGGGTGAGCCCGGTCGCCGGCTCGCCGGCGTTGCCGAGATAGCGCCCCCCGCGCCCGAGCTCGATCCGGCGGCCCGGCGCGTAGAAGGTGAAGGCGAGCCCGGTATGGTAGCGCAGGCCGCGGAATTCCACCGGATCGACGGTGAGCAGCAGGGCGGGGGCGCGGGCGGCGACCGCGGCGACGGTGGCGGCGAGCCGTTCGGCCAAGGCGCGCGCTGTGTCCGGCAGGGCGGCGGCGGCGAGGGCGGCGAGCGCGCGGGCGGCGGGGCCGGCGGCGAGCAGCAGGTCGGCCAGCAGCCCGGCGAGCGGGCCGCCATGGTGGGCGACGGCGGCAGCGTCCTTGCGGTCGAGGGCACGGGCGAGGGGCGCGCGGGCGGCGGCTTCGAGGCCGGCGGCCTCCAACAGGGCGGGCACCAGGGTGGGAAGGGTAAGATCGACACTGACCCGGGCGATGCCGACGGCGGCGAGAGCCTCCGCTCCGACGAGCAGGAGTTCGGTATCGGCGGCCAGACTGTCCTCGCCGACCAGTTCGATGCCGGCCTGGCCGATCTGCCGCTCGGGGGCGAGCTCGCTGCCCGCAACGCGGACGCACTGGCCGGCGTAGGAAAGCCGCAGCGGGCGGGGAACGGCGGCGAGGCGGGTGGTGGCGATGCGGGCGATCTGCGGGGTGATGTCGGCGCGCAGGCCCATCATCCGCTGCGAGAGCGGATCCATCAGGCGGAACGTCTGCTCGGCGAGGGCGGCGCCGGAGCCGGCGAACAGACCCTCCTGGAATTCCAGCAGCGGTGGCTTGACACGCTGGTAGCCGTGGCCGGCGAAGACCGCCATCAGGGCGGCGATGGCCTGCGCCTCCTCCTCCGCCGCCTCGGGGAGAAGATCACGGAAGCCGGAAGGCAGCAGCGCGGGATGGGCGGGAGGATCGTCGGTCATCGGGTGCCGGCTTACGCTTTCGCCCCGCGCAGCCCCTCCGCCAAGGCGCGGATCTCTGCCAGCACGCGCGGCACCGACTCCGCGGTGGCCCGGCCGTGCGCGTCCAGCGTGCCGGCCAGAGTGTCGATCAAGGCGGAGGCGACCACCGCGGCGTCGGCCGCGCGCCCCACCACCGCCGCCTGCGCGGGCGTGCGCACCCCGAACCCCACCGCGACGGGGAGCGCGGTCGCACGGCGCAGGCGGGGGATATTCTGCTCGAGTTCCGCGGCGCTCGCCGTGCGGGTGCCGGTGATGCCGGTGATGGAGACGTAATAGACGAAGCCGCTCGCACCATCGAGCACATGGGGCAGGCGCGCATCGTCGGTGGTGGGCGCGACCAGGCGGATGATGTCAAGCCCGGCGGCGCGGGCGTGGGGGGCCAGCATCTCCGCCTCCTCGGAGGGCAGATCGACGACGATCAGCCCGTCCACCCCGGCCGCTGCGGCGTCTTGCGCGAAGCGGGGCGGGCCGTAGACGAATATCGGGTTGAGATAGCCCATCAGAATGACCGGTGTCGTGCCATCCTGGCGGCGGAATTCGGCCACCATGGCGAGGGTGCGCGCCATCGAGGCGCCGGCGGCGAGCGCGCGCTTGCCGGCGGCCTGGATGGTCGGCCCGTCGGCCATCGGGTCGGTGAAGGGCATGCCGATCTCGATCAGGTCGGCGCCAGCCGACGGCATGCCGGCGAGAATCGCGGCGCTGGTCACGGGGTCGGGGTCGCCGGCTTCGAGAAAGGGGATGAGACCGGCGCGGCGCTCTGCCGCGAGTTCGGCGAAACGGGCGGCGATACGGCTCACAGCGCCACCTGGAGCGCATCGGCGACGGTGAAGATGTCCTTGTCGCCCCGGCCGCAGAGATTCATCACAATGATCGACTCTCTGCCCATGGCGGGCGCCATCTTGGCCACCTCGGCGAGCGCGTGCGCGGGCTCGAGGGCGGGGATGATGCCCTCGGTGCGGGTGCAGAGCTGGAAGGCGGCGAGCGCCTCCTCGTCGGTCACCGCCGCGTATTCCACCCGCCCGATGTCCTTGAGCCAGGAGTGTTCCGGCCCGACGCCGGGATAGTCGAGCCCGGCGCTGATCGAATGCGCCTCCTCGATCTGCCCGTCCGCGTTCTGGAGCAGGTAGGTGAGGTTGCCGTGCAGCACGCCGGGGTGCCCGCGCGAAAGGCTCGCGGCGTGCTCGTGGGTGTCGAGGCCGCGCCCCGCCGCCTCGACGCCGACCATGCGCACGCCGGCATCGTCGAGGAAGGGATGAAAGAGGCCCATGGCGTTTGAGCCGCCGCCGATGGCGGCGACCAGCGCATCCGGCAGCCGGCCCTCGGCGTCAAGGATCTGCGCGCGCGCCTCCTCGCCGATGATGCTCTGGAAGTCGCGCACCATCATCGGGTAGGGGTGGGGGCCTGCGACCGTGCCGATGAGGTAGTAGGTGTCGCGCACATGGGCGACCCAGTCCCGCAGCGCCTCGTTCATCGCGTCCTTCAGCGTTCCCGCCCCGGAGGTGACGGCGCGCACCTCGGCGCCGAGCAGGCGCATGCGGAAGACGTTGGGCTTCTGCCGCTCGATGTCGGTCGCGCCCATGAAGATGACGCAGGGCAGGCCGAAGAGGGCGCAGACGGTGGCGGTGGCCACACCGTGCTGCCCGGCCCCGGTCTCGGCGATGATGCGGGTCTTGCCCATGCGCCGGGCGAGCAGGATCTGGCCGATGCAATTGTTGATCTTGTGCGCGCCGGTATGGTTCAGCTCGTCGCGCTTGAAATAGATCTTGGCCCCCTGCAGCGTTTCGCTCAGGCGGGAGGCGAACCACAGCGGGCTCGGGCGGCCGACGTAGTCCTTCATCAGCCGCTGGAATTCGGCCCCGAAGGAAGCGTCCTCGCGCGCGGCGAGATAGGCCCGCTCGACCTCGAGGATCAGCGGCATCAGCGTCTCGGCGACGAAGCGCCCGCCATAGGTGCCGAAGCGGCCGCGCGCGTCGGGCCCGGTGCGCAGGCTGTTCGCGCCGGTGGTGATGGGTCTGTTCACGTCGGTCCTCCACGCATGGGCGCCTCTTAGCCCAGCCGCCGCGGCTTCGCCATGCCCACGCGACGCTTCCGGGCGGCTTCGGCTCAACTGCTCTCCCGCGGCAGCACGGTGACCGGCGTGACGATGCGTTCGGGGGGCAGGGTTCCGCCAGCGCGGCGGGCGGCGATGGCGCGCAGCAGCAGTTCGCCGGCGCGACGGCCGATCGTCTCGGCGTCGACCGAGACCGTGGTGATGCGCGGATGGCTGAAGCGGGAGACCTCGAAGTCCCCGAAGCCGGCGATGGCGATGCGGCCGGGGACGGCCCAGCCCCGGCGGTGGCACTCCATCAGCGCGCCGAAGGCGGAAAGGTCGGATACGCAGACTGCGGCGTCCACCTCCGGGGAGCGGGCGAGGAGACGCACGATCGCCTCCGCCCCCTGATCCATGCTGATCGGGGGCTGGCCGAAGCAGAGCACGAAGCCGCGCGGCAGGCCGAGTTCGGCGACCGCGCGGCCGTAGCCGCGCCTGCGGTCGGTGCCGCGGGTGTCGCGATTGGTGGTGCCGCCGATGAAGCCGATGCGGCGGTAGCCGCGCCCGTACAGATGATGGACCAGCGCATGCGTCGCCGCGGCGTTGGAGAAGCCGACCACGTGCCCGATCGGCCGGGCCGGCAGGTCCCAGGTTTCGATCACCGGAATGGCGGCGGCGGCGAGGCGGGCGCGAGCGCGGGCAGTGTGGCTGCCGCCGGTGAGGATGATGCCTTCGGGGCGGCGGGTGAGCAGGGAATCGAGCAGCCGTTCCTCCTTTTCCTCCCGATAGTCGGTGTAGGCGAGCAGCAGATCGAGTTCGGAACCGGCCAGCGCGTCGGTGATGCCGCGGGCGGTGTCGGAGAAGTTGGAGTTGTTGACCGAGGGAATGAGGACGGCGACGAAGCCGGAGCGGCGTGAGGCGAGCGTGCCGGCGCCGCGGTCGAGCACGTAGCCGAGGGCATCGACCGCGGCGAGGATGCGCGCGCGCGTCGGCGCCGCGACCGCGCCGCCATGGCGCAGCGCACGCGAGACCGTCATCGGCGAGACGCCGGCGCGGGCCGCGACATCGGCCATGGTGGGCACGGCGCGCGGCGACGGCGAGGGGGGATCGTCGTTCATCGCGGGCAGGGGGGTCGCCGCGCGGTCGGACGCGGCACCCGGAGCGCCCGGAGCGGCCGGAACGCCGTAGCTTGCGCCTGGATTTCACACGCCCCAAATCTTGCGGTAGGCGGCGCGGTAGTGGTTGCCGGGGTCGAACGTGTCCTGGGGACCGCCGTCGAAGGCGATGTTGGCCTTGTCGACGAGATGCAAGGGCGAAACGTAGCCCGACCATTTCTGCCCGGCGAGTGCGCGGTTGAGTTCGTCGACGAGTTGCCAGCCCTGCAGCGTCAGCGGCTCGGCGACGGTGACGGCCTGGTACTGGCCGGTGCGGATACGCTGGTAGGCGCTCTTCGACCCGTCCCCCGCCGCCACCTGGCGCGGCATGCCTTCGCCCGGAATACCGGCCGCGGACAGCGAGGGCGCCATGAAGTCGAAATAGAGGTCGTTGATGGCGAGCGAATGGGTCCAGCGCTTGCCGTATTTCTGTAGCAGCGCGGTGGTGAGTTGGGGCATGCGGGTCGAGGTCTGGGCGATCGGCGTATCCACCCATTCGAGCACGGTGCCGCCGAGGCTTTCGATGACGGATTTCATCTTCTTCGCCTTGGCGATGGCGATGGCGTAGGTGGAATCGGTGAAGATGATGACGGCGGGCTTGCCCTTGGCGTCGAGATAGGCCCAGTCGGCGGCGACCTCGGAGACCAGCATCGGGTCGGTGGAGACGTTGGCGGCGACGCCGACCGCAGGATCCGGTCCGATCACCGGGCTCGCGTGCCAGGAGACCATGGCGATGTGCGCGGCCTTGGCCGCCTTCATCGATTGTCCCTGCTCGACCGCGTCGAACCCGTCGATGACGATGCCGTCGGGCCGGAGCGCGAGAGCCTGGCCGAAGGCGGCCGAGCGGCCGGCGACCGAGCCGGCGCCGTCGATCACCTTGATCGACCAGCCCACCGCCTTGCCCGCTTCGGAGACGCCGCGGGCGACGCCGAGAACGCCGCCGTTGGTGAGATCGGCGGCGAGCACCACGATCCTCTTGCCCTTGGGCGCCCGGGGGCCGGTGGTGGGTCCGTCCCAGCTGGTGACGCGGCTGCCGTATTTGGTGACCAGCGCGCGGGCGGCCGCCATCACGTCGGCGAGCGCGGGGTGGGGGAGCAGCGCCGTGACGGCGGGCAGGGCGCCGACGGCGGCGGAGTGGCGGAGAAAGCTGCGGCGGTCCATGGAGTCTCCTTCCGGTTGGTGCTGGGGTGCTGGGGTGCTTGGCGCGGGAGGGGGCGGGGTTCAGCCGGCGGCGGGAGGCGCGGGCGGCAGGGCGCGGGCGGCGGCGCCGCGCCTGCGCTGCGCGTAGCCCGCGATGCCGATGGCGATGAGCAGCGTCGCGCCGTTGAACAGCGGCTCGACATAGAAGGAGCCGCCCAACTGCTGGATGCCGGCGATCCCGACGGCGAGGATGGCGACGCCGATCAGCGTGCCCCAGACGTTGACGCGGCCGGGCTTGATGGTGGTGGAGCCGAGGAAGGCGCCGACCAGGGCGGGCAGCAGATATTCCAGCCCGACGCTCGCCTGGCCGATGCGCAGGCGCGAAGCGAGCAGCACGCCGGCGGCCGCGGTCAACGTGCCGGAGGCGATGAAGGCGCCGACCGTGTAGCGGCGCACTGCGATGCCGTTCAGCGCCGCCGCCTTGGGGTTGGCCCCGATCGCGTAGAGATAGCGCCCGATCGGCAGATATTCCAGCGCCAGCCAGAGGAGAACCGCAAGCCCCAGGACATAGTAGCCGGTGATCGGCAGGCCGAGGAGCATGGTGGAGGTGAGCCCGTAGAAGCCCTGCGGCAGCATCCCCACCACCTGCCGCCCGCCGGTGTGCCAGAGTGCGAGCGCATAGAGGATGGTGCCGGTGCCCAGCGTGGCGATGAAACTGTCGATCTGCGCGACCTCGACCAGGATACCGTTGAGGACGCCGGTGCCGGCGCCGAGCGCGAGCACGACCAGCACCGCGAGCGGCCAGGGCAGGCCGAGGCGGAGTTGCAGGCTGATCGCGAGGATGTGCCAGAGCACGATGCCGTAGCCGACGGTGAGATCGATCTTGCCCGAGGCCATCGGGATCATCGCGGCGAGCGAGAGCAGCGCGATGATCGCCTTGTCGGCGATGATCGAGCGGAGGTCGAGCAGTGTCGGAAAGGTTCGCGGCAGCAGCAGCGAAAACAGCACGATCAGGGCGAGCGTGAGCAGCGGCAGCCCGTAGGCGGGAAGCCAGCGCACCAGCCGCTGCCTGGCGGTGAGGCCGGCGAGTTCGGCGCGGGTGGGCTCGAGGGCGTTGGATTCGATCGAGTTCATGGCGGGCTCACCCGAAATTCATGGCGCGGCGCGATCGGGCTGCCCTCAGGCCGCTTCCGAGGCGGAGGCGGCGGCGATCACCGCCTCCGTCGTCAGCGCGGTCCCGGCACGTTCGGCGATGATGCGGCCGCGATTGAAGATCAGCGCGCGGTTGCAGATCTGGGCGATCTCCTCGAAGTCGGTCGAGACGACGAGGACGCAGAGCCCGCCCGCGAGTGCGGCGGCGATGAGGCGGTAGATGTCCGCCTTGGCGCCGACATCGACGCCCGCGGTGGGATCCTCGGCGATAAGCAGCCGCAGGCCCGCGGCGAGCCAGCGGCCGACGACGATCTTCTGCTGGTTGCCGCCCGAAAGCCCCTCGATGGCGAGATCGGGGTCGTTGGGACGCAGCCCGACGCGGACGCCGATTGCGCGGGCGCGGCGGCGTTCCACCGCGGGGGCGAGCGGGGCGAAGAGCGCGCGGCCGGAGGCGGCGGGGTTGAGGAACAGATTTTCGCGCACGCTGAGGCGGGCGGCGATCGATTCCTCGGTGCGGTCGCGCGCGATCAGCCCGACGCCGGCGGCGAGTGCGGTCCGCGGCGAGGCGAGCGCGGCCGGCTTGCCATCGAGCAGGATCGCGCCGCGGTGGGGGATGGCGCCAACCAGGGCGCGGCCGATCTCCTCCTGCCCGGCACCGCGCAGCCCGACCAGGCCGAGGAGTTCGCCTTCGCGCAGGGCGAAGCTCACCGGCCCGGCGCGCGGGGTGACCAGCTCGCGCACCTCGAGGCGGGTGCGGCCGGGGTGGGGTTCGGGGCGGGTGAAGGCTTCCAGCGTCGGGCGGCCGACGATGAGGCGGACCAGTTCGTCCGGGTTGGTCTCGGCGAGGGGCATTTCGCCGACCTTGCGCCCGTCCCGCAGCACCACCACCCGGTCGGCGATGCGGAAGATCTCGTCGAGCCGGTGGGAGACGTAGATCATGCCCACGCCCTTGGCCTTGAGGCGGCGCAGCGCGGCGAAGAGGCGCTCCACCTCGTCGGCGGGCAGGCTCGCGGTGGGTTCGTCGAGCACCAGGAAGTCGCAGGCGACGGCGAGCGCGCGGGCGATGGCGACGAGGGATTTCTCGGTCCGGCCGAGGCTCTGCACCCGCGCCGTGGGATCGATGTCACAGCCGAGCAGGGAGAGCGCCCGCTCGGCGATGCGTTCGGCGGTGCGCCAGGCGATCAGCGGCGGGAAACCCGGCCGCAGACGGCGGGGAAAGCCGTGGGCGAGGGCCACGTTTTCGGCCACCGTCATCCATTCGACGAGGCCGAGGTCCTGGTGGATGAAGGCGACGGGCTGGCCGCCCGCGCCGCCGGGGCGGTGGCGGTAGGTGGCATCGCCGATCGCGACGCGGCCGGCGTCCGCCTTGTGGATGCCGCCCAGGATTTTGATGAGGGTGGATTTGCCGGCGCCGTTCTCGCCCAGCAGAGCGAGGATTTCGCCGCGCGCAATGGCAAACCCGACGCCCTTGAGCGCCTGGGTGGCACCGAACGATTTGACGATGCCTTCGAACCGGAGCGCCTCCGCCGCGGCCATCGTGGTCTCCTCCCGGGCGGGTGCCTGCATCGGGCGCGCGCCTGTTGTTAGCGCTATCATGGCGGCGCGGCGGCGGCCCTGTCAAGGAAATGCGCGCTCAGAGGCTCGCGGTGATGCCGCCGTCGACGTAGAGAATGTGCCCGTTGACGAAGCTCGCCGCGTCGGAGGCGAGAAAGATGGCGGCGCCGACGAGTTCCTCCACCTCGCCCCAGCGGCCCGCCGGCGTGCGGCCCGCGAGCCAGGCGGAGAATTCCCTGTCGGCGACGAGGGCGGCGTTGAGTTCGGTCTTGAAATAGCCGGGCGCGAGGCCGTTGATCTGCAGGCCGAAGCGTGCCCAGTCGGTCGCCATGCCGCGGGTGAGCATTTTGACCGCGCCCTTGGTGGCGGCGTAGGGGGCGATGCCGGGGCGGGAGAGTTCGCTCTGCACCGAGCAGAGATTGACGATGCGCCCGCGCCCGCGCGCGATCATGTGCCGCGCGACTGCCTGGCCGACCAGAAACACGCTGGTGAGGTTGGTGGCGAGCAACCGCTGCCAGGCGTCGAGCGGATAGTCGGCGAGCGGCGCGCGGTACTGCACCCCGGCGTTGTTGACCAGGATGTCGATGGCGCCGATCTCGCGCTCGATGCCGGTCACGCCGGCCTGCACGGCATCCGGATCGGTCACGTCGAAGGGGGCGGTGTGGGCGGTGAGACCGTCTGCCGCCAGACGCCCGCGGGCGGCAGCGAGCGCCGCCACGTCGCGCCCATTGAGTACCACCGCGGCGCCGGCGCGGGCAAGGCCGCGGGCGAGCGCGAAGCCGATGCCCTTGGAGGAACCGGTGACCAAGGCGCACCGGCCGGTGAGGTCGAAAAGCTGCATCGGTGCTTCCTCCCGCGGTTGCGTGGGTGGTTGGCAGAAGGCGGGAGGTACCGTGCCGTCGCCGGGTTGCCGCTGGGCGAGGGCGGCAACCGAGACGGGGGTCCGGGGTCTCAGGCCCCGGCCTTGGATCCTGCGTTCCTTTTCCCCACCTTCAGAAATGAATGGCCCGCCCGTAGGCATCCAGCACCGCTTCGTGCATCGCCTCCGAGATGGTGGGGTGCGGAAATACGGTATGCATCAGCTCTGCTTCGGTGCTCTCCAGCGTGCGGGCGATGGTGTAGCCCTGGATCATTTCCGTCACTTCCGCGCCGACCATGTGGGCGCCGAGGAGCTCGCCGGTCTTGGCGTCGAACACCGTTTTGATCATCCCCTCCGGTTCGCCGAGCGCGATCGCCTTGCCGTTGCCGATGAAGGGGAAGCGGCCGACCTTGACCTCGTGACCAGCCTCCTTCGCCCGCGCCTCGGTCAACCCGACCGAGGCGACCTGCGGGCGACAATAGGTGCAGCCGGGAATGTTGGTGACATCCATCGGGTGGGGGTGGAGGCCGGCGATGGCTTCGACGCAGATCACCCCCTCGTGGCTCGCCTTGTGGGCGAGCCAGGGCGGGCCGGCGAGATCGCCGATGGCGTAGAGACCGGGCTCGCCGGTGCGCCCGAACGGGTCGATGACGACATGGGTGCGATCGACTTTGACCGCGGTGCCCTCGAGGCCGAGGTTTTCGGTATTGCCGACGATGCCGACGGCGGAGATCACCCGATCGACGGTGATCTCTTCGCTCTTGCCGCCCGCCTCGATGGTGACAACGAGGTTGTTCCCGCCCTTGCGCGCGCCCTTGACGGCGGCGGAGGTGAGGATGCGCATCCCCTGACCCACGAAGGATTTGCGGGCGAAGGCGCTGATTTCGGCGTCTTCCACCGGCAGCACGCGATCCAGCACCTCGACCACCGTCACCTTCGCACCCATGGCGAGGTAGAAACTCGCGAATTCGATGCCGATGGCGCCCGAGCCGATGACGAGAAGCGAGCCTGGAATGGCTTCGGGCACCATCGCGTGCTTGTAGTTCCAGATCAGCTTGCCGTCCGCCTCCAGCCCCGGCAGTTCGCGGGCGCGGGCGCCGGTGGCGAGGATGATGTGGGGCGCGGCCAGCGTCGCGACCGGCTGGCCAGCCTTGGTCACCGCGAGCGTGCCCTTGCCCGCAAGTCTTGCTTCGCCGTCGAACACCGTGACCTTGTTCTTTTTGAGCAGGTGCGCGACGCCGGAGGAGAGCTGCTTGGCCACCCCGCGCGAGCGCTTGACCACGGCGGCGGCGTCGAAGCGGGGATTGTCGGCGGCGAGCCCGAATTCCTTGAGATGGTGAAGCTGGTGGTAGATCTCCCCGGTACGCAGCAGCGCCTTGGTGGGGATGCAGCCCCAGTTGAGGCAGATGCCGCCGAGATGCTCGCGCTCCACCACCGCCGTTTTCATGCCCAACTGGGCGGCCCGGATGGCGGCGACATAGCCGCCGGGGCCGCCGCCGACGACGATCAGATCGAAGCTGGTTTCAGCCATGATGATTCTCCTCGGTGGCGGCAAGAGCAGCGAGCGCGGGGCCGGAGACGCGCTGGACGGTCCATTCCTCCATCGCCCGCGCCCCGATCGAGCGGTAGAAGTGCAGCGCCGGCTGGTTCCAATCCAGCACCCACCATTCCAGCCGTCGGCAGCCTTCGGCGAGCGCGCGCCGCGCGAGCGCCTGGAAGAAGGCACGCCCGATGCCGTTGCCGCGGTACGCGGGATCGACGAACACATCCTCGACGAAAATTCCAGGGCGGCCGGCGAAGGTGCTGAAATTGTAGAACCAAAGGGCGAAACCCACCGGCACGCCGGAGATTTCGGCGAGCAAGGCGTGGGCGCGTGGAGAAGCGCCGAACAGGGCTGCGGCGAAACATGCCTCGTCCGCCTCGACCTCGTCGGCGAGGTTTTCGTATTCGGCGAGGGCGCGCACGAAGCCGAAGATCGCAGGAACATCCTCCGGCCGCGCCTCGCGCAAGGTGAAGCCCCCGACGGTCACGACGGCAGGACCGAGGTCACAGCATCAGGCTGAGCGGTTCCTCGATCAGGCCGCGGAAGGCGGCGAGAAATTCGGCGCCGAGCGCGCCATCGACCACGCGGTGATCGACCGAGAGGGTGCAGGTCATCTGGGTGGCGATGGCGAGCGCGCCGTCCTTCACCACCGCCCGCTTCTCGCCCGCGCCGACGGCGAGGATCGCACCCTGCGGCGGGTTGATGATGGCGGCGAAATCCTTGATTCCGAACATGCCGAGGTTGGAGATGGAGAAGCCGCCGCCCTGGAATTCCTCGGGCTTCAGCTTGCCGATTTTGGCGCGCGCGACCAGTTCTTTCATCTCGTTGCTGATGGCGGCAAGCCCCTTGCGGTCGGCCTGGCGGATGATGGGGGTGATGAGGCCGTCCGGGATGGCGACCGCGACAGAAATATCGACATCATCGTACAGCGCGATGCCCTCGTCGGTCCAGCTCGCGTTGGTCTTGGGCACGCGGCGGAGCGCCACCGCGGCGGCCTTGATGATGAAATCGTTGACCGAAAGCTTGAAGGCGCCGGGCCCATCCTTCGGCGATTTCGCGTTCAGGGTGGCGCGCAGGTCGAGCAGCGCGTCGAGGCCGACGTCCATGGACAGATAGAAGTGGGGAATGCTCGCCTTGGCCTCGGTCAGCCGGCGGGCGATCACCTTGCGCATGCTCGAGTGCGGCACGAGCCTGTGCGGTGCCGAGAGAGCGGCGGCGGTTATGGGCGCCGGTGCGGCGGGGGCAGCCGGAGCGGGCGCCGGCGCGGGCGGCGGCGCGCTCGGCGCGGGGCGGGCGGCGCGGGTGCGCACGGCATCGATGTCGGCCTTGACGATGCGGCCCTGCGGGCCGGTGCCGGTGAGGGTGGAAAGATCGATGCCGGCGAGCTTCGCCATGCGCCGGGCGAGCGGGGAGGCGAAGACCCTTCCGCCCGCCGTCGGTGCGGGCGCGGCGGGTGCGTCGTGCCCATTGGCCTGCGTCGCAGGCGTCGCAGACGCGGCGGGTGCCGAGGTAGCGGGTGCGGGTGCGGCGGGAGCAGCGGTGGGCACTGCCTCGCCGGCGGCCACCAGGATGGCAATAGGGTCGTTCACCTTCACCCCTTCGGTCCCGTCAGCGACCAGGATGCGCCCGAGCACGCCCTCATCGACCGCCTCGACCTCCATGGTGGCCTTGTCGGTCTCGATCTCGGCGAGCACATCGCCGGATTTGACCGCTTCGCCTTCCTTCTTGAGCCAGCGGGCGAGCTTGCCCTCGGTCATGGTCGGCGAGAGGGCAGGCATCAGGATGTTGGTGGCCATGATCGCGCTCCCTCAGAAGAGTTTCTGCACGGCCGCCACCACCCATTCGGGCTGCGGCAGGGCGAGGCGCTCGAGATTGGCGGCGTAGGGCAGCGGCACATCGACGCCGTGCACCCGCGCGGGGGGCGCGTCGAGCCAGTCGAAACAGGCCTCGATCACCTGCATGCACACCTCGGCTCCGATGCCGGCGTAGGGCCAGCCCTCTTCAATGGTGACCAGGCGGCTGGTCTTGCGCACGCTTTCGGCCACCGTGCCGATGTCGAGCGGGCGCAGGCTGCGCAGATTGATCACCTCCGCCTCGATCCCCTGCGCGGCCAGCGTCTCGGCGGCCTTGAGCGCGACACCGACCATGATGGAGAAGGCGACCAGGGTGACGTGGGTGCCGGCGCGCTCGATCTTCGCCCGGCCGATGGGCAACACGAAGTCGGGGTCGGTGGGGCAGTCGAAGCTCTGTCCGTAGAGGATTTCGTTTTCGAGGAAAATCACCGGGTTGGGGTCGCGGATGGCGGCCCGCAGAAGTCCTTTCGAATCGGCCGCGGACCAGGGCGCGAGCACCTTGAGCCCCGGGCAATGGGCATACCAGGAGGCATAGCACTGGCTGTGCTGGGCGGCGACGCGCGAGGCCGCGCCGTTGGGGCCGCGGAAGACGATCGGGCAGTGCATCTGCCCGCCTGACATGTAGTGGGTCTTGGCCGCCGAATTGAGGATCTGGTCGATCGCCTGCATGGCGAAGTTGAAGGTCATGAACTCGACGATGGGTTTGAGCCCGTTCATCGCCGCTCCCACCGCCATGCCGGTGAAGCCATGCTCCGTGATCGGCGTGTCGATCACCCGGCGGGGTCCGAACTCGTCGAGCAGTCCCTGGCTGATCTTGTAGGCACCCTGATATTGCGCGACCTCCTCGCCGAGCAGGAACACGTCGGCGTCGGCGCGCATTTCCGCGGCCATGGCGTCACGCAGCGCCTCGCGCACGGTGATCGGCTTGGCCTCGCCCCATTCGCGCGCTGCGGGGGCCGCCGCTGCGGGTGCCGGGGCGGCGGCCACGCTCGCGGCGGGCGCGGCGGAAGCGGGTGGCGTCGCCAGGGCAGGGGAGGGAGCAGGAGCGGACGCACCGCCTTCGCCGGCCATCTCCGCGATCGGGGTGTTGACCGCCACCCCCTCGGTTCCCTCGGGGACGAGGATGCGGCCGAGCTTGCCCTCATCGACCGCTTCGACTTCCATCGTCGCCTTGTCGGTCTCGATCTCGGCGATGACGTCGCCGGCGCGGATATCCTCGCCCTCCTTCTTGAGCCAGCGGGCGAGCTTGCCCTCGGTCATGGTGGGCGAAAGCGCGGGCATCAGGATCTGGGTTCCCATGGTCAGCCCTCCACCAGCACGTCGGTGTACAGTTCGGCGGCCTCGGGCTCGGGGCTAGACTGGGCGAATTCGGCGGCATCCTGGATGCGGGCGCGGATCTCCTCCTCGGCCTTCTTCAGCTCCTCCTCGGCAACGCCGCGGGCGAGGAGGGCCTGGTGGGCACCTTCGATGCAGTCGTGCTCCGCACGCATCTTCTGCACTTCCTCGCGGGTGCGGTATTTCGCCGGGTCGGACATGGAGTGGCCGCGGTAGCGATAGGTCATCATTTCCAGCAGGCGCGGACCATTGCCGGCGCGGCAGGCGGCGACCGCTTCCCTGGTTGCAGCACTCACGGCCGAGACATCCATGCCGTCCACCTGGCTGCCCACGATGCCCCACGGCGCCCCGTTCTTGGAGAGATCCTTCGACGCGGTGGCGCGATCGACGCTGGTGCCCATGCCATAGCGGTTGTTCTCGATCACGAACACCACCGGCAGCTTGAGCAGGGCGGCAAGGTTGAAGCTCTCATAGACCTGGCCCTGGTTGGAAGCCCCCTCGCCGAAGAAGGTGAGAGAGACGCGGTCGTTGGCGCGATACCAATTGGCGAAGGCGAGGCCGGTGCCGATGCTGACCTGGGCGCCGACGATACCATGCCCGCCGAAGAAGCCCTTCTCGGCCGAGAACATGTGCATCGAGCCGCCCTTGCCGCGGGAATAGCCGCCCGCGCGGCCGGTGAGTTCGGCCATCACCCCCCGCGGCTCCATGCCGGCGGCGAGCATGTGGCCGTGGTCGCGGTAGGAGGTGATGATCTGATCGCCCTGACCGAGCGCGGTCATGCAGCCCACGACCACCGCTTCCTGGCCGATGTAGAGGTGGCAGAATCCGCCGATGAGACCCATGCCGTAGAGCTGCCCGGCGCGCTCCTCGAACCGGCGGATGAGGACCATGTCCCGCCAGGCCTTGAGAAGTTCGGGGGTGGGAAGGCCGCCAGGGCTGGGCGCGGTCTCGGTGGTCTTGCCGCGCCGGCGCGGCTCCTTGGTTTCAGCCATCGTCGCTCCCCCGCTCTTGGACCGGACCATTGCCCGATCTGGTAGCCCGCCCGCCGCGCGGCGGCAAGACCGGCGCTCAGCCGGCGGTCTTGGTGGCGGTCTTGGCGGCGGGTTCGGCCGCGGGTTTGCCGGCGGGGCCCGCGGACGGTCCGTAGGGAACGACGAGGTCGGCCGGGTTGGCGAGATTGAGCATGCGCCGCGCCTGCTCGTCGAGCGCGTCCGGGTCGAGGTGCGCGCCGGAGAGCGAATCGACCTTGTGCTGCCATGCCCGTGCCTCGGCCTGCGCACGGCCGGCGTCGACGCGGGCGGCGGCGAACTCGGCGCGCAGCTTGCGCTGGGCCATCAGGCCACGATCGCCGGAGGCGGCGCTCCAGGCAAAGAAGCCGGTCAGCGCCAGGAAGAAGGCGGGGGCGGCGGCGGCACGCAGGCGGCGCTTCACGGCACGGCCAAGGGCGGCGCGGGAGAAACGCATCAGCAGGGGACGGCAAGAAGCATGAGACAGTATGCGCGATTTTGCCGGGATTCTGCAACTCCGAGGTGAGGAAGCGGGTGTTGCGAGTTGATACACTTCGCAACGCCGGGTGGCGCCCTCTGCCATTGGCCCGCCATGATCGTTCACCCATATGCCGTCATGGCCGAAAGCCTCAGAAGGAGGAACCAACGCATGAAACCCCGTTCGATCCTGTTCGCGGCCGCCGTGGGCATCGCCGTCATCGCGTCCGCCGGCGCCGCCCGGGCCGATGGCCCCTGGCATGGGGGTGGAGGCGGCGACTGGCATGGAGACTGGCACCGCGGCCCGTGGTGGCGCCCGGGTTGGCAGGCCGGGGTGGTGATCGGCGCGCCGGTAGTGGTCGCGCCGCCGCCCCCGCCCGCCTACTACTACGCTCCTCCGCCGCCGCCCGCGTACTACTATCGTCCCGCCCCGGTCTATGTGGCGCCGCCGCCGGTGATCTCCTTCGGTTTGACCGTCCCCATCCGCTGATCCGCTGAAGTCCCCCGCCTGCGTCAGGCTTGGGCGCGCAGGCGGGCGGCTGCCACCCGGTGGGCTGCGGTCCGTGCCGCGAGGTCGAGCCCCGGGATGGTGCCGTCGAGCACCCGCCACCGCCCCGCCACCATCACCCGATCGGAACGGACCTGGCGGGAGGCGTCGAAAGCCGCATCCACCGCCGCCGGCGCGGCGGCGCGGGGAACGGGTTCGGCGATCCGCCCGCCCTCGACCCTCATGCCACCCTCGGCGTCCTGCGGCGTGCCGGCGAGCGGGGCACGAAGCCACAGACGCATGACCCCCTCCGGGTCGATAGCGGCCACGCCGCAGCCAGTGCGAACGCACGCGGCGGTAGCATCGGTCGCGGTCTTGTGATATCTTTCCCCAGGCGAAGCGATCCTTTTCGGGAGCGGGCGTCATGGGTAGCCGCAGGGTGGTTTTCGTTCTCGTGGCGGCGGCAACGGTGGGTGGGTTTGCCACCCCGGCAATGGCCTGGATGCGCTGGCAGCCCCATCCCTACTGGCACCCGGGATGGGGGTTCCGGGTGATGGTGGTACCGCGCCCCTACTGGCCGCCGCCCTACTATTACGCTCCTCCGCCCCCACCCATGGTGATGGCGCCCCCGCCGGCCTACTACTATCCGCCTCCGCCTGCCTATCCGCCGGGGTACGCGCCCGCATTTCCGCCGGCCTACCCGCCCCTTGCCTACACCCCGCCGCCGGGCATGAATGCGCCAGCACCCTACAGCTACAACGCGCCCGCGCCAGGCCCCTATTCCCCGCCTTCTTATCCGCCGGCCAGCCCCTTCGCGCCGCCGGGTGCCGGGCCGATGCCGCCTTCGGCGTCTGCCGCACCGCCAAGCGCGGCGCCGCCGCAGGATTTCCCGGCCCCCTACGCTTACGCGCCGCCAGGCGCGCAGGGGGCGGTGCCGCCGCCTTCCTCGGGGTTGGCGCCCGGCGGCGAAACACCGGGGCCGATGCCGCTCAACCCGCCCGCGCCGGGGCCTTCACAGGCCTACGCCACTCCCGCGCCGCCGCCCCCGCCGGCGGCACCTTCCGCCACTGGCGATGGCGGCGCGCCGCTGCCCTTGCCCGGGTTGACACCGCCGCCGCCGTTGCCCCCGGTCAGCGCCGCCCCCTTGCCCGCGCCGACCGGATCGCCGCTCTTCGTGCCGCCCGCCCCGCCCGACCAGGCGGGGTAGGCGCGAGCCTCCTTCAGCGGCGGAGGATGCTGCGCCCGGCGAAGCGGCCGGAGGGGCCGAGTGCGGCTTCGATGCGGATCAGCTGGTTGTATTTGGCCACCCGGTCGCTGCGCGAAAGGCTGCCGGTCTTGATCTGCCCGCAGTTGGTGGCGACCGAGAAATCGGCGATGGTCGCGTCTTCGGTCTCGCCGGAGCGGTGACTGATGATCGCGGTGTAGCCGTTGCGGTGGGCCATTTCCACCGCCTCCAGCGTTTCCGAGACGGTGCCGATCTGGTTGAGCTTCACCAGGATGGAGTTGGCGATGCCGGCGGCGATGCCGCGCGAAAGCCGCTCGGGGTTGGTGACGAAGATATCGTCTCCCACGATCTGCATCCGCCCGCCGAGTGCTGCGGTGAGGCCGGCCCAGCCTTCCCAATCGTCCTCGGCGAGCGGGTCCTCGATCGAGGAGATCGGGTAGCGGGAGGCGAGATCCTCGAGGTAGGCGGTCATGCCGGCGGCATCGAGGGTGCGGCCCTCGCCGGCCAGCACATAGGCGCCGTTGTCGTAGAACTCGCTCGCCGCGCAGTCGAGCGCGAGCATCACCTCCTCGCCCGGCCGGTAGCCGGCGGCCTCGATCGCCCGGGTGATGAAACCCAAAGCCTCGTCCGCCGAGCGCAGGCCGGGCGCGAAGCCGCCCTCGTCACCGACGTTGGTGTTGTGGCCGGCGGCGGCGAGCGCCTTGCGCAGGGCCGCGAATACTTCCGCGCCCATGCGCACGGCGTCGGCCACGGAAGCGGCGCCGACCGGCTGGATCATGAATTCCTGGATGTCGATGGGGTTGTCGGCGTGCTTGCCGCCGTTGACGATGTTCATCATCGGCACCGGCAGGATGCGGGCGAACACGCCGCCGAGGTAGCGGTGCAGCGGCAGGCCGAGATCCTCCGCCGCCGCCTTGGCCACCGCGATGGAGACGCCGAGGATGGCGTTGGCGCCGAGGCGGCCCTTGTTGGGCGTACCGTCGAGGTCGATCATGGTCTCGTCGATGCGGATCTGCTCGCCGGCATCGAGCCCGGAGAGTGCTTCGAAGATCTCGCCCTCGACATTGCCGACCGCCTGGGTCACGCCCTTGCCGCCGAAGCGGGCGGGGTCGCCGTCGCGCAGCTCGACCGCCTCGTGGGCACCGGTAGACGCGCCGGAGGGGACCGCGGCGCGGCCCATCGCGCCCGATTCCAGCGTGACCTCCACCTCCACGGTGGGGTTGCCACGGGAATCCAGGATCTCGCGGGCGGTGATGTCGGTAATGGCGGCCATGGCGGTTCTCCCCTCGGATGGGCTGCGATAGAGCCTCCCCCCGGCGCCGGCAAGGGGTGAGGATGGCGGCTCGAACGCCAGGCAGGGAACCTGCCCATACGGCCAGGCAGGGAACCTGCCCATACGGATGGATGTTTTTTGCCGCCGTTGTTCGAGGTGGTTCCTTCCTGAAAGAAAGAACCAAAGAACGTTCGCCTGGTTACTTTGCGGCCGGGCCGTCGGGGGCGAGGCGGGCGTGCAGCGCCGCGAGATGGACGCGCAGGGCGGCGGCGTCGAAG
This sequence comes from Acetobacteraceae bacterium, assembly GCA_027326105.1. GTDB lineage: Bacteria > Pseudomonadota > Alphaproteobacteria > Acetobacterales > Acetobacteraceae > DAHWFB01. Next base: position 21,442 of record DAHWFB010000009.1, read on the forward strand.
AGGACGAAGCGGATGAGGGTGAGGCCGGGCGGGACAGCGCCGGGGGCGAGGATGGCATCGAAGGCGACCGCCGCGGCTTCCTCCAGCGGGTAGCCGAAGATGCCGGTGGAAATGGCGGGAAATCCGATCCGGGCGATGCCGTGGGCGCCGGCGAGCGCGAGCGCGTTGCGGTAGCAGGCGGCCAGCAGTTCGGCCGCGGGCTCGTCCTCCCCATAGACCGGGCCGAGGCAGTGGATGACGAAACGGTTGGGCAGCGCATGGCCACCGGTCAGTACCGCCTGGCCGGGGCGGATCGGCGCGAGCGGACGGCACTCGGCCGCGAGTCCCGGCCCGGCGGCGCGGTGGATCGCCCCCGCCACCCCGCCCCCGGGCAGAAGGGCCGCGTTGGCGGCGTTGACGATGCCGTCGAGGTCGGGCTGGGCGGTGATGTCGCCCCGACGGAGTTCGAGCGAGAGGCCGGGCGGAAGGCGGACGGGCCTTGTAGGCGGATCGATGGGCACGGGCAGGAGATCCTTCCCCGGGTTTCAGGTGGCGAACTGGAGCGGCGGTTCCGAGTGGCGATTCCGGCGCGCCCCTTCGCACATGCTGGCCGGCGAAGGCTGCGCGTCCGCCGCGCCGCCGCGCAAGATCGTGGTGCTTGTCTGCGCCATCCGTGCCATGATCGCGGCAAGAACCCGTCGAAAGGACAGAGAGCCATGGCCAAGGGACAGAAGCGCTCCACCCGCGAAGCCAAGAAACCCAAGAAGACCGCCGCCGAACGGCTGAAGGAAAGCCAAACCGCGAGCGCCCGTCAACTCGGACGCATCGAGGAGAAGAACTCGTCGCGGAAGGCGTAGCGGCGGGATTTTCGCTTTCATTTTCTATTGATCAAACACCGCCGCCGCGCTCGGCGCCAACCGCCGCGGCCGGTGCGACGGGGGGAACCGCCGCCGGTCGGCGTAGCAGCGCGCGCAGCGCTGCCGGGTCGCCGACCGGCGGCGCACAGACCCCGCCACGGCAGACGAAGGCCGCCGGGCCCGCGCTATGCTTGCCGAAGGCGGGGTGGGCCGGGGCCAGCACCGTGGCGGGCACCAGCGGCACCACCAGCGCCGCCGGGTCCGCGGCCGCCCGCGCCGCCGCCAGCAACGCCGCGCGGCCCGCGGCGTCGCTATCGCCGGCCACCACCACGATGGTGGCATTCTCCAGCAGATCAGCCGCGGCGAGCAGGGTGGGGCATCCCGCCAGCCCCTCCCGCGCCCCCGAAAATGCGCCGATCACCGCCCCGGCGCGGGCGGCGAACGCCTCCTCCCCGGTGAGGTGCCAGAGTGCCGCGAGCACCTCCGCCATCATCCCGTTGCCCGCGGGGGTCACCCCGCAGGCCGCCGACAGGGTGCGCGCGGCGGGGCCGAGCGGCAGATCGGCGGCATCCGCCGGTTCGCTGAAGAACGCTCCCGAGGGCGCCGCGAACCACCGCTCCGTCGCCGCGACCAGGCCGCGCGCCTCCTCCAGGTAGAACCCGTCGCCGGTGGCCTGGAACAGCGCCAGCGCGGCGCGCGCCATCGCCGCCTGGTCGTCGAGCAGGCCGCGCGCCGAAACCCGCCCCAACCGCCAGGCGTGCGCCACCCGCCCATCCGCGCCGCCGAGCGCTGCGCGCACGAAGCGGAACGCGCTTTCGGCCAACGCCCGCCAGTCGGGCCGGTCGAACACCGCCGAAGCGCGGGCAAGGGCCAGGATCGCGAGCCCGTTCCAGTCCGCGAGCACCTTGTCGTCGCGGGCCGGGCGCGGGCGCAGCGCACGATGGGCGAACAGCGCGGCCCGCGCAGCCGCCAGCCGGCGCTCTTCCTCCGGCGCGGCCAGGGGCGCGATCCGCCGCAGCACGATCCGCCCCTCCCAGTTGCCGTGCGCGCCGAGTTCGTAGAAGCGGGCGAAGAACGCGGCCTCGGTGCCCAGGACCGCGGCGATTTCGGCCGGGTCCCAGACGTAGAATTTGCCCTCCTCGCCCTCCGAATCGGCGTCCTCGGCGGCGGCGAAGGCACGGTCGCCGGCGGCGTCCGGCGCGGTGGCCATCACCGAGGCGAGCCAGCCGACCGTCTCCTCCGCCCGCGCGCGGGTCAGGTCCGAAGCCGCGTCGGCGTGCACGAATGTCAGAAGTTCAAGGATTTGTGCGTTGTCGTAGAGCATCTTCTCGAAGTGCGGCACCAGCCACTCGGCATCGGTGGAGTAGCGTGCGTAGCCGCCGCCGAGATGGTCGTAGATGCCGCCCATGGACATGCCGCGCAGCAGGCACCGCACCGCCTCCGCCGCGGCCGCGTCGGCGGAGCGATGCGCCTCCTGCCAGAGGAAGCGGAACACCGGCGGGTTGGGAAAGCGCGGCGCGCCGCGAAACCCACCCTGCACGGGATCCATCGCCGAAACCAGCCGCGCCGCCACCGCCGCAAGTGTCCCGCCCTCGATCGCACCCCCCGGCGCGGTTGCGGCGAGGCCGGCGAGCAGCCGGCGGAAGGCGGCGCCGTCAGCGGCGATGCGCTCGCCCTCGCGTGCCCAGGCATCGGCGACGGCGGCCAGCACCTGGCGGAACGAAGGCCGCCCCCAGCGCGGCACCGGCGGAAAATAGGTGCCACCCCAGAAGGGCGTGCCGGACGGGGTGAGAAACAGGGTCAGCGGCCAGCCGCCCGGTTCCCCCATGGCGTGCAGCGCGCTCATGTAGATATGGTCGATGTCGGGCCGTTCCTCCCGATCCACCTTCACCGCGACGAAAAACTCGTTGATCTGGCGTGCGGTTTCCTCGTCCTCGAAGGATTCGTGGGCCATCACGTGGCACCAGTGGCAGGCGGCGTAGCCGATCGAGAGCAGGATCGGCCGCCCCCGCCGTGCCGCCTCCGCCAGCGCCGCCGCCCCCCACGGGCGCCAATGCACCGGGTTGCCCGCATGCTGCAGGAGATAGGGCGAACTCTCCCCGCCCAGGAGGTTGCCGGGCTCGTTCATAAGAATATGCTGATATGTTTATATCTTTATATCAAGTCAGTAATCGATGTTGGCAACCAGGGGCAGCGGGCTGTCGGGGGGTTCGGGGTAGAGCGGCAAGCCGGCCGGGATGATCTCCGGCACTTGCGGCAGGGTGGGCACGAAGGGGAGGATGCCGGCGAGGAAGGCGGCGGGCGGAGGCAGGGGCAGCGATTCCGGCAGGCAGACCCCGACCTCGATCTCGCAGAGGTTGAAGAGATAGTTGGGCGAAGGCGCCGGGGTGATGGTGGCCTGGCGCGCCGCCGGGAAGCCCGCGATGTCGTTGACGGTGCCGAACAGCAGGCTCGACCCGCCGGCGCCGACCACCGCGAGGTTGCCCACCTGCATGAAGCCGGTTCCGGTGCCGGAGCCGATGTTCAGCGTCAGCCCGCTGTTCGGCGCCTGGAGATTGTTGAAATTCGCCCGTCCCGGGCCGGGAACCAGGATGGTGACCCCGGATCCGGTGATGGTGCTGGTGCCGACCTGCTGGAAGCTGCCGCCCGCGGTGTTCAGTCCGAGGGTGCCGGCGTCGGTCACGATGTCGCCGGCCAGGGTGAAGCTGCCGGCGGAGAGCACCGAGAAGGTTCCGGCGTCGAGCGGGCCGGCCAGCGTCAGCGCGGCCGCGTTCGAGAGGGTGAAATCGCTCGCGGTGAAGGCGCCGAGCGTGCCGACGGACTGGCCGGAGCCGAAATCGGCCACGCCCGGGGTCGAGCCGGTGAGTGTGCCGGCGGCGAGGCTGCCGCTGTTGGCGAAGAGGATGCCGGTACCGGCGGTGAGCGTGAGCGTGCCGGGGACGGTTGCCGTGCCGCCGAACAGCAGCGCGCCGGGGCTGATCAGGGTGGCGTTGGCGGCGGCGAGCGCGCCGGTGATGTTCAGCGTCTGGTCATTGGTCAACGCGAAGTCGCCGGTGGTGGAGAAGTTGCCGAGGTCGGTGAGGGTATTGGTGCCGTCGAGGGTGGCGCTCGCAGCGCTGCCCGAAAGCGTCGCCACCGTGAGCCCGCCGGGCCCGCTCTCGCTCACCGCGCCGGCCGAATCGAGCACCAGGGTGGAGATGCCCAGATTGGACAGATCGAGCGGCGTCTCGATCGTTACCGGCCCGGCGACCGGATCCCCGAGAACCAGGGTGGCGGTGGTGATGAAGGGCACGAAGGCCGAGCCGTTGAAGAATTCGCCGAGAACCCCGCCGTTCTGGGTCTGCAGCGAGAGACTGCCCGGGACGTTCGTGTTGGCGAGCACGTCGATCGGCAATCCGGGGGTATAGCCCGCCAGGGTCACGGTCCCGCCCGGCGCCTCGATCTGCCCCGGCCCCGAATCGCTCCCGCTCGCGACCATCTGGTCGGCGTGCAGCGTGATCGAGCGCCCGTTGGCGACCGAGATGACGCCCTCGATGAACAGCGTCGTGGTGTCATAGAAGCTGAAGTCGCTGCCCGCGCCCGTGGTCTGGCCCTGGAGGATGGCCTGCACCAGATTGGCGCCGTCGAGCACCGTGCTGTTCTGGCTGAAGCTCGAGAGGGAGCTGGTGATCACCTGCCCGTTGGGCTCACTGATCGCCCCGGTGTTGGCATTGAGCGAGACCGATCCGCTCGAGCCCAGCGTTTGCAGCACCCCCGCGGTCGCGCCGGTGCCGAGCGTGATGTCGCCGCTCGCGGTGGTGATGCCGATGAAGCCGGAGCCGACGAATGTCAGGAAGTGGCCGAGCGAGAGGACCGTTCCCGCGACCGTGACCGCGCCCGCCGTACTCAGCGCAAAGGTCTGCGTTGCGGTGAAATCGCCGAGCGTCGTGACCAGGTTGGTGGAGCCGTCGGTGAGGCTCACCAAGCCGCCGGCCGACCCGGTGAGCGTGCCGGCGGTGATGGTGCCGGTGCCGTTGTCGGTGATGTTGCCGGTGGTGGCGACGAGCGTCATGGTGGCGGTGGTGGCGAGCGTGCCGTTGTCGGTGATGTTGCCGGCGGCGTTGAGGGACAGTGCACCATTGCCGGAGACCGACCCGCCGGCATCCACCGTGATGTCCCCCGCCGAGACCAGGCTCAGCGTCGTCCCGCTCGACCAGGAGACCGAAGCGGCGCCGCCGGTGTCCGCCGTGCCGTTGACGATGATGGCCGGCCCGGTGCCAGCCGCCCCCTGATTGGTGGTGATGGTGACGCTGGTGGTAGCGAGCGCCGCGTTCAGCGCCCCGTCGGTCACCGTGGGGCCGGCGGTGCTGCCGCCCGCACCATGGCTGATCACGACGAGGCCCGGATCGAGCAGCAGATTGCCGGTCGCGCCATGGCCGGCGAGGGTGTCGGCGGTGCCGGTGAAGCCGAGGGTCTCGCCCGAAACCTCCAGCCTGCCGCCGTTGCCGCCGAATGCGCCGCCCTGGGCGGAGAGGCTGCCGGCGAAGAGGGTGGTGCCGGTGGAAAGCAGGGTGATGGTCCCGCCGTTGCCGCTTTGCAGCGCATCGGCCGAAAGCGTCGCCCCCTGGTCGACCGTCACCGATCCGGCGGTGCGGGTGGAGACCGTGCCCGGGCCGCCCGCCGCGCGGGCCAGCGTGGTGCCGATGGCGATGGTGCCGCCGCCCGCCGCGCCATCGGCCGAGACCACCGCGGTATGGGTGAGATGGACGTCGCCGGTGGCGTTCACCGCCACCGTCCCCCCCGTCGTGGCCCCACCGGCGAGCAGGCTGCCCGCCACGGTGACGCTGCCGCCCACCCCCTGGATCGAGATCGCCCCGCCCGTCCCCGCCGCGCTGGAAACGTCGATCCTGCCGCCGGCGGTGACCAGATTGGTGACCAGCCCCGCCGCCTGCGCCGCGGTCAGCGTCACCGACCCGCCTCGCGCGAGGATGGTGCCCGAGTTGGTGACCAGCGCCGTCCCCCCGCCGGGCAGCGACTTCACCGCCCCCTGCACGTCGAGCGAAAGCAGCCCGTCGCCATAGAGATCGAGCGTCGCCTCCGGCCGCCCGGCGAGCACGACATGGCCGAGTTTCGCCGTGATCACCCCGGAATTGACCACCTGCGGGGCGACGAGGCCGACCAGCCCCGCTTGCCTGGCGGTGATCTGCCCGGCATTGACGATCCGCGCCCCCGGCTTGCCGGGCTGGTTCAGCACCAGGTGCCCGGCCATGAAGCTCCGCGTCGAGCCATTGGCGGTGGAGACCACGATGGCCGCGGCGTTGACCTGCGAACCGGGCAGGAACACCACCCCGGACTGGTTGATCAGCACCAGTTGCCCGTTGGCGGTGAGATGCCCGGCGATCGCCGACGGGTCGGG
>DAHWFB010000052.1 GCA_027326105.1 Acetobacteraceae bacterium
GCGAAGCTGCGCGCCCGGCAGAGCTTGACGAAGTTCGCGACCGCCGGCCCCTGCGGCCGTCCTGCCACCGCCGCCAGCATCACCCGCCGGGCCAGCGCCGGCCGTTCGAGCGGCCGCGCCGCCAGCCCCGCGGGCAGCGCCAACCCTTCCGGCAACAGCGCGAGCCCGAGGCCGGCGGCGACGAGATCGAGCAGTTGCGGCCAGCCGCCGCCGCAATCGCGGATCATCACGCCCGCCATCCCGGCCGCCAGCGCCTGCGCGAAGCCGCCGCAGCGGGTGCCCGCGAGCAGCGTCTCGCCGGCGAGATCCTCCCCCGTGATGCGCTCCCGTGCCGCCAGCGGGTGAGAGGCGGGCAGCACGACGACGCAGCCCTCGGCGTAGAGCGGCCAGCGGTTCAGCCGCTCCGGCAGGTCCGGCGCCTCGGCCAGCAGCGCGCAGTCGAGCGTGTCCGCCAGCAGCGCCTCGGCCAGCATCGCCGGCCCGCCTTCCTCGAACTGCACCGCGATCTCGGGCCAGCGGCGGGCGAGCTCGCGCACCACCGGCGCGACCCGTCCGGCCCCGATCGCCGGCCCCAGCCCGAGCCGCAGCCGCGCCGGCTCGCCGCCGCGCCGGGCGCGGGCGATCTCGTGCGCCGCCTCCGCCGCCGCCAGCATCGCCTCGAGGTGGGGGCGCATGGTGCGGCCGAGTTCGGTCAACTGGGTCAGCGCCCGCTCGCGATAGAGCAGCGGCCCGCCCAGTTCGTCCTCCAGCTTCTGCACCGCCCTCGTCAGCGCCGGCTGGCTGACGTTGCAGGCCTCCGCCGCGCGGGTGAAGTTCAGGGTCCGGCAGAGGGTGACGAAATAGCGGACCTGGGCGAGTTCCATCGCCGCCTCACCCGCCCGGAAGTGCCATCGTGCGCAGCGCGGCGACGATGGCGGTCGGCTCGGCGCGGCGGGTGAAGTCGAGCGAGACGAACCGCCAGCGCACGATGCCCTGCCGGTCGAGCACGAAGCTCGCCGGAATCGGCAGCCACCAGGCGGCGTTGCCGTGGCGCTCCGCGAGGTCGGTGCCGTGGCGCAGCAGCAGCGCGCGATAGACCTCGGGGGTGCGGAACACCACCCCGCACAGCATCCCGAGCCCGCAATCGACGTCGGAAAGCACCTCGAAGCGCGCGCCATGGCGCAGCTTGGCGTCGAGCGCGCGCCCCCCGGTCTCGGGGGTGACGGCGACCAGGCTACCGCCGGCGGCCTCGATCTCGGGCAGGGCGGCGGCCAGCGCCTCGAGGGTGAGGCGGCAATAGGGGCACCAGTCGCCGCGGAAGAAGGTGACGACGAGCGGCCCCTGCGCCAGCAGATCGGCGAGCGCGACCAGCCCGCCCTCGGCGTTGGGGAGCATGAAGTCGGGAAACCCCGCGCCCTCGGCGATCACCTGCCCGCCCGCCCCGGCGCGGGCGATCTCCGCCATCATCGCCTCGTAGGCGGCGCGAACCTCCGCGTTCTGGGCGGCGCGGCGCTGGTCGAGCCGGCCTTGCAACGGGGTCTCACCGCTCATTTCCGCGCCACTCCCTGGTTCCCGGGGCCGAGCCTGCGCCGCTGGCGCGCCTGCGGGCAAGACCCGCGCTCCCGCCGCGGGCCGCCGCTGGCGTGCCTTCCGCTCTGCGCTACTGGCTGGTGTGGGACATGGCGCCGCCGGCGGCTGCGTGGCTCATCGCGCCATGCGCCATCGGGCTCGCCGCGTTGCAGGCGTGGCCCATCGCGTCCTTGCCGTTGACGCAGTGCGCCATCGGGCTGGGGTGGCTCATCGCGCTCGTGTGCCCCATGGCACTGCCGCCCGCGGTGGCAGCGTCGGCCGCCAGCGCGCCGCGCGCTGCGAGCCCGCCGGTCGCGAGGCCTCCGGCCAGCGCGAGAAGAGGAAGAAAGCGGTTCATCGGTCGCTCCGTTCTGCTCGGTTCGGTGGCGGGTATCGCCACGGCGGCCAACATCGCGGCCGGCGCGGCCCGGTGCCAATGCCGTTCGGGCATGGGTTCGATACCTCGACGCGCGGTCCCGGCGCGCGCGATGTTCCTGCCGTGACGGTGGAGGACCCTATGGCAGCACGACCCATCCACCCCTGGCCCCTGCGGCTGATGCACTGGCTCAACGCGCTCGCGCTCGTGATCATGATCGGCAGCGGCTGGCAGATCTACGACGCGCACCAGCTCTTCCGCTTCACCATCCCGCCGTCGATCACCATCGGCGAGTGGCTCGCCGGCGCCATCGCGTGGCACTTCGCCGCCATGTGGCTGTTCGTGCTGAACGGGCTCGCCTATCTGGTGTGGGGCACCGCTTCCGGCCATTTCCGGCGGCGCTTCCTGCCGCTTTCGCCGCGCGCGGTGCTGCGCGATCTCTGGCTCGCCGCGACCTTCCGCCTGCCGCACCGGCCGGGCCGCTACAACGCCGTGCAGCGGCTGCTCTATCTCGGCGTCCTGGCCTGCGGCACGCTCTCCATCGTCACCGGCCTCGCCTTCTGGAAGCCGGTGCAGCTGTGGTGGCTGTCCGATCTCCTCGGCGGCTTCCGCGAGACGCGCTTCCTGCATTTCGCGGCGATGAGCGGCATCGTCGCCTTCCTCGTCGTGCATCTGGTGCTGGTGGCGGCGGTGCCGAAGGTGCTGGCGCCGATGATCACCGGCGGGCGCCTGCACGAGGAGAGCGTGCCATGAGCAGCGATCTCGACCGCCGCCGCCTGCTCGGCCGCGCACTCTCCTTCGGCGCCCTCGGCCTGCTCGGCGGCTGCAACTTCGACCATCCCAACCACCCCGACCTCGCCGACCGCTTCCTGCATCTGCTGTCGCGCTGGAACGACCGCGTGCAGGCGGCGCTGTTCGACCCCGCGACGCTGGCGCCGACCTTCCCCGCCGCGGCGATCACCCGCCCGCCGCGCTTCAACGCCTACTACACGATCGAGCATGTCCGGGTGGTGGATGGCGCGCTCTGGCACCTCGATCTGTTCGGCGCCATCGCCGAAAAGCGCCCCTGGCGGCTGGCCGATTTCCGCGCCGCGCCGCAGGCGAGCCAGATCACGCGGCTGGTCTGCGTCGAGGGCTGGCGGGTGATCGGGCAGTGGAGCGGCGTGCCGCTCGGCTGGTTCCTGCGCCGCGTCGGCGCCGATCTCGGTGCCCGCTACCTCTCCTTCCGCTGCGCCGACGGCTACCATTCGAGCATCGACATGGCCTCCGCCCTCCACCCCCAGACCATCCTCGCGCTCGACTTCCTCGGCCAGCCGCTGACCCCGCCCTTCGGCTTCCCGCTGCGCCTGCGCATCCCCACCAAGCTCGGCTTCAAGAACCCGAAGTCGCTGGTGGCACTGGGCGTCACCAACCGCTATCCCGGCGGCTACTGGGAAGACCAGGGCTACAACTGGTTCAGCGGTTCGTAGATGGTTCGGAGGTTCTAAGATCCGGCCGCCGCGGCCGCGAGTTCGAGGAAGCGCCGCAGCAGCGGCTGGCGGCGGCGCTCCTCGAGGCAGACCAGATATTCGGTCACCGCCAGATCGGCGTCCGCCACGGCGAGCGCGTGCAGGTCCGCGTCCGCGCCGAGTTCGGCCGCGAACACCACGCCGACACCGAAGCCCGCGGCCACCGCCTCGCGCACCGCCTCGCGGGTTTCCACCTCGACCAGGCGGCGCGGCCGCACCCCGGCCTCGCCGAGCCGGGTCTCGAACACCTCCCGCGTCACCGAACCGCGCTCGCGCAACACCAGGTCGCGGGTGGCGAGTTCGGCGAGCCGCACCTCGCCGCGCCCGGCCCAGGGGTCGGCGCGGGGCACGAACAGCACCAGCCGGTCCTCGCGCAGCGCGCGGCAATGGAGGCGCGGGTCGGAGGTCTGCCGCGCGGTGACGCCGAGGTCGGCCTCGAAATCGAGGATCGTGCGCACGACCTCGGCCGAATTGCCGGTGCGCAGGCTGAATCCCACGCCGTCGTCGCGGCGGCGCAGCGCTGCGAGCGCGCCCATCACGTGCACCGGGCTGTCGGCGGCGAGCCGCAGGAACCCTCCCCCGCCCCCGTCCCCGCCGGCGAGCAGCGCGCGCGCCTCCCCCTCGGCGGCGAACAGCCGGGCGGTGATGGCGAACAGACTCTGCCCGAGCGGGGTGAGGCTGATGCGCCGGCCGCGCCGGTTGAACAGGCTCGCCCCGCTCGCCGCTTCCAGGGCGCGGATCTGGGCGGAAAGCGTGGGCTGGCTCACCGCGGCGGCGCGGGCGGCGGCGGTGACACCGCCGGCTTCGGCGACCCGGTGGAAGGCGCGCAGCAGGGTGAGGGTGACCATCCCGCCAATACATAGATCTGGTCTATGCCAGATATCAACATCATGTATTTGACCAATGAAAGCCGCTGGCCCATCCTGCGCCCGTTGCGATGGAGACCCCGGATGCCGCCCCCCCGCGCCCTCACCGAAACCGGCGACCCCTTCCTGCTCACTCCCGGCCCGCTCACCACCTCGCGCGGCGTCAAGGCCGCCATGCTGCATGACTGGGGCTCGCGGGATCCCGGCTTCATCGCCCTCAACCGCGCCGTGCTCGCCGCCCTCCCCGCCGTCGTCCACGCCGGGACGAGCCATCTCGCCGTGCCGATGCAGGGCTCCGGCACCTTCGCGGTGGAAGCGATGCTGACCAGCTTCATCCCCCGCGCGGGCAAGGCGCTGCTGCTGGTCAACGGCGCCTACGGAGAGCGCGCCCGCCGCATCCTCGAAATCGCCGGCCGGGCCCATCTCGTGCTCGCGACCGCCGAAGACACGCCGCCCGATGCGGGCGCGCTCGCCGCCGCCCTCGCCGCCGATCCCGCCATCACCCACGTCTTCGCGGTGCATTGCGAAACCACCAGCGGCATCCTCAATCCCCTGGCCGAGCTCGCGGCCGTCACCGCGGCCGCCGGGCGCGCCCTGCTCGTCGATGCGATGAGCGCGTTCGGGGCGCTGCCGCTCGATGCCCGCACGACCCGATTCCAGGCGCTGGCCGCGTCCTCCAACAAATGCCTCGAAGGCGTGCCCGGGCTCGGCTTCGTGCTGTGCGAGCGCGCGGCGCTCGCCGCCGCCGCCGGCAACGCCACCACCCTCTCGCTCGATCTCGCCGACCAGGCGCGCGCGCTGGAAGCGACCGGGCAGTACCGGTTCACGCCCCCCACCCACGTCATCGCCGCCCTGCACCAGGCGCTGGCGGAATTCGCGGCCGAGGGGGGGCAGGAGGGTCGCGGGGCGCGTTACCGGGCCAATTGTGCGCGCCTGATTGAAGGGATGGGCGCGCTCGGCTTCCGCCCGCTGCTGCCCGCTGCGCTGCAAGCGCCGATCATCGTCACCTTCCACATGCCCGCCGATCCCGCCTTCGAGTTTCCCCGCTTCTACGAAGCTCTCGCGGCGCGCGGCTTCCTCATCTATCCGGGCAAGCTGACCGTCGCGCCGTCGTTCCGCATCGGCTGCATCGGGCGCGTCGGGCTCGCCGAGATGGACGCGTTCCTCGCCGCCGCCGCCGCGGTGCTCGGCGAACTCGGCGTCCGCCTCGCCCCCGCCCGCGCCGCCTGAAGGAGAAGCCGCATGGACACGCACGCTCCCGCTGCCGCGCGCCTCGTCACCTGCAATGGCCGCAGCTATCGCTTTCCCCGCGTGCCCACCGTCGTCGTCTGCATCGACGGGTCCGAGCCGGGCTACATCGAAGCCGCCATCGCCGCCGGCCTCGCCCCCAATTTCGCCCGCCTGATCGCCGAGGGCGCAGCACTCACCGCACTCTCGGCGATGCCGAGCTTCACCAACCCCAACAATCTCTCCCTGGTCACCGGCCGTCCGCCCGCGGTGCACGGCATCACCGGCAACTACTTCCTCGATCCCGCGACCGGCGAGGAGGTGATGATGAACGACGCGAAATTCCTGCGCGCGCCGACCATTCTCGCCGCCTTCCAGGAAGCCGGCGCGAAGGTCGCCATGGTCACCGCGAAGGACAAATTGCGCGCCCTGCTCGGCCACGGGCTCGACCTGTCGCGTGCCATCGCGTTTTCGGCGGAGCGCGCGCACGAGGCGACGCTCGCGTCCAACGGCATCGAGCGGGTGCTCGAACGTCTCGGCATGGCCCGCCCCGAAGTCTATTCCGCCGAACTTTCGGAGCTGGTCTTCGCCGCCGGGGTCTCGCTCCTGCGCCGCGAGCGCCCCGATCTGATGTATCTCTCCACCACCGACTACATCCAGCACAGGGCCGGCCCCGGCTCGGCGCTCGCCGATGGCTTCTACGCCATGATCGACCGCTACCTCGGCCAGCTCGACGCCACCGGCTGCATCCTCGCGCTGACCGCCGATCACGGCATGAACGACAAGCACCTGCCCGACGGCAGCCCCGACGTGCTCTACCTCCAGGACTGGTTCGACGCCCAGCCGGGCGGCGCCGGCGCGCGGGTGATCCTGCCCATCACCGACCCCTATGTGGCCCACCACGGCGCGCTCGGCTCCTTCGCCACCGTCTATCTCCCCGCCACCGCAGACCGCGCCGGCCTCGCCGCGGCGCTCGCCGCCGTCGCCGGCGTCGAACTCGTCCTCGGCCGCGAGGAAGCCTGCGCCCGCCTCGAACTTCCGCCCGACCGCATCGGCGATCTGGTGGTCATTTCCACCCGCCACAAGGTGCTCGGCACCAGCCCGGCGGGCCACGATCTCTCCGGCCTCAGCGAACCCCTGCGCTCGCACGGCGGCCTCAGCGAACAGCGCGTGCCGATGATCCTCAACCGCCGGGTCATGATTCCCGAAGGCCGCAGCCTGCGCAATTTCGACGTCTTCGACGTCGCCCTCAACCTGGTCGCACCGGCACCCGAATAGACCGCGAAAGTCCTTTGGTTCTTTCTTTCAAGAAAAAACCTCTTCCTGCTGGAAATCTGCGCAGCCCCGGAGTACGCCGATGATGGACACCCCGCTCCCCGCTCCCCTCCGCCGCGAGGCCATGCGCATCGCCGGCCGTCCGGTGCGCATCGATGATGTGGTCGAGGTCTTCAATCCCTACACCGGCGCCGTCGTCGGCACCGTGCCGGCGGGCCGCCCCGAGCACGTGCGTGCCGCCTTCGCCTCGGCCCGCGCCTTCCGCTCCCCGCTCACCCGCCACCAGCGCCAGCGCATCCTGCTCACGGCGGCCGAGAAGCTCGCCGCCCGGCGCGAGGAGATCGCCCGCCTCATCACCGCCGAATCCGGCCTCTCGCTCAAGGATTCGCTCTACGAGGTCGGCCGCGCCTGCGATGTCTTCACGCTCACCGGCCAACTCGCGATCGGCGACGACGGCGGGAATTTCGCCTGCGACATCACCCACCACGGCCAGGCCCGCCGCATCTCCACGCTGCGCCTGCCGCTCCTCGGCGTGATCTCGGCCATCACCCCGTTCAACCATCCGCTCAACATGGTCGCGCACAAGCTCGCACCCGCCATCGCCACCAACAACCGGGTCGTGCTCAAGCCCACCGAACTCACCCCGCTCACCGCGCTGCTGCTCGCCGATCTGCTCTACGAATGCGGCCTGCCGCCGGAGATGCTCCAGGTCGTCACCGGCACCCCCGCCAGCATCGGTGATGCGATGATCACCGATCCGGACGCCGATCTCGTCACCTTCACCGGCTCGGTGCGGGTCGGCAAAACCATCGCCGAGCGCGCCGGCTACCGCCGCCTCATCCTCGAACTCGGCGGCAACGACCCGCTGATCGTGATGGAGGACGCCGATCTCGCCCGCGCCGCCCGGCTCGCCGTGCTCGGCGCCACCAAGAACTCCGGCCAGCGCTGCACCGCGGTCAAGCGCGTCCTCGTCGTCGAGAGCGTCGCCGACGCCTTCGCCGAGGCCTGCCTCGCCATCACCCGCACGCTCAAGGCCGGCGATCCCATGGACCCGGCCACCGACATCGGCACGGTGATCGACGAACGCGCCGCCAGGCTGTTCGAGCGCCGTGTCGATGACGCGCTCGCCGAGGGCGCGGTGCTGCTCCACGGCCACCAGCGCGCCGGCGCCCTCTACCCGCCCACCCTCCTCGATCGCGTGCCCCATGCCTGCGAGCTGGTGCGCGAGGAGACCTTCGGCCCGGTCATCCCGCTGCTCCGCTGCCCCGACGACATCGAGGCGGTGATCCGCATCTCCAATTCCACCGCCTTCGGGCTTTCCTCGGGCGTCTGCACCAACCGGCTCGACCACGTCACCCGCTTCATCCACGGGCTCGACGTCGGCACGGTGAACGTGTGGGAGGTGCCGGGCTACCGTACCGAGATGTCCCCCTTCGGCGGCATCAAGGATTCCGGCCTCGGCTACAAGGAAGGCGTGGTGGAGACGATGAAGTCCTACACCAACCTGCGCACCTACTCGCTGCCCTGGCCGGGATAGCGGGCGCCCGGCGCCCGCGCCACCATCCCGATCAGGGCGGAGAGGCCGCGATGCCCCGCCCCCTCCTCGATCACCCGGTCCTCGGCTGCGAGTTCGAGGATCTCCATGCCCGCGAAGGCCTCGCGCAGCATCGCCTCGGTATAGAGATTCTCCGGGCTCGAAGGCCCGCCGGTGCCGTGGCCGATCTGCTCGGGGCGGTAGCCCTGGAGGATCAGCAGCCCGCCCGGCACCAGCACCTCGCGCAGGCGGCGGAACAGCAGCGGGCGCAGCTCCGGGCCGGCGAACTGGATGAAGATCGCGGCGACCAGGTCGAAGCGCGGTCCGCCCCAGTCCCAGGTGGCGAGATCGGCCCGTTCGGTCCGCATCCTCACCCCGCGCGCCGCCGCCAGCCGCTGCGCCTTGGCCAGCGCGACCGGCGAGAAATCGACCGCGAGCACATCGAGCCCGCGCTCGGCGAGAAAGACGCCGTTGCGCCCCTCCCCGTCGGCGACCGCGAGCGCCTTCATCCCCGGGCGCAGCAGCGGCGCGTGGGCGGCGAGGAACGCATTGGGCGCGGTGCCGAAGACATAGTCCTCGGCGGAGAATCGCTGGTTCCAGCGGGCGAGATGGGGGTCTTCGGTCCCGCTCACCGACCGGCCCCGGGCTGCGCGAAGCGGGCGAAGGAGGCGGCGAGCGTATCGTAGATCGCGCGCTTGAAGCCCACCGCCAGCGCCGGCAGCTCGGCGAGTGCCGACCAGCGCCAGGCGTCGAACTCGGGGTGGGGGTCGGCGTCGAGGCGGATGTCGGCATCCTCGCCGAGGAAGCGCAGCGCGAACCAGCGCTGGCGCTGGCCGCGGTAGCGGCCGCCGAGCGCGCGGCCGAGCAGTGCGGGCGGCAGGTCGTAGGTCAGCCACTCCGGGTGCTCGCCGATGATCTCGGCGCGGTCGGTGCCGATCTCCTCGGCGAGTTCGCGCAACACCGCCGCGCGCGGGTCCTCCTGCTCGTCGATCCCGCCCTGCGGCAGTTGCCAGCCGCCCGGCGCGCCCTCGGCATTGGGAAAATCCGCCCGCCGGGCCACCAGCACCAGCCCGGCGCGGTTGAACAGCACGGCGCCGACGTTGGGCCGGTAGGGCAATCCGCTCATCGCGCCGGCTTCCTCACGGCCGGCTCGCCGGCGGGGCGGTGATGAGCGCGCTCGGCGGGGCCAGCACGAAGCCCGCCGCGTCCAGCGTCGCCGTCCAGGCGGCGAGCTTGCGCACGTAGCGCGGCGCGGGGGCGCCGAGATAGCCGAGCGCCCAGCCCTGGCGGCGGGCGATGGTCTCCAGTGCGGCGAGGTGGCGGTCGAACGCGCCCGGGGCGCCGTGGCGGTCGAGGATCACGCTCACGCTGGTGCCCCAGGCGAACGGCGGGTGCGGAGCCCCGGGCCGGGCATCGAGGTAGTAGAGGCCGCGCCGGGCGATGGTGCGCAGCATGGCGTCGAACCCCACCTGGTCGGCCGAGAAGCGCTCGCCGAGCATGGCGCCGAGCCCGCCGGTAGTGCCGGCGTAGGCGGTGATGCGGGAGAGCGCGAAGGCCAGCCGCTCCGCGTTCTGGGCCGGCCCCAGCCCGCTCGCCAGCGCCCGCGGTCCGGCCGAGCTGAGCGGCGCGCCGCGCGGCTCCATCGGGATCGAGACCAGGAGCTCGTGGCCGGCGCGGCGGGCCTCGTCCTGCAGCGCCTGCACCGAGCCGGCATAGGGCGAGAAGGCGAGCGCCACCGCCGCCGGCAGCACCCGGATCGCGGTCTCGCTCTCGGCCTGGGCCAGCCCGATGTCGGAAATCACGATGCCGATGCGCGGGCGCGGGTCGGCACGGTCGAAGCCGGCGGAGTAGGCGGCCATCGGCGTCAGCCCGTCGCGGGCGACACGGGGCAGGAAGGCGCCGACATAGGGCGCCGGCGCGATCAGCTTGGGCAGCGCGGCGGGGATCGGCGCTCCCGGCCGGTTGGGCGAGGCGATGCCGCCCTGGAACAAAGCGACCGGCGCCGCCGGGCCGGCGGCGTGCACCGGAGCCGGCGCCGGCGGGCCCGGCGGGCGCGCACGGACACCCCGTGCCGCCGGAGCGGGCGGGCCGAGATAGGCGAGCACCCCGGCGCCGGCCCCCGCCGCCAGCAGGATCACCAGCCAGAAGAGGCCGAGCCGGCGCAGCCCGCGCTCACCCCACCGCGCCGCCGCCATCCCCGGTGCCGCCGCCATCGGCAGGCGGCGCCTATTTCGCGGCGGCGCTCTGGGTAGCCATGGCGTTCACCACCTTCAGCGCCTCCTGCAACTGGAAGTCGGTGGCGGGTTTGGCCGGGTCGAAGGCGGGCCAGTTCGCCGGCGGCACGTGGGGGATGGTCTTGGCGATCGCCGGGAGATCGCTGCGCGGCGGCAGCGGCGGCAGCCCCTTGCCGTTGGGGTTGTGCAGGGCGTGGGTCAGGTCGCCCTCGCGCAGCGCCGGGAAGCTCGCCGCCGGGTTGTGCTGCTCATGGACCAGAATGTCCGGAGTGATGCCGAGATCCTGGATCGACCGGCCGGAGGGCGTGTAGTAGCGCGCCGTCGTCAGCCGCAGCGCGCCATGGCCGGGGATGGGGATGATGGTCTGCACCGAGCCCTTGCCGAAACTGCGCACGCCGAGCACCACCGCGCGGCGGTTGTCCTGGAGCGCGCCGGTGACGATCTCGCTCGCCGAGGCGGAGCCGGCGTTCACCATCACGACCAGCGGCGCGCCGGCGGTGAGGTCCCCGGGCTTGGCGTCCCAGCGCTCGTCGTCGATCGGGTGGCGGCCGCGGGTGGAGACGATCTCGCCCTGGTTGAGGAAATCGTTGGCGACCGCGACCGCCTGGTCGAGCAGGCCGCCGGGATTGTTGCGCAGGTCGAGGATGTAGCCGCGGATCTTGCCGTGCGCTTCCCGCTTCAGCGCGGCGATGGCGTGGCGCACGCCGGGGTTCGCCTGCTCGGTGAAGGCGGACAGCCGGATGTAGCCGATGTCGCCAAAGAGCTTGAAGTGCACCGCCTGCACCTGGATCACCTCGCGGGTCAGGGTAAGGTCGATCGGCGCCTTCACCCCGGGCCGCTTGATGAGCAGTTCGATCTTGCTGTTGGGCGGACCGCGCATGCGGCTCACCGCCTGGTTCAGGCTCATCCCCTCGACCGATTTCTTGTCGATGGCGACGATCAGGTCGCCGGGCTTGATGCCGGCCTTGGCGGCAGGGGTGCCGTCGATCGGGCTGATCACCTTGATCAGCCCCTGGAACTCGGTGACTTGCAGGCCGAGGCCGCCAAACTGGCCCTGGGTCTGCACCTGCATGTCGCGGTACTGCTTGGCGTCCATGTAGCCGCTGTGCGGGTCGAGCCCGGTCAACATGCCGTTGAGCGCATTGTCCATCAGCTTGCGGTCGGAGACCGGCACCACATAGTCCGCCCGCACCCGCTCGAACACGGTGCCGAACAGGCTGAGCAGCCGGTAGGTGCCCTGGCCGGGAGTGCCGGGGCTGGCGAAGGCCGCGGGAATGCCGAGCGGCAGGCCGAGTTGGTGTTCGGCGAAGCGGGCCGCGGGCTGCAACATCGCCCCGACCAGGAAGGCGGCCCCGACCAGCAGTCCGCTGCGATACTTCATCCCATCCATCCTCAAGCGCCCGCTCGCCGCGGGCGCGGTTGACATCCTGTTGCCCGGCGGCCCGTGCGACCCGCCTCAGCCACGGCGATGCAGCCAGGGCATCGGATCGACCGGCACGCCGTTGCGCCGCAACTCAACATAGAGTGTCGGCCGCTTCTCGGAAAGGCGCGGGTTCCACCCCGGCATCACCCCCACCGGCTCCCCGGCCCGCACACTCTGCCCCACCTGCGCGTCCAGGCGCGCCATGCCGGACATCACGAAATCGTAGCCGCCTCCGCAATCGACGATCAATAGCAATCCGTAGCTGCGGAACTCTTGCCCGAACACAACCCTGCCAGCGCAGGGCGAGACCACCCGCGCCGCCGGCGCCGTGGCGAAGCTGACCCCGGTCGCCGGCCCCGCCAGCGTGGCCTGGCCGAAGCCGCGGGTGATGACGCCGGCGACCGGCGTGCCCGCGGCACCGCCGCCGGTGGCGAGTCCGGGGCCGACGGGGCGGGCGAGGGAGGCCGCCCGCGCCCGCGCCGCCGCTGCCGCTGCCGCCGCCCGTGCCCGGCTCGCCGCCGCCGCGGCG
>DAHWFB010000110.1 GCA_027326105.1 Acetobacteraceae bacterium
AGGTGCCGGGGTGACGGCGGCCGGTGCAGCCGGCCCCGGCGCCACGGGGGTCTGCGGCGCGGCGGTCTGCGGCGTGGCGGTCTGCGGCGCGGGGGTCTGCGGCGCGGGCGCGGTGGGCGCGGGTGCGATGGGCGCGGGGGCAGTGGGCGCGGGGGCAGTGGGCGCGGGGGCAGCGGGCACGGGCGGGCCGGGCGAAGGCGACGGGGCGCCGAGCGGGGCGAGCGGGGTCGCCGTCACCGGCGGGACGGTCTGCGCGGAAGCCGTCGCCACCAGAGCGGGCAGCATCAGCGCCAGCACGAGGATACGCCGGTTCATTTGCCCGCCGGAGCGCCCTGCGGCTTCACCGCGTTGACCATGTTGGTCACGCTGAAGATGAACTTGCCCAGCAACTGCTCGAGGCTCACCGCCCCCTGGGTCGCGGTGATGGTCTGGCCGGGGGCGAGCATATGGCTGCTGCCGCCCGGGCTGAGGGAGATGTATTGCCCGCCGAGCAGGCTCGCGGTGGTGATGGCGGCGGAGGTGTCGCGCGGCAGATGGATGGCGTCCGAAATCCGCATCGTCACGTCGGCGAGATAGGTGCGCGGATCGACCTTGGCGCCGACCACCGTGCCCACCCGCACCCCGGCGAGCCGCACATCGGCGCCGTCCGCGAGACCGTCGATATGGTCGAAGCGCGCTTGCAGCACATAGCCCGGCCCGCCGGTTCGCCCCGAGTGCGCCAGCGCGTAAGCGAGGAACCCGCCGGCGACCAGCAGCACCACCGCGCCGGCGGCGACCTCGGCGAAGCTGCGCCGCGCCACCCTCAGCGGCCCCGTGGTGCCGCCGGAGCGGGTTCCGGCGCCCAGGCCTCGTAATCCCCGGTCGCCGCGGCGCGCACGCCGCCGGCGTAGTCGTGCCCGGGCGGGCGGTAGCCCGCCGCGCTCCCGGTCAGGTTGGCGAGATGGGGCTTCTGCCAGGGCCGGCGCTTCGCCTCGGGCAGCTTCTCGTCGGTGGTGAAATGGAGCCAGGCGTGCCACTCCGGCGGCACGGCGGAAGCCTCGGCCTCGCCCCGGTAGATCACCCAGCGCCGCGCCGCCGCGCCGCGCCGCGGCCGCCGCTCGACGAAATAGCGGTTGCCGGCGCTGTCGCGCCCGACCTCGCGGCCGCGGAGGTAGGTGAAAAGCCGGGTTCCCAAAGTCGTCATCGTGTCGATGCCCCGTGGCCACGGATCCAGCGGAAGAGATGCCCGCGCGAACAGAGATATAGGCGAGCCCGCCGCGTCGGTCCATCGCCCGCGCTGGAACGGACTGTCCACAGGATTTTGTGGCTCGCGCTCGATTCGGCCACAACATACCCTTTTCCTCCGCCGTCCGCCGCCCTAGCATCGCGCGATGAGCAAGATCCGCGAATGGCAGGGCGTGCGTCTCTCCCGGGTGTTGGCCTGCGCCGACCCGGACGGTCCTCCGCGCCCGGTGGTGCTTCCGGCCGCCTGGGACGAGGGTGCCGCCGCCGCGCTCGCCGCGCTGGTCCCCGGTGCGGGGCCGGCGCGGCTGATCGAGGCCGCCGAAGGCTGGATCGGCCCGCTCGCCGATGGAGCCGCCGCCAGCGCCACCGGCGGGGCCGATTTCCCGCTCGCCGCGCGCCTGCGGGCGCTGCTGCGTGCCCGCCGCGCCGCCCCCACCCCGGGCATCTGGCGCGGAACCGCGGAGGAGGCGCCGGGGTTCGTCCTCAACCTCGCCGCCTTTCGCGACGCCGCCGGCGGCTTCGACCGCGAAGGTCTGGCCGAAGCGGTGGAAACGGTGGCGCGGGCACTGCGCGTTGGCGCCCCCGGGCCGCGGCGGGCGATGGTCGGCATCGCCGATCTCGCCGGCCTGCTCGCCGCCCTCGGCCTCGCCTACGACAGCGCCGGGGCGCGCGCGTTCGCGGCCGATCTCGCCCGCCTGCTGCGCGCCAGGGCCGACGCCGGCCCGCACCCGCCGGGCTGCGGCGTGTTCGCGCCCGGCCTCGCCGATGCGCTGCTCGGGGTCGAGACCGGCGGAATCGCGCCCGCCTTTTCCGCCCTCGCGCCTGGCGGTGGCCTCACCCGCGCCGCGTGCGCCTTCCTCGCCGCGCGGGGCATGTCGGGGGACGCGGCGCTGGCCGCGCTGCTCGGCGGCGAGAGCCCCTTCCCCGCCGCCGGCCCGGCTGCCCACGCCGCCATGCACGATGTGCTCGCCCCCCATCTGCAACAACTGCCGCCGCGCCCCGCCATCCTGCCCCGCGCCGGCCGCGCCGCGGCCCGCGAGTCCCTGCCCGCGCGCCGGCGCGGCTACACCCAGAAGGCGGTGATCGGCGGCCACAAGCTCTATCTGCGCACCGGCGAGTACCAGGACGGCCGCCTCGGCGAAATCTCGGTCGGGCTGAACCGGGAAACCCCCGCCTTTCGCGGCCTGATGGACGCATTCACCACCGCGGTCAGCCTTGGCCTCCAGCACGGCGTCCCGCTCGGCGCCTATGCCGAGGCGCTCGCCGGCAGCCGCTTCGGTGCCGCCGGCGCGGTCGAGGGCGATCCCGCCGTTGCGCAGGCGAGTTCGCCGGTGGACTACATCCTCCGCCACCTCGCCGGCGCCTACCTCGGCCGCACCGATCTGCCCACCCCCGCCGCCGAACCCACCCCGCCGGAAACCCTGCTCCCGCTTGATCTGCCGCGCCTGCGACTGGTCAAGAAATGATCGCGTGGCTATGAGAGGGTGGCGTTGAGCAGATCGGAGTCCGCGATGGGCAGTCGCATTGAATCCCGCCTGGCCGAGCTTGGCATCGTGCTGCCGGAACCGGCGGTGCCGGTGGCCAACTATGTGCCCTACGTCATCGAGGGTTCTCTGGCGGTGCTCAGCGGGCAGTTGCCGTTCCAGGACGGCAAGCTGCTGTTTTCCGGCAAGGTCGGGGCCGACGTGACCATGGAGCACGGGCAGGAGGCGGCGCGGCGCTGCTTCGTCAACCTGCTCGCCCAGTTGCGCCGTGCGGCGGGGGGCGATCTCGACCGGGTGCGGCGGGTGATCCGCCTCGGCGGCTTCATCGCCGCCGCGCCTTCCTTCACCCACCACGCGAGCGTGATGAACGGCGCCTCCGACCTTGCGGTCGCGGTCTTCGGCGAGGCCGGGCGGCATGCACGGGTCACCGTGGGCGTGCCCTCCCTGCCGCTCGATGCGCCGGTCGAGGTGGAGGGTATGTTCGCCCTCGCCTGAGGGCCCATATTCCGGCCATGGCCGACGGCACGCCCGCCTTCACCCTTTCCACCCACCGCAGCCTCGCCGAAATCGGCGCGGACGCCTGGGACCGGCTGGCGGGGAGGGAGAACCCGTTCGTCAGCCACGCGTTCCTCGGCGTTCTCGAGGAGAGCGGCTCGGTCGGCGGGCGCAGCGGCTGGCAGCCTATGCATGTCGCGCTGCGCGACGGGGCGGGCGGTCTGGCCGGAGTCGCGCCCGCCTATGGGAAGTCCCACAGCTACGGCGAATATGTGTTCGACCAGGGCTGGGCGCAGGCGCTGGAGCGGGCGGGCGGGGAGTACTACCCCAAGCTCCAGGTCGCGGTGCCCTTCACCCCGGTGCCGGGGCCGCGGCTGCTGCTGCGGGCGGACGTGTCCGCAGCCGCGCTCGGCGCCGGGCTGGTCGAACTCTCCCGCGCGCTCGATCTTTCCTCGGTCCATGTCACGTTTTGTGGCGCGGCGGAGGCGCAGGCGCTCGGCGCCGCGGGCTGGCTCACCCGCGAGGGGATGCAGTTCCACTGGGAAAACCGGGGCTACGCCGATTTCGAGGCGTTTCTCGCCGAACTCGCCTCGCGCAAGCGCAAGGCGATCCGGCGCGAGCGTGCGGAGGCCGGCGCGGGGCTCGAAATCCGCACCCTGCGCGGCCCCGAGATCGGCGCGCGGGAGTGGGAAGCGTTCTGGGGGTTCTATCGCGCCACCGTGGACCGCAAATGGGGCGGGGCCTATCTGACCCGGCGGTTCTTTCCCCTGCTCGGAGAACGCCTCGGCGAGCGGGTGGTGCTGATGATGGCCTGGCAGGGGCGCGAGCCGGTGGCGGGCGCCTTGAACCTGATGGGGGCGGACACGCTCTACGGCCGCAACTGGGGCTGCAAGGGCGATTGGCCCTTCCTCCATTTCGAGCTCTGCTATTACCGCGCCATCGACTTCGCGATCGCCCACGGGCTCGCCCGGGTCGAGGCGGGTGCGCAGGGGATGCACAAGATCCAGCGCGGCTACCTGCCCCAACCCACCCATTCCGCGCACTGGATCGCCCACCCCGGCCTCGCCCGCGCGGTCGCCGGCTTCCTCGCCGCGGAGCGCGCCGAGGTGGCCGCCGAACGCGCCGCACTCGCCACCCTCTCGCCGTTCCGGCGGGCGGGAACGGGGACGGAGGGCTGAACCCGCCTCAGCCGTAGGCGCCGAAACCGCCGGCATGGGCGGCGAGGGCGGCGAGCAAGCCGGCTTCCGGGGCTTGGAAAAGGCTCCCGCTCCCCGAAGGTGCCCCAGCGCCTCCCGGCGCCGGCGCGGCGGCGGTGAAGGGCGAGGCAGGGTGGGCGGCGGCCGGCGTGAAGGCGGCGAGCGGCGCCGCCGTGGCCACCACGGTGGTGGTGTAATTGTCGGCCGTGGTGGCGCCGTTGAACATCGAGACGGCGAAATCGGTCGTCACCGTCTGGCCGGGCGCGACCTCGCCCACCGTCGGGGTGAAGACCAGCGCTTGCAGGAGCGAGGTGACCGCGGCGGGAGTGCCGGAGGCGAGCACATAGGTGCCGACGCCGAGCTTGGTGAGGCCGGCCCCCGCGAGCCTGCCGTTGGCGTCCGTGCCCGGGCCGGCGGCGGTGTTTTCGAGGGTGATGGTGACGGTCTCGGAGGTGTTCTGCGCCGAATCGGTGACCGCGGCGGAGGCGAAGGGGTCGATCGGGGCGGTGTCCGGTGTCGCCTGGTTGGCCACCGCGCCGGTGAGGATGGGCAGCCCGTTCAGCGCCTCGATGCTGCCCGTGACCGGCAGGGCGATGCCGTCGGAGACCGAGAGGGCGATGGTGGTGATGGTGTAGCCGGGGACGGCAGGGTTGGGGATGGAGGTGAAGGTGACCTGATCGAGCGCGGCAGTGACCGCCGCCGGGCTGGCCGCGGTCAATGTCCAGGTGCTGCCGCCGGTGTTGGTGAGGCTGACACCATCCACCGGGTTGGCGAGCGCGAGGGTGCCGTAGCCGTTGGGGTTCGACCAGTTCGAGCCGAGGCTGAGGGTGACCGTCTCGGTGGCGGCGAAGTTGGGATCGGCGACCCGCACGCCGGCAAAGACCGCCTGGGGCACATTCCAGTAGCCTTCGGGCAGGCTGGGGAGACCGCTGAGGGTGGGGGGCGTGTTGATCGCCGTGACCTTGGCGGCCTCGGTCGCGGCCGCGCTCATCGTCCCGTCGGTGACGGAGAGGTGGAAGAAGGTGGTGACGCTCTGGCCGGGGGTGACCTGGTCGATGGTGGGGGTGAAGACCAGCCGCTCGAGTGCGGTGGTGATGGCGGCGGCCGTTCCGGTGACGGTATAGACCCCGGTCGCGGCGTTGTAGCTGCCCGTTCCGAAATTCGAGAGGGCGCCGTCGGCGAGGCTGGAGAGGCGCAGCGTCGCGGTTTCGACCTGGTTGGGGAGCACCTCGCTGACCTTGACCTTGGCCAGCGGGTCGAAGGCCGCCTGGTCGGTGGCGCTGACGGTGCCGACGCCGGAAATGTAGGCGGGAACGTCGCCGTTGGCATCGACGGCGGTGACGAGCGTGCCGCCATGGCCGTCGCCGGTGACTGCGAAACTCTCACCCTGGTAGATCTGGCTGGTGGAGAGGTTGAGCGTGACCGGAGTGGTGCCGCCGGTGATGGCGAGCTTGTCGCCCTTGCCCAGCGTCGCCGCGGTGGCGAGGCCGATGCCCTGGAGATCGATGGTGACGCCGGGGAGGAAGCCCGCGAGGATGTTCGTGGGCGCGTCGCCCGCGCCGATGAGGAGCGACGCGGTCGCGCCATAGGCCAAGGTGATGGCGCCCGAGCCGGCCGCGCTCTGGGCCTGGAGGGAAAGGGTGCCGGACTCGAGCAAGGTGCCGCCGGAGTAGCTGTTCGCAGCCGAGAGCAGGACGGTGCCGGCGCCCGCGACGCTGAGATGGGCGCGGCCGCTGCTGCCCGAGCCCGACTGGTCGGCGATGGCGCTGGCGATGGTGAGCGTGGCGCCGGCGGCAGGGGCGAGGGTAGCGCCGCCGTTGCCCTGGAAGAAGAGCCCCCCGCCGTAGCCCGAGCCGCTGGCGCCGCCGTTATTGCCCACGCCGCCGGTGACGGTGCCGCCGGTGATGGTGCCGCCGATGATGGTGAGGGAGCCGCCTTGCTGGACGAAGATGTCCCCGCCCGCGGCGAGCCCGCCGCCGCCGCCCGCGCCGGCAGAGCCGCCGCCGAAGCCCGCGACCCCGCCGGCCGCCGCCCCGCCGCCGAAGCCGCCGTTGCCACTCGCGGTGGTATACGAGCCATTGACGGTTCCGCCGAAGGCCGAGCCGCCGCCGCCGAAGCCCGCCGCCTGGCCCGAACCGGCGCCGCCGCCGAAATTGCCATTGGCGGAATCGCCGCCCGAACCGGCGGTTCCGGGGGTGGAGCGCGGGTCGCGCCCGCTGCCCGCATATTCGCCGGAGATGCCTCCGCCACCGCCGTTCGCCCCGCCGCCGCCCGGGTTGCCGCCGACGATCGTGCCGGTGCCCGAACTGCCCGAGCCGGCGCCGAGCAGGATGCCCCCGCCGGGGGTGGTGCCGCCGAAATTGCCGAGCCCGCTGCTGCCGGCAGCGCCGCTGCCGACCCCGCCACCGCCGCCGCCGAAGGAGGCGCCGGAGGCGCCGGCACCACCCGCGCCGCCCAACCCGCCACCGCCGCCGATCCCGCTTCCCGCCCCGCCGCCGGCCCCGCCGGTGGCGCGGTCGTTGATGAGGCTGACCGAATCGAGGCTGACCGCCGCGCCGCGGGCGACGAAGAGCGCGCCGCCGAGCCCCGCGCCGCCCCCGCCGCCGAATGCCCCCGCCCCGCCCGCCCCGCCGACGGCATTCATGTCCTCCAGCGTGAGATCGGCGATGGCGACGCCGCCGCCATAGACGAAGAAACCGCGCCAGGCCCCGGCGCCGTCGATGGTGTTGGCGCCGCCGGCGATGGTCAGTTGGGCGTGGGAGGCGAGGTTGATGGCGTAGAGATCGGTGGTCAGGCCGAAGCTGCCGGAGAGGGTGATGGTGTAGTGCAGGCCGGCGAGCGAGTAGACGCCGCCTTTGTCGATCTCGCTCAAGACCGTGTTGAGTTGCGCCTCCGAGGAGACGGTGAAGCTGGTGGGCAGGACGGTGAGGGCAGTGCCGGTGCCGGCCCTGGCGAGGACGAAAGTGTCGGCGGCGTAATTGGCGGCGGGGTCGAGATGGAGGCTGACCAGGCCGCCCCTGCCGCCGGAGATGGTCAAAAGATTGCCGGGGCCGAGGCTGACCGAACCGGCGAGCCCGATGCCTTGCAGATCGATGACGTCGCCGAAACCGAAGCCGATGAGGAGATTGGTCGGGGTGTCGCCGGCGGCGAAGGCGAGCGTGGTGGCGGCGCCGAAGCCGATGGCGCCCGAACCCGCCGTGCCGTGGCCGGAAAGGGTCAGGGAACCGGAACCGATGGTGGTGCCGCCGGTGTAGCTGTTGTGGGCGGACAATGTCGCCGCACCGTCGATGACGACCGCGCCCGTCCCGGCGTTGGCTCCGGTGCCGCCCGAGCCGCTCTGGTCGGCGATGGTGCCGGAGACGGTGGCGGTGCCGAGGGTTATGGTATTGCCTCCCTGGATGAAGATGCCGGTACCGAACTGGCCGCCGGCGCCGCCACTGCCGTTGCTCGACCCGCCGGTGAGGGTGCCGGAATCGACCGTGCTGGCGCCGTCCACGATCAGGCTGCCGCCCTGCTGGACGAAGATGTTGCCCCCGGCCGCGAGCCCGCCGCCGCCGTTGCCGCCGCCGCCGAAGCCGCCCGCGGCACCGCCGCCGCCCCCGCCGCCGAAGCCGGGGGAGACACCGCCCGCGCCACCGTTGCCGAAGCCGCCGGGCAGGCCGGAGAGACCGCCCGCGCCGCTGCCCGGCGCGCCCGAGACGCCGCCCTGCCCGCCGGTGGCGCCGTTGCCGGAGAATTGGACATTGGTGAGATCGACCGCGGCGCCGGAGGCGACATAGACCGCGCCGCCGAGCCCCGCCGCGCCGCCGCCGGCGCTCTTGCCGTTCGCGCCGTTGCCCCCCGTGGCCTGCATGTTCTGGATCGCGAGACTGTCGAGCGTGACGGTGCCGGCGGCGACGACGAAGCCGCCCCAGACATTGTTGCCGTCGAGTTGTGC
>DAHWFB010000082.1 GCA_027326105.1 Acetobacteraceae bacterium
TCGAGCGCGAAATAGGTCAGCACCCCGTCGGCGCCGGCGCGCTTGAAGGCGATCAGGCTTTCCATCATCGCCCGCTCGCGGTCGAGCCAGCCGTTGCCCGCCGCCGCCATGATCATCGCGTATTCGCCGGAGACCTGGTAGGCGAAGGTCGGCGCGCCGAAGCGCTCCTTCACCCGGCGGACGATGTCGAGATAGGGCAGACCGGGCTTGACCATCACCAGGTCCGCTCCCTCGGCGAGGTCGAGCGCCACCTCGCGCAGCGCCTCGTCGGAATTGGCGGGGTCCATCTGGTAGGTCTTCTTGTCGCCCTTGAGCGCGCCGCCCGAGCCCACCGCCTCGCGGAACGGGCCATAGAAGGCGGAGGCGTATTTGGCGGCGTAGCTCATGATGCTGGCGTGGATCAGCCCGCGCGCATCGAGGGCTTCGCGGATCGCGCCGACCCGCCCGTCCATCATGTCCGAGGGGGCGAGGATGTCGATGCCGGCTTCCGCCTGCACCAGCGCCTGGCGGCAGAGCACGGCGAGGCTTTCGTCGTTGGCCACGTAGCCGTCGCGGAGCACCCCGTCGTGGCCATGGTCGGTGTAGGGGTCGAGGGCGACGTCTCCGACCAGCCCGATTTCGGGAAATTCGCGCTTGAGCAGGCGGGCGGCGCGGCAGATCAGATTGTCGGGGTTGGCGGACTCGGTTCCCTCGGCGTCCTTCCTGCCGGCGGGGGTGGCGGGAAACAGCGCGATCGCGGGGATGGCGAGCGCGGCCGCCGGGGCGACGTGGGCGGCGAGCAGATCGAGGCTGACCCGCTCGACCCCGGGCATGGCGGCGACGGCGCTGCGCACCCCCTGCCCTTCCACCACGAACACCGGCCAGATCAGGT
The DNA here is from genome assembly GCA_027326105.1 of Acetobacteraceae bacterium. Lineage (GTDB taxonomy): Bacteria > Pseudomonadota > Alphaproteobacteria > Acetobacterales > Acetobacteraceae > DAHWFB01. The sequence goes on from DAHWFB010000082.1 coordinate 872, forward strand.
CATCGACCGCGAGCCGGTGCTCGGCCACCAGCCGGCGCGTCCAGTCGTGGCGGCGGTTGCGGCGCATCCGGGTGCGGGGAAAGGATCCAAGACTCATGGCGAATTCTCCATAGCGCCGCGGCGCGCGCGGGCATACTACCTAGCGCCCCAGCCCCGCCAGGGGTGCGGCTTTCGCCGCCACGGGCGGGCATGGTAGAGGAGGCGCGTCATGGCGGACGGGGAAAGCCTGGTGCTGGCGATCGGCGCCGATCACGGGGGCGTGGGGCTCAAGTCCCTGCTCGCCGGCGAGGCGCGCGCGCTCGGCCACGAGGTGCTCGATTGCGGCACCGCGAGCGAGGCGAGCGTCGACTACCCCGACTTCGCCCACGCCGTCGCCGCCGCCGTGCTGGACGGGCGGGCGCGCTTCGGAGTGCTGGTGTGCGGCTCGGGCATCGGCATGTCGATCGCCGCCAACCGCCACCACGGCATCCGCTGCGCGCTGGTCCACGACGCGACCTCCGCCCGGCTCTGCCGCGCCCACAACGACGCCAACGTGCTCGCGCTCGGCGCCCGCCTGACCGGGGAGGAGGTGGCACGCGAGGCGTTGCGCATCTTCCTCGCCACCCCCTATGAGGGCGGCCGCCACGACCGGCGGCTGGCCAAGCTCGCCCCCCCCGTTACCGTCTGAAGGATAACACCCGCCATGAACGAACACAGCGAGGCGGTCTCGTTCCGCCGCTTCTTCGCCGGCCAGCTCGCCGAGACCGACCCCGAACTCGCCCAGGCGATCCGCGCCGAGCTGATCCGCCAGCAGGACGGGATCGAGCTGATCGCCTCGGAGAACATCGTCTCCGCCGCCGTGCTCGAGGCGCAGGGCTCGGTGCTGACCAACAAATACGCCGAGGGCTATCCGGGGCGGCGCTACTACGGCGGCTGCGCCGCGGTCGATGTCGCCGAGAGCCTCGCGATCGAGCGGGCCAGGCAACTGTTCGACTGCACCTTCGCCAACGTCCAGCCCCACTCCGGCGCGCAGGCCAACCAGGGGGTGTTCCTCGCCCTGCTCAAGCCGGGCGAGACCATCCTCGGCATGAGTCTCGCCGCCGGCGGGCACCTCACCCATGGCGCCGCGCCCAACCTCTCGGGCAAATGGTTCAAGGCGGTGCAGTACGGCGTGCGCCGCGAGGACGGCGTGCTCGACTACGAGCAGCTCGAAACGCTGGCGCGGGCGGAGAAGCCGCGGCTGATCATCGCCGGCGGCTCGGCCTATCCGCGCTTCATCGATTTCGCCCGCATCCGCGCCGTCGCCGACGAGGTGGGGGCGTATTTCATGGTCGACATGGCCCATTTCGCCGGCCTCGTCGCCGCCGGGCTGTTCCCCTCGCCGCTGCCCCACGCCCATGTGGTGACCACCACCACCCACAAGACCCTGCGCGGCCCGCGCGGCGGCATGATCCTCTCCAACGACGCCGAGCTCGGCAAGAAGATCAACGCCGCCATGTTCCCCGGCCTGCAGGGCGGGCCCTTGATGCACGTCATCGCCGCCAAGGCGGTGGCCTTCGGCGAGGCGCTGCGGCCGGAATTCCGCGCCTATCAGCATGCGGTGCAGGAGAACGCCCGGGTGCTGGCCGAGACGCTGGCTTCCCAGGGGGTCGATATCGTCACCGGCGGCACCGACAGCCACCTGATGCTGGTCGATCTGCGCCCCAAGAAGGTGACCGGCAAGGCCGCCGAGGCCTCGCTCGAGCGCGCCCACATCACCGCCAACAAGAACGCCATCCCGTTCGATCCGGAGAAGCCGGCGGTGACCTCGGGCATCCGTCTCGGCTCGCCGGCGGCGACCACCCGCGGCTTCGGCGCCGCCGAGTTCCGCACCGTCGGCGGCTTCATCACCGAGGTGCTGGACGGGCTCGCCGGCTCCAACGACGGGGCCAACGAGGCCGCCGAGCGGGCGGTGCGCGAGAAGGTGCGCGCGCTCTGTGCCCGCTTCCCGATCTATCCGGAGTTCTGAGGGAGGGTGGTGGCGTGCGCTGCCCGTTCTGCGGCCGCGAGGATACCCAGGTGAAGGACAGCCGCCCCGCCGAGGAGGGGGTGGCGATCCGCCGCCGGCGTTCCTGCCCGCATTGCGGCCAGCGCTTCACCACCATCGAGCGGGTGCAGCTGCGCGAACTCGCGGTGGTGAAGTCCGACGGCAAGCGCGAGCCGTTCGAACGCGAAAAGCTCGCCCGCTCGATCCGCATCGCGCTCAACAAGCGCCCGGTGGACGCGGAGCGGATCGAGCAGGTGGTCAACGGCATCGTCCGCCAGCTCGAAGCCTCGGGCGAGGCGGAAGTGGCCAGCCAGGAGATCGGCGAACTGGTGATGGAAACGCTCAAGGCGGTGGACGCGGTGGCCTATGTCCGCTTCGCCAGCGTCTATCGCAATTTCCGCGAAGCCAAGGACTTCGAGACCTTTCTGGGCTCGCTCGGCGAAACCCCGTGAGTGCCGCGGAGGATCGCGCCCACATGGCCGCCGCGCTGGCGCTCGCCCGGCGCGGGCTGGGCGCGACCTGGCCCAACCCCTCGGTCGGCGCCGTGCTGGTGCGGGCGGGGCGCGTGGTCGGGCGCGGCGTCACCGCCGAGGGCGGGCGCCCGCATGCCGAGCGGGTGGCGCTGGAGGCGGCCGGCGCGGCGGCGCGCGGGGCCACGCTCTATGTCTCCCTCGAACCCTGCTGCCACCACGGGCGCACGCCGCCCTGCACCGAGGCGCTGATCGAAGCCGGCATCGCCCGCGCCGTGGTGGCGCTGCGCGACCCCGACGCGCGGGTGAACGGGCGCGGCGTCGCCGCCCTGCGCGCCGCCGGCATCCGCGTCGAGGAAGGTTGCGGGGCGGCGGAGGCGGCGGCGGTGAACGAGGGGTTCCTGGCCGCGCGCCGCTCGGGGCGGCCACTGCTCACCCTCAAGCTCGCCGCGACCCTGGACGGGCGGATCGCGACCCGGGCGGGGGAAAGCCGCTGGATCACCGGCGTGGAGGCACGCCGTGCCGCCCACGCGCTGCGCGGGCGGCACGACGCGGTGATGGTCGGCATCGGCACCGTGCTCGCCGACGACCCCGACCTCACCTGCCGGATCGAGGGCTTCCGCGCCCGCCCGCTGGTGCGGGTGGTGATCGATTCGCATCTCCGCCTGCCGCTCACCTCGCGGCTCGCCGCGACCGCGCGCGCGGCGCCGGTGTGGGTGGTGCATCGCTCGGGATCCGATCCGCGGCGGGTGGCCGCACTGGCCGGGATCGGGGTGAGCCCGATCGAGGCCGCCGCCTCGCCCGCCGGTGTCGACCCCGCCGCGGCGCTGGCCGCGCTCGCGGCGCGCGGACTGACCCGGGTGCTGGCCGAGGGCGGCGCGGGGCTCGCCGCCTCGCTGCTCGGCGCCGGCCTGGTCGACCGGCTGGCCTGGTTCGCAGCGCCCGCGGTCATCGGCGGGGACGGCTGGCCCGCGGTGCAGGCGATGGGGCTCGCCGAGCTGGCCGGGCTGCCACGGTTCGCGCGTGTCGGCGTGGCCGCGGCGGGGGCCGACGTGCTGACCGAATTCGCACGGATCACCGGGGATTGAAGCAGGATGTTCACGGGCATCATCACCGGCACGGGAGAAATCGCGGAGATCCGCCCACTCGCCGCGGGGGCGGACATGCGGCTGCGGATCGCGACCGGCTGGGCGCCGCTGGGCGAACTCGCGCTCGGCGCCTCGGTTTCCTGTTCGGGCTGCTGCCTGACGCTGGTCGGGAAGGACGGCGGGGGGTTCGCGGTCGATGTCTCCGCCGAGACGCTGGCGCGCACCACGCTCGGCGGCTGGCGGGTGGGACGGCGGATCAACCTCGAGCGCAGCCTGCGGGTGGGCGACGAGCTGGGCGGGCACTTCGTCTATGGCCATGTCGACGGCGTGGGAGAGGCGCTCTCCGCCGCCCCCGAGCATGGGTCGACGCGCTGGCGCTTCCGCGCGCCGGCGGCGCTCGCGCGGTTCATCTCGGAAAAGGGCAGCATCGCGATCGACGGCGTGTCGCTCACCGTGAACGAGGTTGACGGGGCGACGTTCGGGGTCAACATCATCCCCCACACCGCGGCGGTGACGGGATTTTCCGCCCTCGTCCCCGGTGCGGTGGTCAATCTCGAGATCGATGGGATCGCGCGCATCCTGGCGCGGCTGATGGAGGCACGATGACGGCCCTCAAATCCGGCAGCTATGCCGACGCGCTCTCGTCGGCGGCCGAACTGATCGAGGAGGCGCGGGCGGGGCGCATGTTCCTGCTCGTCGATGACGAGGACCGCGAGAACGAAGGCGATCTCGTCATTCCGGCCCAGTTCGCGACACCGGAGGCGATCAATTTCATGGCCCGGCACGCGCGCGGGCTGATCTGCCTCGCGCTCACCCGGGCGCGGGTGGAGCGGCTCGGGCTCGCGCCGATGGCGCCGGCCAACGGCGCCCGCCACCAGACCGCCTTCACCGTCTCCATCGAAGCGCGCGAGGGGGTGAGCACCGGCATCTCGGCGGCCGACCGGGCGCGCACCATCGCCGCCGCCATCAACCCCGACAGCGGCCCCGCCGACATCGTCTCCCCCGGCCACGTCTTTCCGCTGATGGCGCGCGACGGCGGCACGCTGATCCGCGCCGGCCATACCGAGGCGGCGGTGGATATCGCGCGGCTGGCCGGCCTCACCCCGGCCGGGGTGATCTGCGAGGTGATGAACGAGGACGGGACGATGGCCCGGCTGCCCGACCTCGTCGCCTTCGCCCAGCGCCACGGGCTCAAGCTCGGCAGCATCGCCGACCTCATCGGCCACCGCCGGCGGACCGAAAAGCTGGTCCGCCGCCAGGAGGAAGGCCCCATGGTCGGCGCCGCGGGCGGGCGCTGGCGCTCCATCGTCTATCGCAGCACGCTCGACCAGGTGGAGCATCTCGCGCTGGTGATGGGCGATCCGGCGGCGGGGCCGGTGATGGTGCGCATGCACGCGGTCGATATCGTCAACGACCTGCTCAACGGGCCGGCGATGGCGAGCCTTTCGGGGGCGATGCGCCGGATCGCGGCCGCCGGCCATGGCGTGGTCGTGATCCTGCGCGACCCGGCGCCGGATGCCATCTCCGAGCGGCTGCGCGGCCTCGGCGGGGCGGCGCGGCCGCCGAGGCCGCTGCGCGAATACGGGATCGGCGCGCAGATCCTGGTCGATCTCGGGGTCCGCGAGATGATCCTGCTCTCCAACCACCCGCGCCCGGTGGTGGGGCTGGAAGGCTACGGCCTCACCATCGTCGCCCAGCAGCCGATCGAGGACACCAGCGCGCCATGAGCACCGAGGACGCCGAAACCCCGACCGCGCCGGAGGTGCCGGGGCCGGCGCCGCGCCTGCTGCTCCTGCGTGCCCCCTACTACCGCTCCGTGGTGGCGGGGCTGACGGCGGGCGCGACCGCGCTGCTCGCCGCCGCCGGCGCCGGCTTCGAGCAGCTCGACGTCGCCGGCGCCTTCGAGCTGCCCCAGGCGCTGCGGCTGGCCCTGCGCGGTAGCGCCCGCTTCGACGGGTTCATAGCGCTGGGCTGCGTGGTGCGCGGCGAGACCGACCATTACGACCATATCTGCCGGGAGACGATGGCGGGGCTGATGCGGGTCGCGCTCGACTTCGGCCTCTGCCTCGGCACCGGGCTGCTCACCGTCGATACGCTCGCCCAGGCCGAGGCGCGTTCGGGGGCGCGGGCCAACAAGGGCGCGGAGGCGGCCCGCGCCGCCCTGATGCAGATCACCGCCGCCCGCCGGCTCGGGGCGGCCTGATGGCCCGCCCGCGCACCGCGGCCCGGCTCGCCGCCGTGCAGGCGCTGTACCAGATCGAGCAGGCCGGATTGCCGGCGGCGGCGGTGATCGCCGAGTTCCGCAGCCACCGGCTCGCGCCGGCCGGAGACTACGAGGAGGGCGGCGCGCCGGAGGCGGACGCGGGCTTTTTCGCCCGCCTGGTGGAGGCCACCATCGCCCGCCAGGAGGCGAGCGATGCCGCCATCGCGCCGGTCCTGCCGAGGGAATGGCCGCTCGCCCGGCTCGACCCGGTGCTGCGCGCCCTGCTGCGCGCCGCGGCCGGCGAACTCGCCGACCCCGCGGGGCCGCCGGCGCGGGTAGTGATCAACGAATATCTCGACGTGGCGCACGGATTCTTCGCCGGCGAGGAGCCGCGGCTGGCCAATGGCGCGCTCGACGCGCTGGCCCGCCGGCTGCGTCCCGCCGAGTTCGCCGACCTGCCGGGATGAGCGGGAGCGACCCGCTCCCCGGCGAATTTTCCCTCATCGCGCGCCATTTCCGCCCGCTCGCCGGCCCTGGCGCGCTCGGGCTCGGCGATGACGCGGCGGTGTTCGCCCCGCCGCCGGGGCGGGAGATGGTGGTGACGGCGGACGCCATGGTGGCGGGGGTGCATTTCCTGCCCGGGGACCCGCCCGATCTGGTCGCCCGCAAGCTGCTGCGGGTCAATCTCTCCGATCTCGCCGCGATGGGCGCCGACCCGCTCGGCTATGTCCTCACCCTGTCGGCCCCGCGGGAGACGCCGGATAGCTGGTTCGCCGGCTTCGCCGCCGGCCTCGCCGAGGACCAGGCCCGGTTCGCCATCGCGCTGCTCGGCGGCGATACCACCTCCACGCCCGGCCCGCTCAGCCTCTCGGTCACCGCGCTCGGCACGGTCGCGCCCGGTGCGGCGCTGCACCGGCGCGGCGCCGAGGCGGGGATGGAAATCTGGGTGAGCGGGACCATCGGGGACGCGGCACTCGGCCTCGCCGCGCTGCGCGGGCTGCTGCCCGACCCCGGCGGGGAACTCGCCGCCCGCTACCGGCTGCCGAGCCCGCGGCTCGGGCTGGCGCTCGCCGCCATCGCCGCCGCCGCGCTCGATGTCTCGGACGGGCTGGTGCAGGACCTCGGCCATCTCTGCCGCGCCGGCGGGGTGGGGGCGGAGATCGAGGCCGCGGCGGTGCCGGCCTCGCCCGCGGCGCGCGCGGCCGGGCCGGAGTGGCTGCCGACGCGGCTGACCGGCGGCGACGACTACGAATTGCTGCTCGCCCTTCCGCCCGCCAACGCCGCGGCGCTGCGCGCGCTGGCCGCCGCCACCGGCGTGCCCTTCGCCCGCATCGGCCATTTCACCGCCGGGCCGGCCCATGTCGCGGTGCGCGACGGAGCGGGGCGGGAGATGGTGCTGGACAAGCCGGGCTGGAGCCACTTTCCCTGACCGCGGCGGGCCCGGTGCGGCTTACGGCCCGCCGTTGAGCCCGGTGGGCGGGGCGAGATGGCCGATGTTGCCGAGGATCTGCTCGAGGATCGAGGTGCTCCCGCCCGGCGAGGGGGTGGTGCCGGGCGCCATGGCGACGCGCTTGGCCTGCTTCTTGTCGTAGTGGCGCACCGTGGTCAGCACGCCGGCCGCGTTGAAATGCAGTTCCACCACTTCCTGGCGGGTCACCGCCGGCAGACGGCCGATGCGCGGGTGCGTGACCTGCCCGACATAGATCCAGGTGCGGTCGTCGAAGGTCGCCTGGGTGGTGGGCGAGCCGAGCAGGTTCTGCGCCTGGGCCTCGGTGGTCGCGCCCGGTTTGAGCTGGCCGAGCAGGCCGGGATCGACCAGGTTGCCGCGGGTGTTGACCGGAGGCGCGAAGAGCGCGCAGCCGCCGAGCGCGAGCAGGGCGGCGAAGGCTGCGATCCGGATGGGCTGGCCGTGGCGGGACACGCTCGACGCTCCTCGGGTGATGCACTATCTGACCGGTGGATCGGGTCTCACGCCCGTCCCGCCCTGTCAATCCGGGCGGCCCGGCAGAGGAGAAGAAGCTTGTTTGGTCTGACGGGTCGCGACCGGCGCGAGCGGACCGGGTTCGCGCTCTATGGCGCGGCGGTGGCGGCGGCGCGGGCGCCGCTGTTCTATGCCCGACTCGGCGTGCCGGACACGCTCGACGGGCGGTTCGACCTGGTCTGCCTGCACGCCGCCCTGCTGGTCCGCCGGCTGCGCCACGAGCCGCCGCCCGGCCCCGGCCTGGCCCAGGCGGTGTTCGACGCGATGTTCGCCGACATGGATATTTCGCTGCGCGAACTCGGAGTCGGTGACATGGGCATCCCGCGCCGGGTGCGGGCGATGTGGGAAGCCTTCCACGGCCGGGCGCGGGCCTACGAATCCGCCCTCGACCAGGGCGATCGCGCCGCACTCGCCGCGGCGCTGGCGCGCAACGTCTGGCGCGGCGCGGCGCCGGAGGGGGCGGGCGAGCGGCTGGCCGCCATCGCGCTCGCGGCCGATGCCACCCTCGCCCGCACCGGCTTCGGCGAACTCGCCGCCGGCGAATTCGTGTTCCCGGCGCCGGGTCCCGGCCGGTGAGCCCGGAATTCTCCCGCCCGCTGCGCCTCGCGCGGCTGGCGCCGGATGGGCAGACGGTGACGGTGCGCGCCGAGCCCGCCGAACTCGCCGCGCTGGCCCGCCGCTTCGCGGTGCCGGCCGTTCTCGAACTCGCCTGCGAATTCCACCTCCGCCCGCAAGGGCGTGGGGTGGTGGCGGCGGAGGGCAGGCTGGCCGCAAGGCTCGAGCGGGTGTGCGTCGCCACCCTCGAGCCCTTCGTGGAGACGGTGGCGGAACGCTTCGCCCTGCGTTTCGTGCCCGAGGGCGCGAGCAGCGAGGAGGAGGATTTCGAGGCCCCCGACGAAATTCCCTACGCCGGCGCCGCCATCGACCTCGGCGAGGCGGCGGCGGAACAGCTTGCGCTCGCCTTCGACCCGTGGCCCCGCAAGGCGGGACCGCGGATGCCGGGTCCGGGCGCCCCCGACGCGCCCGCCGGGCGGGGCTGACCGACGCCGCGCTCTCTTGCCCGGCCGGGGTGGGTCTGCTAGAGCCCGGCTTCGTCCCGTAATTGATTGCAACTGCGTGACGGCGGCACCGCGTGCCCGCCGCACCGATGAACGAGAAGGCCCGCACCATGGCTGTCCCCAAGAGAAAGACCTCGCCCTCGCGGCGCGGGATGCGTCGCAGCCATGAAGCCCTCCCGCGCGAGGCCTATGCGGAATGTGCCAATTGCGGCGAGCTCAAGCGGCCCCACCACGTGTGCAGCCACTGCGGCCATTACGACGGGCGCGAAGTGGTGGCCGCGGGGAAGGCCCTGAAGGGCGCGGTCCGGGTCTGACCGCGCGCGCGCGCGTGGGGAGCCCGCGGGCGTGAGCACCTCCTTCACCCTGGCGGTGGATGGCATGGGGGGAGATCGCGCGCCCGACATGGTGGTCGAGGGGCTGGCGCTCGCCGCCGAGCGCAACCCGAGCGCGCGTTTCCTGCTGGTCGGCGACGAAGGGCGGCTCTCGCTGCTGCTCGCCCGCCACCGCCGCGCAGCGAGCGCCTGCACCATCCGCCACACCGCCGAGACCATCGGCAACGACACCCGCCTGGCCGCGGCGATGCGCTCGCGCGCCTCCTCCATGCGGATCGCCATCGACGCGGTGGCGGCGGGCGAGGCGGACGGGGTGGTTTCCGCCGGCAACACCGGGGCGCTGATGGCGCTCGCCAAGCTGGTGCTGAAGACGGTGCCCGGCATCGACCGCCCGGCGATCGCCGGCATCGGGCCCTCCGCGCGCGGGGACGTGGTGATGCTCGATCTCGGCGCCAACGTGGTCTGCGACCAGCGCAACCTGGTCGAGTTCGCGGTGATGGGAGACGTCTTCGCCCGCACCGTCCTCGGCCTCACCACCCCCACCATCGGGCTGCTCAACGTCGGCTCGGAGGACATGAAGGGCGACGAGCGGGTGCGTGCCGCGGCCGAGGTGCTGCGGGTGAGCCATCTCGCGCCGCAGTTCCACGGCTTCGTCGAAGGCTACGACATCACTGCGGGCACCACCGATGTCATCGTGACGGACGGGTTCACCGGCAATGTCGCGCTCAAGACGGGCGAAGGAGCGATGCGCCTGGTGGGTGAACTGCTGCGCCAGGTGTTCTCCGGCAGCCTCGCCGCCCGGGTCGGCTATCTGCTCGCCCGCCCCGGGCTCGAGCGGCTGCGCGAATGGCTGGATCCGCGCCGCTACAATGGCGCGGTGCTGCTCGGGCTCAACGGCGTGGTGGTGAAGTCCCACGGCGGGACCGACGCCCAGGGCTTCGCCCACGCCATGGATGTCGCGATGGACATGGTGATGCACGGCTTCAACGATCGCATCCGCGAAGGCCTCACCCGGATCATGGCGCTCACCGTCAAGGATGCGCCCCCTGCCGCGCCCCAGCCCGCGGCCCCTTGAGGAGAGAACGAGCATGCGCGCGGTGATCGCCGGCGTGGGCGGCTACCTGCCCGAGCGGGTGCTGACCAACGAGGAGCTGGCCCGCAGCCTCGACACTTCGGATGCCTGGATTCGCGAGCGCACCGGCATCCGCCAGCGCCACATCGCCGCCCCGCACGAGAGCACGGTGTTCATGGGGGCGGCCGCCGCCCGCGCCGCGCTGGCCGACGCCGGCATGGGCGCGGACGCGGTGGACGCGATCATTCTCGCCACCTCCACGCCCGACGAGGCCTTCCCCTCGAGCGCGCTGCGCATCCAGGCCGAACTCGGCTGCCGGGCGGGGGGCTGGGGGTTCGATCTCTCGGCCGCCTGCTCGGGCTTCGTCTATGCGCTTTCGGTCGCCGACGCGATGATCCGCGCCGGCCAGGCGCACGGGGTGCTGGTGATCGGGGCCGAGGTCTATTCGCGCATCCTCGACTGGCAGGACCGCGGCACCTGCGTGCTGTTCGGAGACGGGGCCGGGGCGGTGTTCCTCTCCGCGCGGCAGGGAGCCGAGCGCGGCAACGGCGCCAACCACGGCATCCTCTCCACCCACATCCACGGCCAGGGCAGCTTCGGCGACATCCTCTATGTCGATGGCGCGGTCGGGCGGGCGGACCGGCCCGGCACGCTCGTGATGCACGGGCGGGAGGTGTTCCGCCAGGCGGTGAACCGGATGGCCGAGGCGGTGGACGAGGCGCTCGCTGCCAACGGCCTCACCCACGAGGCGGTCGATTGGCTGGTGCCGCACCAGGCCAACATCCGCATCATCGAGGCGATGGGGCGCAAGCTCCACCTGCCACCGGAGCGGGTGGTCGTCACCGTCGATCGCCACGCCAATACCTCGGCCGCCTCGATCCCGCTGGCGCTGGCCGAAGCGGTGGGCGACGGGCGGATCAAGCCCGGCGAGCTGGTGCTGATGGAGGCGCTCGGCGGCGGGTTGACCTGGGGCTCGGCTTTGGTGCGGATGTGAGACGCTCAGGAGGGTGCGGCGCAAGGTTCTGATGCTGAATGATTTGTTGACGCGACATCGGTTCGCCCCTAGCCTTGCCGCATGAGCACCGTCACGCGCGCGCAACTGGCCGAGACGATCTACGGCCGGCTCGGCCTCTCCCGCAACGAATCTGCCGACCTGCTGGAGGCGGTGCTGGACCGGGTGGCGCATGCGCTGGAAGCCGGAGAATCCGTCAAAATCAGCGGATTCGGAACTTTTTCCGTGCGCCAGAAGGGGCGCCGCGTGGGCCGCAACCCGAAAACCGGCGTGGAAGTGCCGATTCTGCCGCGCCGGGTGCTGGTGTTTCGCGCCAGCCAGGTGCTGAAGGCCGCCGTCAACGGCACCGAGGCCCCGGCCGGCGAGGACGAGGGCTGAGCATGGGCGCGGCGGACGACGAGGGTGGCGAGGGCGGCCACGCGCGAACCAAGAAATCTCCCGGGGCGTTCCGCACCATCAGCGAGGTGGCGGACGATCTGCACATCCCGCAGCATGTGCTGCGCTTCTGGGAAACCAAGTTCCCCCTGGTGAAGCCGCTCAAGCGCGGCGGCGGCCGGCGCTACTACCGCCCCGACGATATCGCCCTGCTGCGCCGCATCTCCGACCTGCTCTACATCCAGGGCTACACGATCAAGGGCGTGCAGCGGCTGCTGCGGGAAGGCGGCGGCCAATTGGCGGAGGACATTCCCCCCGCCTCCGCCGCCGAGCGCGCCGCGGCAGCGGCCGAGCGCCACCCGCCCGCCGACCCCGAACTGCCCATCCCCGGCCTCAAGACCGAACCGCCTGCCCGCCCCGCCACCGCCCGGCCCGCGCCGCGCGCCAGACCCGGCGAGGCCGCGGCGGAGACGGAAGTGGGCCGGCTGCGCGCCCTGCTCGCGGACACGCTCGCCGAACTCGAGGCGCTGCGCGCGCTGCTCTGACGTGGGCCGTACCGAATCGAAATTAGTTTTTTGCTGCTTTTTTTCAAAAAAGCAGTTCTTTCTTGAAAGAAAGAACCAAAGAACTTTCGTCTTTTCGTCAGGCAACCGGCGGCGGGTGCACCACCATGACGTCGCGCACCCGCACCCTCGCGCGGGGGTCGAGCGTTCCCTGGAGGGTCACGCTGCCGGGGCAGACCCGCACACCTTCGATCGCCCGGAGGCATACCCTTCTCCGCCGTTCTGCCGTTGGCGAAGCCGATGCGAGACGATCCACCCCGGCACGCGGCGCCCTTTGCCTTGCCCCGGCCAAGCCCGGTCACGCCGGGGAACGCTTGACGCGGCGCGCCCGGGCGCGGACGCTGCGCGGAATGGAGAAGCACCGATGACACTGCCCGAGCGCATGCGCTGCATCGTGGTGCGAGAGCCCGGCGGCCCGGAGGTGCTGGCGCTCTCGGAGGCCCCCCTGCCCGTCCCGCGCGCCGATGAGATCCTCATCCGCGTGCAGGCCGCCGGCGTCAACCGGCCCGATCTGTTGCAGCGGCGCGGCGTCTACCCGCCCCCGCCCGGCGCCTCGCCCTTGCTCGGGCTGGAGGTCGCGGGCGAGGTCGCGGGCCTCGGCGCCGCGGTCGGCGGCTGGCGGCTGGGCGAGCCGGTCTGCGGGCTGGCCAACGGTGGCGGCTATGCCGAATATTGCGCCATCCCGGCCGCCCAGTGCCTGCCCTTCCCGGCGGGCTTCGGCCCGCGCGAAGCCGCCGCCTTGCCCGAGACGTGCTTTACCGTCTGGGCCAACCTGTTCATGATGGGCCGGCTGCAGGCGGGGGAAAGCGCGCTGATCCATGGCGGGTCGAGCGGCATCGGCACCATCGCCATCCAGTTCGCCGCAGCCCTCGGCGCGATCGTCTACGCCACCGCCGGCACCGCCGAAAAATGCGCCGCCTGTGTCCGGCTCGGCGCGCGCGCAGCCATCGACTACCGCAGCGCCGATTTCGCGGCCGAGATCGCGCGCCTGACCAGCGGGCTGGGGGTCGATGTCGTGCTCGACATGGTGGGTGCGAGCTACCTCACCCGCAACCTCGCATCCCTCGCCCGCGACGGGCGGCTGGTGGTGATCGCGACCCAGGGCGGCGCGGTCGCCGACGGGTTCGACCTCGGCCTCGTGATGCGCCAGCGCCTGACCATCACCGGCTCGGCCATGCGCCCGCGCAGCACCGCCGAGAAGGGCGCGATCGCCGCCGCATTGCGCGCCCGGGCGTGGCCGTTGCTGGCGGCGGGCAAGGCGCGCCCGGTGATCCAGGCGGTCTTTCCGCTGGCCGAGGCCGCGGCCGCGCACCGCGCGCTGGAGGCCGGCGCGCACGTCGGCAAGATCATGCTCGAGGTCGCTTCGTGATCGTGGCGGCGGCGGCGCGGCGCCCGCTCGCCACCTCGGGGCTGCTCCATCTGCTCGCCGGCGTGACGCTGTTCGGCATCTCCTGGCCGCTGACCAAGCTCGCGCTGGACGAGGGCGCGCCGCCGATGCTGTTCGCCTTCCTCCGCCTGGCCCTCGCCGCCCTCATCCTGGGTGCGAGCCTCGGGGCGCGCGGGCGGCTGCGGTTGCCCGGGCGGGGCGCGATCCCCACCCTCGTCGCCATCGGCGTGTTCCAGCTTTTCGGCTTCTATGCCCTGGCCCACGAGGCGCTGGTCAGCGTGCCCGCCGGGCGCACCGCCATTCTCGCCAACGCCACCACCTTCTGGGTGGCACCGCTCTCGCTCGTCATCCTGCGCGAACGCGCGAGCCGGCGGCGCTGGCTCGCCGCCGCCCTCGGCCTCGCCGGCGTCGTGGTGCTGTGCGAACCGTGGAGCGCCGGGCTCGGCGCCGGGGTGCTGCGCGGGGAGGCTCTCCTGCTCGGCGCCGCCCTCTCCTGGTCGCTCGCCATCGTCTTTCTCCGCCGCTTTCCGCCGCGCCGGGTGATGGATCTGCTGCCCTGGTGCTTCGCGCTGGCCGCGCTCTGCCTGGCTCCCTTCACTTTCGGCGAGCGTCTCGCGGATTTCAGGCACCTCGACCTCCCCGGCTGGGTTGCGCTCGCGACCGTCGGCTGCGCCATCGGCCCGTTCGGCACCTGGTGCATCACCGAAGCGTCCATCCGCCTGCCCGCCCTGCTGTCCTCGGTCGGTTTCCTCGGCTCGCCCGCACTCGGGCTGACACTTTCGGTCCTGTTCCTGGCCGAGCCGGTGGATCGCGCGCTGGCCGCCGGCACGGTGCTCATTCTCGGCGCGGTGGCGCTCGCCGCGTGGCCGGAAAGCTATGGGCCAGAAAGCTTTGGGCCCGAATGCCTTGGGCCGGAGGGCGTTCGGAAGGAGATCGCGCCGTGATCCTGCACGGGCACGAGGAAGGCGCGGGGCCGCCGGTCGCGCTGCTGCACGGTCTGTTCGGCTCGGCGCGCAACTGGCGCACGGTGCAGCGCGCGCTCGCCGGACGCTTCCGCACCATCGCCCTCGATCTGCGCAACCACGGCGCGAGCCCGCACGCGACCCCGATGGACTATGCCACCATGGCCGCCGACGTCAGCGCGACGCTCGCCGAAATGGGCGCCGCCCCCGCCGCCCTGGTCGGCCATTCCATGGGCGGCAAGGTGGCGATGGCGATGGCGCTCTCCCGCCCCGACCTCGTCTCCCGCCTCTCGATCGTCGATATCGCGCCCCTGCCCTACCGGCCCGCCCATCGCGCGCTGATCGGCGCCATGCAGGCGCTGCCGCTCGGCCCCGATCTCACCCGCGCCGGGGCCGACGCCGCGCTTGCCGCCGTCACCGCCAACCCTGCCGAGCGTGGCTTCGTGCTCCAGAACCTGCGCTTCACCCCCGTGCCCGAATGGCGCCTGGGGCTGGCCGAAATCGCCGCCTCCATGCCCGCGATCGAGGATTTCGCCCCGCCCGGGGGCGCGAGCTACGCGGGCGAGACCCTGTTCATCGCCGGGGGCAAGTCCGCCTACATCCGCCCCGAATACCGCGATCGCATCACCGGGCTTTTCCCCCGCGCGCGGATCACGACGATCGCTGCCGCCGGCCATTGGGTGCCGGTCGAAGCACCGGAGGCGTTCCTGCAAGTGCTGTCGGCGTTTCTGGCGGAATAGCGGGGGGCGAAGGGGCGACCGGCGGGGCGATCTTCTTGCCTTCGTCCGCCCGGCGCCAGAGATACCAGGCGGCGACCGAGCGATGGGGCGCCCAGCGCGCCCCGATCTCGCCCAACGCGCGGGGCTTGGGCTGTTCGGGCAGATCGTGCAGCAGCCGGTAGCCCTCGCGCACCCCGAAATCGTCGACCGGCAGCACGTCCGGACGGCCGAGCGTGAAGATCAGCAGCATCTCCACCGTCCAGCGCCCGATGCCGCGGATCTCCGACAGGCGCTCGATCAGCGTCTCGTCATCGAGCCGGGCGCTCGCCCGCCGCGTCGGCACCTCGCCGCGCATGGCGCGCGCGCAAAGGTCGCGCACGCTCGCGATCTTGGCGCCCGACAGTCCCGCCGTCCGCATCGGCCCGTCCTCCAGCGCGGCGAGCACGCGCGGGGCTGGAAATCCCTCGCCGGGGAAATGGGCGAGCAGCCGGCCGAGAATCGCCTCGGCCGCGCGGGCGTGCAACTGCTGGTGCGCGATGGCGCGCACCAGTGCCTCGAACGGCTCGCGTCCGCGCTCCGCCACCAGCCCGCAACGCCCCACGCGCGCGATCAGCGCGCCCAGCGCGGGATCGGCGGCGGCGAGGTGGCGGCAGGCGCGGGCATGCAGTGCGGGCACGACGGAAGGATGGCGAAAGAACGGCGGCAGGGCAATGCCCGCGGCCCGGCGGGCACGCGGTCAGCGCCTCGAACCGATTCCAGCCCATGCGCCGAACGTCCCGGAGGAACCAGGTCAGGGGGCTCGCGCCGCGCGCGCTCGCCGTCGGCCATCGTGGTGGGCAAATGGCCGGCCTTCGCCAGGCCCTCGGCGGTCGCTCCGGCGGGACCCGTACCCCCGGCGCCTGCACCACCAGGGGCGACAGGAGCGCGGCCTGCGGCCGATGGCAGCAGGAACCCTTGGTGGAGGGGGTTGGATTCGAACCAACGTAGGCGTGCGCCAGCGGATTTACAGTCCGCCCCCTTTAGCCTCTCGGGCACCCCTCCATGCGGGGCGGACTTGCCCCGAGCCCGCCGCCTTGTCAACCAAGCAAGCCAGACGAGCGGGGGAGCAGACGGGGGGGCAGACGGCGGGCCGCCCGCGTGGCACAACGCCACCGCAGTAGGGAGTAACCCATGGAACCGGGCAAGAGCGCCTTCCTCTTCGATCTCGACGGCACGCTGATCGACAGTGTCTATGAACATGTGCTGGCCTGGCACGAAGCGCTGGATGACGAGGGGATTCCGCTCGCCATCTGGCGCATCCACCGGCGCATCGGCATGTCGGGCGGGCTCTTTTCCAACATGCTGCTGCGCGAGACCGGCATGAACATCACCGCCGAACGGATGGACAGTCTGCGCCGCCGCCATGCGGAGCATTTCAAGCGCCGCTCCCACCTCGTCCGCGCCCTGCCCGGGGCACGCGAACTGCTCGCCCGCCTCGACGAACTCGGCCTGCCCTGGGCAATCGCCACCAGCGGGCGGATCGAGACCGCGGCGGCGGGGCTCGACATGCTCGGCGTCGATCGCGACCGGGTGCCGGTGGTGACCCGCGACCAGGTGCGCCACGCCAAGCCCGACCCCGACCTCTTCCTGACCGCGGCCGAACGGCTCGGCGTCGGCATGGACCGCGCGGTGGTGGTGGGGGACGCGACCTGGGACATGCTCGCCGCCCGCCGCGCCCGCGCGCTCGGCGTCGGGCTGCTCTCCGGCGGCTATGGCGAGAACGAACTCGAACGCGCCGGCGCCGCGCGGGTCTATGAGGACCCCGCCGATCTGCTGCTCCATCTCGACGAGGTCGGCGGCCGCTCCTGATCCGCCCCCGGCGGATCGCCCTCCTCAACCGCCGCCGCCGAACCGCCGGCGGCGGATCGCCTTCCTGAACCGCCGCCACCGAACCGCCGGCGGCGGCGGGTGGCGATGAGGGTTTTACCTCAAAAAGAGGCCGCCGCGCACGCAACCTCTCGTGGACACGCGCGGCCGGTTCGCGCCAAGAGTAGCCCACGGCGCCGGCCCCGCCGCGGCAAGGGGCACGGGCAAGCATTCAAAGCCGCATCTTGGGGGAAAACAGGAAATGATCTCTCGTCGCACCGCGCTCGCCGGCGCCGCCGCCGGCGTTCCACTGCTGCTCGCCAACGCGCCCGCGGCCACCGCGGCGCCCAGTCTCCAGCAGGACTGGTCGAAACTGCACATGCTGTTCCTGATCTGGTCGTTCGAGAGCAATCCGTTCTTCGCGCCCATGATCAACGGCGTGAAGGAGGCCGCGAAGGCCACCGGCATCCGTGTCGAGATCGCCTACGGCAACGAGGATCTCACGCGCATGAACAACATCCTCCAGACGGCGATGGCCAACGGCACCAACGGCCTCGGCGTCACCATCCCCAACGACGATGCGCTGAACGCCACGCTCGACAAGGCGAAGGCCAAGAACATACCCGTCATTTCCTTCAACATCGACAATTCCAAGGGAGCTGCTGGCAAGACCTATCGCCTCGCCTTCGTCGGCCAGAGTTTCGTCAATGCCGGCATCACGCTGGGCGAGCGCATGATCGCCGTCCATCACCTCGGCAAGGGCGATCTCGTGTTCACCCCCGTCGAGGCGCCGGCCGCGGTCTATGCCGTGCAGCGTCACGCCGGCGTCGCGCAGGCGCTGGCCAAGGTCGGCGCGCGCACCGAGATTCTCGGCACCGGCAACGATCACGCCAAGGCGCTCAGCCTGATGACGCAGTATCTGCTCGGCCATTCCAACGCCAAGGCGGTGATCTCGCTCGGCCAGACGCCCAATTCCCAGGCGGTGCGCGCGATCAAAGCCGCCGGGCTCAAGATTCCCGCCGGCGGCTTCGACATCAGCCCGTCGATCCTGAAAGACATCCTCGACGGCTCGCTGACCGCGGCGGTGGACCAGCAGCCCTACACCCAGGGCTACTACACGGTCGCACAGATGGCCGACAATCTGCGCTACGGCCTCTACCCGAGCGACATGCAGACCGGCGGCTCCGGCCTCATCGACAAGACCAACGCCGCCGCCGCGGTGAAGTGGGCCGGCGTCACGCGCTGACCGACAAGGGGGACGGTCCGCGCAGCCATGCCCGGACCGCCCCGCCCAGGCCGCGGGAATGCGCGGCAGGATCGGACCAAGGGGGGATCGATCACATGGCTGCCCACAACATCACCGCCGATTCCATCGCCGCCGCGCGTGGCGGCGGTTCGCTCGCCGGCCGTTTCCGCCACTATGTCCGCACCCGCCCGGAGGGCGGCATCGTCGTCCTCTTCGTGCTCGTGCAGATGGTGTGCATCGTCGCCGGCCTCCTGGTGCCGGCGCAATTCCGCTATCTCATTCCAGCCAACATCCGCGTCACGCTGCAATCGGTCACGCCGCTCGGCATCATGTCGCTCGGCGTCGGCATGCTGATGATCGCCGGTGAATACGATCTCTCGGTGGGCGCGATCTATTCCTTCGCCTCGGTCTTCGCCGCAACCACGACCAACCTCTACTTCGGCGGAGCGACCAACCCCATCGCGCCCTTCCTCGGCATGGTCGCGGGCATCGCCGTCGGCGTGCTCGCCGGCATCATCAACGCGCTGGTGACGATCAAGCTGCGCATCCCCTCCTTCATCGCCACCCTCGGCGCGATGCTGCTGTGGAACGGCGGGGTGCTGCTCTACAACGGCTCCGCCGCGGTGAGCTTCCAGCCCGGCTCGCCGTTCGTGAACCTCTTCTCCGGCCAGATCGGGGTGATCGACGCGGGCTTCCTCTGGTTCATCGGGCTCGCCGTGGCCGCCTATTTCCTGCTCCACCACCACAAGCTCGGCAACCATTTCTACGCGGTCGGCGGCAATCCCGGGGCCGCGGTCGCCATCGGCATCCGCCCGTTCCGCGTGAAGATGGCCGCCTTCGCCATCACCGGCGGGCTCGCCGCCTTCGCCGGCATGATCGCGATGACGCGGGTGTCGAGCGTGCAGCCTGGCGGCGGGCAGGGAATGGAACTGCAATCCATCGCCGCCTGCGTCATCGGCGGCTACTCGCTCACCGGCGGCCGCGGCTCCATCCTCGGCGCCGTGCTCGGCACCGGCCTGGTGTTCACCATCCAGGACATATTGCTGCTGCTGCGCGCGCCCGGCTTCTATTTCGACATGTTCGTCGGCGCGCTCATCGTGCTCGCCGTCGTCATGAACACCGCGATCCGCCGCAAGGGCTGAGGAGAACCGCCATGTCCGCGACCGCGACCCTGCCGCGCACCGCCTCCGTGGCCGTGCCGCCGCTCTACGAGGCCCGCAACATCACCAAGCGCTACGGCAATTTCCACGCGTTGCGCGACATGAACTTCCACATCGGCGCGAGCGAGGTGGTGGGCCTGCTCGGCGACAACGGCGCCGGAAAATCGACGCTGATCAAGATGATGTCGGGCATCGTCCGCCCCGACGCCGGCGAAATCCTGATCGACGGCGTGCCGACGCGCATCGAGAACCGCAGCGCTTCGGAGCGCGCCGGCATCGAGACCATCTACCAGGACATCGCGCTGGTCGATCCCATGTCGATCACCCGCAACATCTTCATGGGGCGCGAGATCACCAACCGCTGGGGCTTCCTGCGCCACGCCGAGATGGAACGCCGCGCCATCGAGGTGCTCGGCAGCACCGTGCACATCTCCGGCATCGACGATCCCGAAAAGGAGGTGGGCTTCCTTTCCGGCGGGCAGAAGCAGGCGGTGGCGATCGCGCGCGCGGTCTATTTCAAGCGCCGCATCCTCCTCCTCGACGAGCCCACCTCCGCGCTTTCGGTGCGCGAGACCGAGCATCTGCTCGACTATGTCAGCCGGCTGCGCAGCGAGAACGTCTCGAGCGTGCTGGTCACCCACAACATCTATCACGCCTTCATGGTCTGCGACCGTTTCGTGGTGATGAGCCACGGCGCCAAGGTGTTCGAGGCGGCGAAGCGCGACACCACGATGGAAGAAGTGACCGACCACGTGATCCGCACCTGATCCGAGGGCGCCGCCGGTCGCGACCGGTCAGGTCCGGTTGCGGGCTCGCCCGGCGGGGCCTTCCCTTCCCGTGCCGCGTCGGGCAACAAGCGGGCCCATGCCGCTCGCCGATCTTCTCCTGCCGCTCGCCCGCGCGCTCGATCCCGAGCGGGCGCACCGCCTGGCGCTCGCCGCGCTGCGCGCCGGTCTCGCCGGGCGCTGCCGCGCGCCCGACGATCCGCGGCTCGCGGTCGCCGCCCTCGGCCTCGCCTTCCCCAACCCGATCGGGCTCGCCGCCGGCTTCGACAAGGACGCCGAAGCCGTGCCGGCGCTGATGCGGCTCGGCTTCGGCTTCGTCGAGGCCGGCACGGTGACGCTGCGGCCCCAGCCCGGCAACCCGCGCCCGCGCCTCTTCCGCCTCGCCGAGGACCGCGCGGTGATCAACCGCATGGGCTTCAACAACCGCGGGATCACCCCCTTCACGGCGCGGCTCGCGGCACTCGCCCGCGTCCGCCCCCTGCCCGCCCCGCTCGGCGCCAATCTCGGGCTCAACAAGGAGGGCGCGCTGCCCGAGCGCGACTATCCCGCCCTGGTCGCCGCCGTCGCCGGGTGGGTGGACTACGTCACCCTCAACGTCTCCTCGCCCAACACGCCCGGACTGCGCGCCCTGCAGGCCCCCGAGCGGCTCGCCGGCATTCTGGCCGCCATCCGTGCCGCCGTTCCCGCCGCGCCGCCGCTGCTGGTCAAGCTCGCCCCCGACCTCGCCGAGGAGGATCTCGCCGCGATCGTCCAGACCTGCACGGCGGCGGGTGTCGCCGGGCTGATCGTGAGCAACACCACCCTCGCCCGGCCCGCGGGGTTGCGCTCGCGCCACGCGGGCGAGACCGGCGGGCTGTCCGGCGCGCCACTCTTCGCCCCCTCCACCCGCCTGCTCGCCCGCGTCTTCCTGCTCGCGCGCGGCCAGCTCACGCTGGTCGGCACCGGCGGCATCGCTTCGGGCGAGCAGGCACTCGCCAAGATCCGCGCCGGCGCCAGCCTGGTCCAGCTCTACACCGGCTTCGCCTACGAAGGCCCCGCACTGCTGCCCCGCCTCAAGCGCGAACTGCTCGCTGCCCTCGCCGCCCGCGGCATCACCCGCCTCGCCGACGCGGTCGGCCGGGACGCCGCGGAACTCGCCACCGCAAAGGGACCCTGATGGAACATCTCGCAGGCCTTGCGCCGCTGGCCGCCGGCTACGACGGCTTCCTGCTCGATCTCTGGGGCGTCGTCCACGACGGGGTCTCGCTCTATCCCGGCACGCTCTTCTGCCTCCAGCAGCTGCGCGCGGCGGGCAAGCGCTGCGTCATGCTCTCCAACGCCCCCCGCCGCGCCGCCGCCGCCGCCGCCGGGCTCGACGGGCTCGGCCTGGCGCGCGAACTCTATGCCGGCGTCGTCACCTCCGGAGAGATCACCCGCGCCGCTCTCGCCGGGCGGTCCGACCCGTTCGTCGCCGCCCTCGGCCCGCGCCTCTACCATCTCGGCCCGGTGCGGGACCGCAACCTCTTCGAGGGCCTGCCGCTGACCGCGGTCGGCACGCCGGAGGAGGCCGATTTCGTGCTCAACACCGGCCCCGACGACGACCGCAACCCGACCGAACTCGGCCCCTTCGAGGAGACTCTGGCGGCCTGCCGCGCCCGCGACCTGCCCATGCTCTGCGCCAATCCCGACCTTGAGGTCATCCGCGGCGGGGTGCGGGTGATCTGCGCCGGTGCGCTCGCCGCCCGCTACCGCGAACTGGGCGGCACGGTGCGCGAATTCGGCAAGCCCGACGCTGCGGTCTATCACGCCGCCCTCGGGCTGCTCGATCTTTCCCCCGCCCGCGTGCTCGCGGTGGGCGATGCGCTGCGCACCGACATCCTCGGCGCGTCCCGGATGGGGATCGATTCGCTCTGGATCCTCTCCGGCATCCACGACCTCGCCGGCCGCCCCGGCCAGGCGTGCAGCGCGGCGCGCGCCGCCGGCCTCGCGCCGCGCGCGACGGCGGACCGCTTCGCCTGGGACGCATCCCCCGGCGACGCATCTTCCGGTGGCGCATCTTCCGGCGGTGCATCCCTGTCGCGCTGAAATCACCCCTTCCCTCGCCCGCCGTTCCGGCCTACAACGCGCTGTCGGCGCTTTTCGCCTTGGGACGACGCGGCCTTGCGCGTCATGCGTCTGGATCGACCCAACCCCACAGGAAAAGGTAATGAGGCCCGCAGGTTGCGGGCCGCCGGCGGTTCGGAGGATCCGATGACGACAGGTACCGTGAAGTGGTTCAATACCCAGAAAGGCTACGGCTTCATCCAGCCCGATGACGGCTCGAAGGATGTCTTCGTGCATATTTCGGCGGTCGAGCGCTCCGGCCTCGGCCGACTCGACGAGGGGCAGAAGGTCAGCTTCGATCTCGAGCGCGGCCAGCAGGGCAAAACCTCGGCGGTCAATCTCAAAGCCGCCTGAGACCGCTCTGCCCGCCCGGCGGAGGCTCGCCCGCGCGCCGCTTCGGCGCGGCGGGCCTTCCCGGCGACCACCCGCCTTTCCTTATCCCGCCCCGATGGTGACGAATGGTATTCAAGCCCAACTACAATCAGCAACGCGCCGAGCGGAACCGCGCCAAGCAGGCGAAAAAGGAAGAGAAGCTGCGCGAGCAGCAGGAAGCCCGCGCCCGGCGCAAAGCCCAGGAAGCGGCCGAAGGCACCGCGGCGCCCGCCGCACCGGAGTCTGAACCGGCAAAGGACTGATCCGGCGGCCCGATCCGCACCAGGCTCAAGCCGCCGCCGCCACCGCGTGGCCGGCGGAGACGCGCCAGATGCGGTCGAGCTGCTCCACCCCGACCAGGCGGTGGGCGATCAGGATCACCGTCCGCCCTTCCGCGACCACGTTGAGGGTGGCGAGAAACGCGCGCTCGGTCTCGGCGTCGAGACCGGCGCAGGGCTCGTCCAGGATCAAGATCGGTGCCTCGGAAAGCAGCGTCCGCGCCAGCGCCAGCCGCCGCCCCTGGCCGCCGGAAAATCGCGCCCCGCCCTCGCCCACCCAACTGTCGAGCCCCTCGGGCAGCGCGCGTACCACCTCGGCGATCCGCGCCGCCTCCAGCGCTGCCCACAGCGCTGCCTCGTCCGCCCCTGGCCGCCCCAGCAGCAGGTTGTTGCGGATGGTGTCGTCGAACAGATGCGTCGCCTGCGACAGCCAGGCGATCCGCGTCCGCACCGCCGCGGCCGGCAGCAGGGCGAGATCGACGCCGCCGAGCAGCACGCGGCCCTGTTCGGGTGCCACCACCTTGAGTGCGAGGGCGGCGAGCGAGGATTTGCCGATGCCCGAAGGCCCCAGGATCGCGACCCGCGCCGCGGCGGGGATCTCGAGCGTGAGCCCGTCGAACACCGGCGCGCGCTCGGCCTCCCAGCGGAAGCGCACCCCCTCGAAACGGAGATCGAAGCGCACCGGCAGCGCGGCGGGACGTGCGGGATCGGGCATCGCCTCGGGTCCCTCGGCAGCCTCCAGCACCCGCGCCGCCGCCGCCGCGGCCTGCCCGGCGAGCGCGCCGGCCCGCGGCAGCCCGCCCGCCGCCTCGAACGCCGCCACCGTCACGAAGGCGAGGGCGACAGCGGCCACCGGCCCGATGCCGCCGGCCAGCAGCACCGCGAGCACCGCCGCCTGCCCGCACAGGAAGGCCGCCGCCTGGGCAATCGCGCCGCGCTGCGCCTGCGCCCGCTGCAGCGCGAACAGCCGCGCCTCGCGCGCCTGCACCTCGGCGAGCATGCGCCCCTCCGCCCCGAAGGCGCGCACCTCGCGCAGCCCCGAAAGCGCATCGAGCGCCGCGACCCGCAACCCTGCCCCCGCCGCCGCCAGTTCGCCCCCCGCCGCGGCGGTTCCCCGCGCCGCGAACCAGGGCAGCACGAAGGCGGCGAGCAGGAACAGCAGGCCGAGAACCATCCCGAGCAGGAGGCTGCGTTGCCCGGCCAGCACCACCAGCGCGGGCAGCAGCAGCACCGCTCCGGCGAGCGGGACGAGAATGCGCAGATAGAGCCCGTCGAGCGCATCGACGTCGTTGACCAGCCGCGCCAGCACGTCACCGGCCCGGCGGAAGCCGAGCCCGCCTGCCGAACGGCGCGCGAGGCCGCGGAAGAACCACACCCGGAGATCGGCCAGCGCACGGAACGTCGCCGCGTGGGTGGTCATGCGTTCGGCGTAGCGCAGCATCACCCGGCCGACGCCGAGCGCCGCCATGCCGCCCGAGGCCGCAACCGCCACCCCGAGGAAAGCGCGCGCCGTGATCACCCCCGCCCGCTCCATCAGCGCGACGGCGACCGCGAGCGCGGCGAGAGAAACCGCGACCCCGAGCCCGAGCCAGAAGGCGCGCCCGCGCCACAGCGCAAGAATCCGTCCCAGCGGCCGGAAGCCCTTCATCACGCCGCACCCCGTTCCGCTGCCGCCACCGTGCGCCCGGCGCGCAGATCGAGCCGCCGGCCACCGAAGCCGTGGGCGAGCGCGGAATGGGTGGCGAGGATCACCGTCCGCCCCAGCGCCAGCCGCCGCAGCCCCTCCAGCACCTCGCCCTCGCTCTGCGGGTCGAGATGCGCGGTGGGCTCGTCGAGCAGCAAGAGCGGCGCGTCCTTGAGGAAGGCGCGCGCGATGGCGATGCGCTGCGCCTGCCCGCCGGAAAGCCCGAAGCCGCCCTCCCCCACCGGGGTCGCGAGCCCGCGCGGCAGATCCGCCGCGAAGCGGTCGACATGGGCGAGCCGCGCCGCCTCCGCCACCTCCGCGTCCGTCGCCTCGGGCCGCGCGAAGCGGATATTCCCGGCGATGGTCCCGGCGAACAGCATCGGCCGCTGCCCGACCCAGGCGGTGAAGCGCGCCAGCGCCTGCGGCACCAGGCTCGCGATGTCGGCGCCGTTGATCGTCACCCGCCCGTGGTCGGGGCGGACGAAGCCGAGCAGGATCTCGATCACCGTCGATTTGCCCGCCCCCGAAGGACCGGCGAGGATCAGCGTCTCCCCGGCGGGAACCCGGAAACTCAGCCCGTCGAGCGCCCGGCCGCGCGCCGGGTCCCAGACCAGCACGACATCCTCGAACGCGACACTCACTCCCTGCGCCGCCACCGTGCGCACCGGCAGGATCGCGGGGGCCGGCGGCACCGGGGGCAACGCGGAAAGGCTTTCGGCCGCCGCCACCGCGTGCATGCGGTCCTGGTAGGCGGCGGAGAAGGCGCGCAGCGGGGCGAAGAACTCCGGCACCAGCAGCAGCACGAAGAGTGCCGTCCCCGGCCCGGCCAGCGCGCCGGCCCGCAGCAGCAGCGCATAGCGGATGGCGAGCCCGACCAGCGCCGCCGCCGCGGCGGCGTCGAGCGCTGCCGAGGAGAGGAACGCGACCCGCAGCACCCGCATGGTCCGCACCCGCAGCTCGGCCGCCGCGCGGGCGAGCGCGTTCGCCTCGTTCTCGGTGCGGCCGGCGAGCACGATGGTGGCGATGCCGCGTACCCGGTCGAGGAAGCGGGTCTGCAGATGCGTCATGGCGAGGAATTGCCGGCGCGAGGCCGCCGCCGCGCCGATCCCCGAGAGCGCCATCGCCACCGGCACCGCGAGGCCCGCCCCGATCAGGACCAGCGCCGCCAGCCGGTCGGCCGCGAGCGCCGCGAGCGCCACCAGCGCGGGCCCGGCGAGCGCCAGCGTGGCCGCCGGGATCCAGCGCGCGAACAGCCCCTCCAGCGCCTCGATACGGTCGATCACGCTCGCCGCCAGCTCGCCCGAATGCGAACGGCGCAGCAGCGCCGGTCCGGTGGCGAGCAGAGCGCCCAGCGCCTCGCTGCGCAGCCGCCGCCGCGCCGCCGCGCCGGCCGCGAAGGCCGCCCGCTCGGCCATAACGCCGAGCCCGGCGCGGGCGAGCGCCGCCAGCGCGAAGCCGGCCGCAAGCCAGCCGAGCCCACCACGCCCGCCGCGCAGGAGGGCGCCGAGCAGCATGCCGGCGCACCAGGCCTGGCCGATGGCGAGCAGCGTGCCGGCGAGCGCCAGCGTGACGACCGGCCGGGCCGCGGCGCGGCCGGCCGCGGTCTGCGCCCGGATCCACGCCCGGGCAGCGCGTTTCTGGTCTTCCATGACCAGGCTCAGATACTCCGCGAATCCGTCCCTGCCCAGACGCTTCCGCTCACGGAACCGCGAGAAACCGCCACGTTCATCCTATCAATCGTGACCGCTTCCCCGCTATACTCGGATCTGTCATGGCGAAGACCAGCGGACGCACCGTTCGGGGGACGGTGCGCGCAGCGATCATGGAAGGAATGCCGAGTGAACCGATTGCCACCCCCACTCTCGCGTCCACACCAGCGCCCCGCCGGAGCGGCGCGATGAGCGAGCCGGCCGTCCTGCGTCCACGGGTGCACGGCAACGTGGTGCGCGCGCTCGCCGAGCGCATCCTGCGCGGCGATTTCCAGCCCGGGCAGACCCTGCCCAACGAAGCTGCCCTTCAGCTCGAATTCGGGGTCAGCCGCACCGCCCTGCGCGAGGCGGTGCGGGTGCTCGCGGCCAAGGGCATGCTGGTCTCCCGCCCCCGGGTCGGCACCTCGGTGCGCGAGCGCACGGCCTGGAACCGGCTCGACGCCGAGGTGCTGGCCTGGTCCTTCGCCGTCGCCCCCGACCTCGCCTTCGTCGAAAGCCTGATCGAGGCGCGCCGCGCCATCGAGCCCGCCGCCGCCGCCTTCGCCGCCGAGCGCGCCACCGCCGAGGAAATCGCCCGCATCGCGACCGCCTACGAAGGCATGGCGGCCGCCCGCCTGCCGGACGATCTCGAAGCCTGCTGCGCGGCCGACGTCGCCTTCCACGTCCGCATTCTGGAGGCGAGCCACAACGTCGTCTTCGGCCAGTTGAGCGGCACCATCAGCGCCGCGCTGGGCAACGTCTTCCGCCTCTCCACCCGCCTCGCCCGCTCCTACACGCTCACGCTCGCCTCCCACCACGACGTGCTGGAGGCGATCCGCGCCCACGAGGCCGAAGCCGCACGGCTCGCCATGCTCACCCTCCTCGGCACCGCGGCGGACGATCTCGCGCCGCTCTTCGCCGCCCGCCCGCCGCCGGCGACCTGAAACCCGGCCACGGATCCGACGTCCCGCCCTTCGCGCCCGTGGGGGGCGGTTCGCCGAGGTCGGCCGGTTCGTTGCGGTGACGCTCCGCCACACTGCGCCAGCGCCCGGCGCGGCCGCGCCTTCGCCTGGGGGCGGGCAGAGCCGCGACCTGCTGCCATCAATCCAGCGTCTCGCGATAGAGCCGCACCGCGATCGTGCCGACGATCAGGGCGAACAGCGCCATCGGCCAGAGATCGGGCCAGATCTCGGCCCAGCCGTTGCCCTTGAGCAGGATGCCGCGGCAGATGCGCAGCGCGTGGGTGATCGGCAACCACGCCCCGATCGCCCGCGCCCAGGCCGGCATCCCCTCGAAGGGAAAGAGGAACCCCGACAGCATCATCGAGGGCAGGAAGGCGAATTGCGCCAGCTGCTGCGCCTGCATCTGGGTGCGCGCCATGGTCGAGAAGGCGAAGCCCATGGCGAGATTGCAGGCGATGAACAGGCCGAGCGCGCCGAGCAGCAGCACGACCGAGCCGCGCACCGGAATGCCGAAGACGGTGACCGAGACGAGAAGGATGAGCCCGATCTGGACATAGCCCAGTCCGACATAGGGAATGATCTTGCCCAGCATCACCTCCACCGGGCGCACCGGCATGGCGAGCAGGTTTTCCATCGTTCCGGTCTCGCGCTCGCGGGTGATGGCGAGCGAGGTCATCACCAGGGTGGAGATGGTGAGGATCACGGCGATCAGCCCGGGCACGATGTTCAGCGCGGTGATCTGCTCGGGGTTGTAGAGCTGGTGGAGCACGATGCCGAAGGGCGGCGCCGGGACGGGCGCGCGCAGGTCGGGCGGCAGGTCGCGGGCGAGCGCGGTGGCGTTGAGGGCGAGCAGGGCGGCGGTGGCGCTGCCGACCGCGACGGGGTCGGAGGCGTCGGCCTCCATCAGCACCTCGGGCTTGTCGCCGCGCGTCACGGCGCGGGCGAAACCGGGCGGAATCTCGAGCACGAACAGCACGTCGCCGCGCGCCAGCGCCTCGTCCGCCGCGGCCGCCGAGGGGTAGCGGTGGAGGGTGAAATAGCCGGTGTTCTGCAAGGCGCCGACCAGATCGCGCTCGTAGATCGAATGATCGGCGGAAACCAGCGCGGTCGGCAAATGGCGGGGGTTGGCGTTGATCGCGAAGCCGAACAGGAACAGCTGGATCAGGGGCAGCATGACGGTGAGCCCGATGGTGCCCGGGTCGCGCCGCATCTGCCGCCACTCCTTGTGCAGCATCGCCAGCAGCCGGCGGAGCGAAAAGCCGCTCATGACGTCTCCTCCTGCCCCTGGAGCATGTGGATGAAGACATCGTCGAGGCGCGGTTCCACCTCCTGCCAGGTGAGGCCGGAATCACCCAGCCGCTCGATCGCGGCGGCCAGCGCCGCCCGCTCCATCCCCGCCACCCGCAACGCGCGGCCGAACACGGCGGCGGTCTCCACCCCGGGCAGATGGCGCAGCCGGGCCGCCGCCTGCTCGATCCCCGTCCCGTTCGCCTCGAAGGTGACCAGGCGGGCGGCGCGCACCACCTCATCGGCGGTGCCCTGCACCACCAGCCGCCCGCCGGCGAGATAGACGACGCGGTGGCAGCGCTCGGCCTCGTCCATGTAGTGGGTGGAGACCAGCACGGTCATGCCCTCGGCCGCCATTTCGTGGATCATGTCCCAGAACTCGCGCCGCGCCTTGGCGTCCACCCCGGCGGTGGGCTCGTCGAGCAGGAGAAGCGCGGGACGATGCAGGAGGCAGGCGGCGAGCGCCATGCGCTGCTTCCAGCCGCCCGACAGTTCGCCCGCCAGCTGGTCGCGCCGCCCGGCCAGCCCGATGCGCGCCAGCACCTCCTCGATCGCCCGCCGCACGCCGGAAAGCCCGTACAGCCGGGCGACGAATTCCAGATTCTCGGCGACCGTCAGGTCGGTATAGAAACTGAACCGCTGCGTCATGTAGCCGACGAGGAGGCGGATGCGCGGCGCCTCGCGCAGCAGATCGAGCCCGAGGCAGGTACCGCCCCCGCCATCGGCGCGCAACAGGCCGCACAGCAGGCGGATGGTGGTGGTCTTGCCGCTGCCGTTGCCGCCGAGAAAGCCGCAGATCTCGCCCCGCGCGACCTGGAGGCTGAGCCCGTCGATCACCCGGCGCGCACCGAAACTCTTGCGCAGGTCATGGACGTCGATGGCGAGGCCGGGGGCGGCGGCGCTCACGGCGCGGTCGCCCCGGCCAGCGGGCGCACCTCGACCGGCTCGCCGGGCTTGAGCCGCAGCGCCTCGGCGACGGGCGGGCGCGCCTCGATGAGATAGACCAGCCGCGCCCGGCTCTCCGCGCTGTAGATCACCGGGGGCGTATATTCCGGCTGCGGCGCGATGAAGGACACCTCGCCGGTCAGCCCGCCGCCGCAGCCGTCGCAGGTGATCGCCACCCGCTGGCCGAAATGGACCGCGCCGAGGTCCGCCTCGGCCACGAAGAAGCGCACCCGGATGTTGGCGGGCGGCAGGAGTTCCACCACCGGCGCGCCGGCGCTGACGACCTCGCCAGACCGCGCGTAGGTGTCGGCGACGATGCCGCCCACCGGCGCCACCACCCGCCGCTGCGCCAGCCGCCACGCCGCCTGCGCCACCGCCGCCCGCGCCGCCGCCACCGCCGCCGCCTGGGCGGCGATCGCCTCGGGCCGGCCGAGCGGCGCGCGCATCTGGGCGAGTTTCGCCCGTGCCCCGGCCACCCGTGCCTGGGCGGCGGCGAGGTCGGCGCGCTCGCGGTCCACCACCTGCCGGCTCACCACGGAGCGGCCGACCAGTTGCAGGTCGCGGGCGAGATCGCTCGCCGCCCGATCGCGCGCGGCGCGTTGTTCGGCGAGGCTCGCCGCCGCCTGGTCGATCTCGGTCGCGCGGCTGGGCCGGCGCAGATTGGCCAGGTTCGCCTCGGCCTGGGCGAGCTGCGCCCGCGCGCCGGCCAGCGCGGCGGCATCATCGGCGTTGTCCTGGGTGAACAGCACGCTCCCCGCCGCAACCAGCGCCCCGCGCGCCACCGCCACCACGACCAGTCGGCCGGAAAGCGTGGGCGCAAGATCGACGTAGTCGGCCTCCGCATAGCCCGCCCAGACGGTCGGCGCCGGCGGCCGGTGTTCCCACCACCAGCCGCCCGCGACGGCGGCGAGAGCGAGACCCGCCAGCGCGGCGATGCGCCACCTCATCGCCGGGCAACCGAACCCGGGCGGAGGCGGAACCGCCGGCCCCCGGTGCAGCTGGATGGCGATGCCACAGGATCCATGAGCCGAGCATGGCGCTGCGCACCCCGGAACGGCAAGGGTGGCCCACGCCGCCGCGCCTGCGTGACATTCCGCCGGGGCGACATGACGAGCCCGGGCGGCTGTGCTACCCGGTGCGGCAGGAAACAACGCCTCCATGCCAGGGAGAACGGGCCGCCATGCCCGGCCAGAGCCACCCGGTCGATGCCGGAGAATACGACTACATCATCATCGGCGCCGGCAGCGCGGGCTGCGTGCTCGCCAACCGTCTCAGCGCCGACCCCGCGGTCTCCGTCCTGCTGCTCGAGGCCGGCGGGCGGGACAACTACCTCTGGATCCACATTCCCATCGGCTATCTCTACACCCAGAACAACCCCCGCACCGACTGGTGCTTCCGCACCGAGCCCGAAGCCGGGCTGAACGGGCGCGCGCTCGCCTATCCGCGCGGGCGGGTGCTGGGCGGCTGCTCCTCGATCAACGGCATGCTCTATCTGCGCGGCCAGGCCCGCGACTACGACCAGTGGCAGCAGATGGGAAACCGGGGCTGGTCGTGGGACGAAGTGCTGCCCTATTTCCTCCGCTCCGAGGACAGCGCCCGCGGCGCGGATGCGATGCACGGCGCGGGTGGCGAATGGCGGGTCGAACGGCCGCGCATCTCCTGGGCGATCCTCGACGCCTTCCGCGCCGCCGCGGCCGAGACCGGCATCGCGCCCACCGAGGATTTCAACCGCGGCGACAACGAGGGGTTCGGCTATTTCGAGGTCAACCAGCGCCGCGGCGTGCGCTGGAGCACCGCCCGCGGCTTCCTCCGCCCCGCACTCTCGCGCGCCAACCTGCGCCTGCTCACCCACGCCCAAACCACCGGCATCGAGCTCGCCGGGGGCCGGGCTCGGGCGGTGCGCTTCCGCCAGGGGAACGAGGACCGGATCGCCCGCGCGCGGGGGGAGATCCTGGTCGCCGCCGGCGCCATCGGCTCGCCGCAGATCCTCCAGCTTTCCGGCATCGGCCCGGGCGAGCTGCTTTCCCGCCACGCCATCGCGGTCCGTCACGAGAGCCCCGGCGTCGGCCGCAACCTCCAGGACCATCTCCAGATCCGCATGGCCTGGAAGGTGCGCAATGCGGTGACGCTGAACGAGCAGGCGAACAGCCTGGTGCGCCGCATCGGCATGGGGATCGAATACGCGCTGTTCCGCCGCGGCCCGCTGACCATGGCGCCGAGCCAGCTCGGCGGCTTCGCGCGGAGCGACGCCAGGGTCGAGACCGCCGATCTCGAATACCATGTCCAGCCGCTCAGCCTCGACAAGTTCGGCGAGCCGCTGCACCCGTTCCCCGCCTTCACCGCCTCGGTCTGCCATCTCCGTCCCGAGAGCCGCGGTGAGGTCGCGATCGAAAGCCCCGACCCGTTCGCCGCCCCGGCGATCCGACCGCGCTATCTCTCGACCGAGACCGACCGCGCGGTGGCGGTCGCCGCCATGCGGCTGACCCGCCGCATCGTCGCCGCCCCCGCGCTCGCCCGCTTCGCCCCCGAGGAGTTCCGCCCCGGCCCGCAGGCCGCCAGTGATGCCGACCTGGTGCGCGCGGCGGGCGATCTCGGCACGACCATCTTCCACCCCGTCGGCACCTGCCGGATGGGTGCCGACCCGCAGGCGGTGGTCGATGCCCGCCTCAGGGTGCACGGTGTGGCCGGGCTCCGGGTGGTGGATGCCTCGATCATGCCGACCATCACCTCCGGCAACACCAACTCGCCCACCATCATGATCGCCGAGAAGGCCGCCGACATGATCCGCGAGGACCGGCGCGCGGCCTGACCGATCGGAGGTCCGGGACTTGAGGCCCCGGTGGGTCGAGGCCGGAGGTGGGTCGGGGCCGGAGCCCTGCCCTACGACTGGCCTCTCCCCTTCCGCCATGCCGCGAGGCTGACACGCGGCAGGTCGAACCGGTCGGTGGTGCGGGAATACCAGCCGCCGCCGTGCATCCGCCCGATGAGATCGAGGCGCGGGGTGTCGATATGGCAGCGGGCCACGTCCAGCACCGCCTCGTCCGTGACATGGATGGCGAGCACCTCGCCGATGACGATGCTGCGGCCGCCGCCGAGGTCGAGGCTCTGGCGCAACCGGCATTCGAGTGCCACCGGGCTGCGGGCGATGCGCGGGGGTGCTACGCGCGCCGAGGGCAGGGTCTCGAGGCCGACGAGGGCCAGTTCGTCCTCCCCTTGGGCGAAATCGGTGGCGGTGAGGTTCATCTGCGCCGCCGAAGCCTCGTCCACCAGATTGACGACGAACTCGCCGGTGGCGCGGATGTTGGCGCCGGTGTCCTTCATGGTGCCGCTCGGCCGGTCGCCGATCCCGATGCCGATCACCGGCGGGTCGCCGGCGAGCACGTTGAAGAAGGAGAACGGCGCGGCGTTGCGCCGGCCGGCGGCGTCCGCCGTGACCACCCAGGCGATCGGCCGCGGCACCACCGTCGCCGCCAGCAGCTTGTAGCGATCGTTGGGCGCCAGCGCCGCGAAATCGAACAGCATCAGGACATCAACCTGGGTCTATGGGTTTGTCGTTGCCTACTCGCCGGAAAGCTCGCGGCGCCGGCGGTCGAGTTCCTCGGTGTAGCGGCGCAGCGCGAACTGTTCGGTGAGCAGACCGCGCACCTGCCGCCGCTCGGGGCTGTCCACCACCGCGAGCGCGTCGCACTCCGCCTGTTCGAAGGCGGCGATCGCTTCCTTGATGGACATGCTCTCGGTCAGCATGTGGTCCTGATGGTGGAGGATCTCGCCCACCCGTTGCGCGGCCTGCTCGGCGGCGTGGGCCTCCGCCGGGTAGAGGATGCCGGCGTAGGCGCCGCGATGGTCGAGCACCACCACCCGCTGGGTGGCCCCGAGCGGAAACTCGCGGCGGAACTGTTCGAGGTCCATGTCGGTGCGGATGGTACGCACGTCGCGCCGCATCATCCGCCCGACGCTGAGGTTGTGGATCCAGCCGATATCGACCGCGCTGCGGATCACTTCCCCGCGCAGATGGAAGCGCCACGTGGTAAAGGAATAGCCGAAGATGCGGCGCACGGTCAGCGCCGAGAGGATGGAGGCGCCGAGGACCACGGGCGCCACCGAAAAGTCGCCGGTGCTTTCGAGGGCGAGAAAGGTCATGGTCATCGGGCCGCCGACGATCGCGGTGGCGAGCGCGCTCATGCCCACCACCGCGTAGAGGCCCTGCGGCATCTGCGGCAGCACCGTCACCACCGTGACCATGGCGGCGAACACCTTGCCGACCAGGCTGCCGAGGAAAAGCGAGGCGAAGAAGAGGCCGCCGCGGAAGCCGGAGCCGATCGAGACCGCCGAGGCGACGGATTTGAGCAGCAGCACCGTCGCCACCGCGAATCCCGGGGCCGCGATGCCGATGGTGGCGTGCAGCGCCGAATGGCCCGAAGAGAGCACCTGCGGGGTGAGTATGGCGAGGGTGCCGACGATCATTCCGCCGAAGACCGGCCGCATCCACACCGGAGCGCCGGAGCGGCGGAAGAGATCCTCGGTCAGGGTCACCCCGCGCATGATGGCGATGCCGACCAGCCCGGCGACGACGCCGACCGCGAGCAGGGGGACATAGTCGAGCCCGTGGATGGTGTGGGGCAGCACCACATGCAGCCGCGGTGTGCCGCCGATCAGCGCGCGGACCATGAATACGCCACAGAGCGAGGCGATGATGACCGGCGGCAGGGTGGCGAGCGAATAGGTTCCGATGATGAGTTCGATGCCGTAGAAGCTGCCCGAGAGCGGCGCGTTGAAGGCACCCGCGATCGCCGCCGCCGCGCCGCAGCCGAGAATGACGCGCAGATCATTGCGCCGCAGCCGGAAGGCGCGGCCGAGGCGGGAGGCGACCGCCGCTCCGATCTGGGCGTAGCCCGCCTCCAGCCCCACCGAGCCGCCGACGCCGTTGGAGAGCACGGTCTGGCCGGTGACGACGAGACTGTCCTTCAGGCCGAGGCGGCCGCCGAACAGCGCGTTGGCCTCCACCGGGTCGATCGCCCGGTGCGGGTAGTAGCGGGTCAGCAGATAGGCGATGGCACCGAGCAGCACCCCGCCCAGCGTGGGGACCAGGAAGGCGCGGATCGGGACCAGAGCGGGCGCCTCGGACAGCTTGGTCCCCGCCGGCAGCGCGAACAGACTGACGTGCAGAAAGCCGGTGGTGATGTTCATCACCACCACGCACACGCCGGCGAGCCCGCCGACCACCGCGGCCAGAATGACCAGCCAGACCTCGTCCGCCCGCACCAGGGCGCGCAAGGTCTGCGGCACGTGCAGCAGGCTTGCCCCGAACGGCCGGCGCTGGCGGATGGCGATCGAGGGGGCGGACATTTCTTGTTGGCGCCGGTTCTTTGTCGGGTCGGAGGGAAGCTGCGAAGCGATCGGCCCCGCTCTCGCAATGTTAGACCAAGGCAGTCATTGCGCAAGACAACATTCCGCCGCCCGCGGCAAATCCCGGCGCTTTCAAGGCCAGCGTGCCTTTCCCGCTGCGAACCCGGGCGGCCACACCGCGGCCAGCCGCCCCGACTGCCACTGCCCGAGTGCCGGTGTCGCGAGCAGGTTCTGCCCGGCCCCGCTGAACGCCGCGCCCCAGCCGGCGGGAAGGCCGGCGGGTGGAAAGCGCGTCGCGAGTACCGCGGTCCGCAGGGCGGGGGCGGCGAGCGAAGCGGCGGCGGCCATGGCGGCGAAAGCCACCCGCGCGCCCGCGAAGGTAGCGAGGCTGAGGCCCGAGCGTGGCGCCATGCCCCAGCGGGCACGATAGAGCGCGGCCACCGGAGCC
This sequence comes from Acetobacteraceae bacterium, assembly GCA_027326105.1. Lineage (GTDB taxonomy): Bacteria > Pseudomonadota > Alphaproteobacteria > Acetobacterales > Acetobacteraceae > DAHWFB01. The sequence continues at coordinate 36,227 of DAHWFB010000082.1, forward strand.
GCCTCCGGCGCGGCCGCGGGGGCGACATCGTAGGGGGTGAAGCCCGCGGCGAAGGCGCCTTCGAAATCGGCGCCGATCGCGGCGTAGGTGTCGGCCATGGCGTAGGCGCCGCCGCAGCCGATCACCGCCCGCGGCCGCCACCCCTCGCGGCGCATGGCGCGGAACAGGATCAGCGTGTCGCTCACGAAGCCGCCGTGCAGCACCACCTCGGCCCGCGTCTCGCGCAGCCGGCGCAGCAGCACCGCGAGATCGGCGGCGGCGGCCGAATAGGCCATCACCGCCGAAAGCGAGATCCCGAGCGCGCGCAGCCGCGCCATCTGCAACGCCGCCATCGCCGCCGGACCGGGTGCATCGAGATGCAGGATCGCCGGGCGCAGCACCGCCACCGGCACGCCGAAGGCGGGGGCGACCAGCCCGCCGACCGCATCCACCGCCAGCGCGGCAACCGCGGACGCGGTCGGGCAGGTGCGGAACAGCCCCCCGAACCCGCGCGCGGTGATCGCGTCCGCGGTGGCGCAAAGCTCGAAATAGGGCAGACCCGCGACCTCCGCGGCGGCGGTGGCGGCGAGCGAGAGCGCGTCCGTCGTGGTGCCGAACAGCACCGCCGGGCGGGCAGCGGCAACCAGCCGGTGCAGCGCGGCGGCGGGACCGGCGGGATCGGCGGCATCCGCCACCACGAGCCGCAGCCGCTCGCCGCGCACCCCGCCGAGCCGGTTCTGCTCGGCTACCGCGAGTTCGAGCCCGCGCAGACTTTCGTCGCCGGCGAGCGCGAGACGGCCGGTGAGCGGGAAGAGCGCGCCGAGCACGATGCCGCCGGCCACCGGCCGCGGCGGCTCGGCGGCGCGTACGGCACCGGCGGTGGCCAGGGCGCCGGCCGCGCCGATCAGCCCGCGCCGTGTCGGGTGCATCCCTCTCCCCTTCTGCCTGCCGCCATCTTCCCGCCCGAGCCGGGGGGAAGCAAGCGGCCCGTTCCGCCCGCGAGCGGGATCAGCCGGGCACGGCGTGCAGCAACCCCGAAGCGAGGGCGCGATCGCGCGATGCGGCCATCGAGCGGGAGATCGCGAGCGCCGCCTCCAGCGCGCGGCGTCCCGCCGCGGCATCGACCACGACCGCGGCGCGGTCCAGCACGGCGGCGAGGAAGGCGTCGATCTCGGCGGCCAGCGCGTCCTGCTCCTCCCAGCCCGCCTCCTCGATCCCGAACCCCTCGACACCGGGCAGCGGCACGCCCCGCCCGCGCCCGATCAGGGTCAGCCGGCGGGCGAGGAAGTCCACCGCGAGATAGGATTCCTGGGAGAAGATGCGCATGCGCCGCTCGGTCTTGAGCGAGATGCGGCTCGCGGTGACGGTGGCCACCGCGCCATTGGCGAAGCGCAGCCGGGCGTTGGCGATATCCTCGTGCGCGCTGGAGACCGCGGCCCCCACCGCATCGACCGATTCGAGGGCGCTGTCGGTCAGCGCGAGGACCAGGTCGAGATCGTGGATCATCAGATCGAGGATCACCGAAACGTCGGTGCCGCGCGGCTTGAAGGGGGCGATGCGCACCGCCTCGAGATAGAGCGGCCGGCCCATGCGCCCGGCCAGCGCCCCGTGGGCTGCCGAGAAGCGCTCGAGATGGCCGACCTGGAGCACGAGCCCGCGCGCCCGCGCCGTCTGCGCCATCTCGTCGGCCTCGGCGAGGCTGGCGGCGATCGGCTTCTCGACCAGCACATGGCGCCCGGCTTGGAGGGCCGCCATCGCCAGCCCGTGGTGGGCCTCGGCGGGAGCGGCGATCACCAGCGCGTCGCAGGCGGCGAGCAGTTCGGCGAAGCCGAGCGCGGGTACGCCGACCTCCCAGCCCACCGCGCGCGCGCGTTCGGGGTCGCGGTCGGTGACGCCGGCGAGCACGGCGCGCGGGGCGGCGGCGAGCTTGAGCGCGTGGTAGCGGCCGAAATGGCCGACCCCGGCCACCCCCACCCGCAATCGTCCCTGCCCGCCCATCCGCATCCCTCCCGGCTCCATCGGTCCTGTTATCAGCCGCCGCGGGCCGGGCCAAGGCGTTCGCTGCCCGGCCCGGCGGCGGGCGAGGCGCGCTCACCCGTCACCGAGCAGCCGGGCCGCGAGCGGGGCGAGCTGGTGCTTGAGGATTTTGCCGGTCCCGCTCGCCGGCAGGGCATCGACCAGCAGGATGCGGGTCGGGCGCTTGTAGGGCGCGAGCCGCTCGGCGGCGTGGCGGGCGAGCTCTTCCACGCTGGGCTGCATGCCCGGGGTGGGGATGACGAAGGCGAGGATCTCCTCCTCTCCGGCCCCGCGGCGGCCGATCACCGCCGCCTGCTGCACCGCCGGGTGGCTCGCCAGCGCCGCCTCGACCTCAGGCGGATAGACATTGAAGCCGAAGCGCAGGATGAGTTCGCGGGCGCGGCCGACGAGGAAGAGCGACCCCTCGGCGAAGCGGGCGAGATCGCCGGTGTCGAGCCAGCCCCCGGCGTTGAGCACCGCGGCCGTCGCCTCCGCGGCGCGGTAGTAGCCCTTCATCACGCCCGGGCTGCGCACGTGCAGCGTCCCTGCCTCGCCGGGGGCAACCTCCTGCCCGTCCGGGCCGAGGATGCGGGCCTGCACACCCGGCACCAGCGGCCCCAGTCCGACATCGGCGCGCGGCGCCTCGGCCCGGGTCTGGGCGATGGTCGGCGCGCTCTCGGTGACACCGTAGCCGTTGTGCAGCGGCATGCCGAAGAACGCCTCCGCGCGCTCCTTCAGCGCGGGATCGAGCGGGGCGCCGCAGGCGCCGATCAGCCGCAGCCGTGGCGCCTCGAGGCGGGCGAGCCCGCGCTGGGCGGCGAAATCGAGCAGCAGCGCATACATCGCCGGCACCCCGAGCAGCAGGCTGATCCCTTCCCCGCGCAGCGCGGCGAGCAGGGCGGCAGGGTTGAAGCGTGCCATGGGATGGAGCGCCGCGCCGTGCATCAGCGTGCCGAGCAGCACCACCGAAAGCCCGGTGACATGGGTGAAGGGCATCAGCCCGGCGAACCGGTCTCCCGGCCCGATGTGGCGGATCATCGCCGAGGCGCGGGCGATGTAGAGCAGGTTGCGGTGGGTCAGCATGACCCCCTTGGGCTTGCCGGTGGTGCCGGAGGTGTAGATCATCGCCGCGACCTGCGCCGCCCCGTCGGCCAGCACCGGCTCGGGCGCGGCGGCGTCGTCCGCGGCGGTGAGGGCGATGTCGCCAAGTCCGGCGAAGGGCTCGGCGGCGGCGCCGAGGGTGCGCGCATGGGCCGCGGCCACGGCGGAACCGGCGAGCGGGAGCACCACCAGGCGGGCGCCGCTGTCGGCGCGGATCGCCGCCACCTCGGGCTCGGAAAGGCGGGCATTGGCCAGCACCGCCCAGGCGTCGAGTTCGGAGAGCGCGAGCAGGAACACCACCGGCGCGGCGCCGTTCTCGGCCACCAGCAGCACCCGATCGCCCGGACGCACGCCGGCATCGACCAGCCGTCCCCGTGCCGCCAGCACCAGCTCCGCGAGCTCCCGGTAGGAGACCGCCCGCCCCGCCTCGACCAGCGCCGGAGCATCCGGCGAGCCGGCGGCCCAGGGACGGATGACCTGGCCGATGCGGGAGGGGAGTCCGGCGAGCAGCGCCGCCACCCCCTCGTCCGCCCCGGCGCCCGGCATCGCGGGAGGGATCATGCCCCAGGCGTCAGGACCGAAGTATTCTTCAGTCCGCGGCCTCGCTCCATTGCGGGCGGCGGGCGCGCATGTCGGCGAGGATGGTGTCCCAGAAGGCGATGCGGGCATCGAGCGCGCTTTCGGCCGCGTCCGCCGCCTCGCTCCATTTCGCCTCGTCCTCGCCGCAGAGTTCCTCGAGCATGGCGATCGCCTTGGGCCCATGATCGTCGCCGTCGAGCTCGATGTGACGGGTGAGATAGCGCTCGAACCCGGCGAGATGCTCGTCCCGCCCGGGAATGGCGGCGACCATCGGGGTGAACATGGAGGGGATCGCGTCCTCGCGGCCGAAGGTGAAGGCGCTGGCGATGACATGGGGCCTGGCGGTGGCGATGGTGGCGAAGGTCACGCGCATGAACGCCCGGGCTCCCTCCGGCACTTCGGCGGCGGCACAGGCTTCCTCGAAGCCGCGCCCGCGGTCGATGGCGGCGAGGAAGCTGTCGATGGTGGCGGTGGGCTCGCCGGAACCGGCCATCGCCGCGCGGTAGAGCTCGAAATGGCTGGTCGGAACACCGTCCACCTCGTCCGATTCCTCTTCGAGCACCATCTCATTGACCAGCCGGCGGGTGCGCGCCGAGCCGACGGCACGCCACATTGGCTCGACCGAGGTGAGATGGCGCTGGAGCGCCTTGAGCAGCGCCATGAAGTCCCACACCGCGAAGACGTGGCGGGACATGAAGACCCGGATATCCTCGACGCTCGCCATCTCCCGGTACATCGGGTGCGCGGCGAGCCTGGCGCGGGCGGGCTCGATCCGGCGGCGCAGCTTGGCAAGCGGCACTTCGTGGCGCATCGCGCTCTCTCCACATCCGCCCGGCAGGGAAACAGGGGCAGTCGGGGGCCCCGGCCGCGGGCCTGAACCTCTCAAAGCAAATCGCGTGCCACATTAACAATCTATTGAAATCGCTTATTCTCCAAATTGAGACTTCGCCGCTTTGTAAAGAATATCGACTGGCTGGCGCGGCACGGGCTGCTCCGGTCCGCTCTCGGCGCGGGCCAGAGCCATGGAAATGTGGGCGGCGAGCGGCGCCACGTCCGCCTTCACCAGGCTCCAGTGGTCGGCCCGCACCGCGCGGACCTCGACCGCCCGCGCCAGGCGCTTCCAGACGATGTCGGGGTAGTTCGCGGTGTCCTGGCGATCCTTGGCGACGATCAGCGTCAGCGTTCCGGGGTAGCGCCGCGGCCGATAGCGCGCCCCGGCGATGCGACAGGCGTCGCGCACCCGGCGCACCGGGTCGGGTACGCCCGCCGGGGCCCGCCCCAGATTGCGCAGATAGCCGCGGCGGCGGCGGCGGAATTCGCCGGCGAGGCCGCGCAGCCGGGCGGCGAGAAAGCCGGGCAGCCGGGCCCAGGCGATTGTTCGGAGTTCCCCCCCGTGCAGGCGGGCGCGGCGGAGCAGGAAGCGCAGGCGGATGGCAAGGCTGAGCGTGTCGCCGTCGATCATGCTGTCGATCAGCAGCAGCAAGGCGACGCGCTCGCCCGCTTCGGCCAGCCGCCGCGCCATTTCGTAGGCGACCAGCCCGCCGAACGAGTAGCCGCCCAGGAAATAGGGACCGGCCGGCTGCACCGCGCGGATGGTCTCGAGATAGTCCAAGGCCATCGCCTCGACGGTGTCGAGCGGGGCGGCGCCACCGTCCATCCCCCGCGCCTGCACGCCGACCACCGGGCGCGCGGTTTCGATCCGGCTGGCGAGCTCGCGCAGTTCGCCGACCGCCCCGCCCACACCATGGACGAGGAAGAGCGCGGCACCCGCGCCCGGGCGCAGCGGCACCAGCGGCGAGAAGGGTGGCGGTGCAGCCTCCGACAGGGCGGCCACGAGTGCCGCGATGCTGGGTGCGGCGAAGAGGGCGGTGACCGGCACCTCGCGGCCAAGGGCGGCGCCGATCTCGACGCTGATCGTCACCGCCGCGACCGAATCACCGCCGAGCTCGAAGAAATCCTCCTCCGGCCCGACCGGGGTGCGGGCCAGAACCCGCTCGAAAATCGCGGTCAGCATCGCCACCAGTTCGTTCGGGGCGGAAAGCGGGCCGGCGAGCGGGCCGGCAGCGGCTTGCGGCATCGGCATCGGCCTTTCGTTGCGTCACCCCGCTCGTGCGGGGGCTCGCGAGCCCGGCTGCGCCGCGAGCCTGCCGGCCCCGCATAGGGCAGGAAGCTTAGCGCCATGTTAGCGCGAAGCACCGTGCCAGGATGCACGCAAATGCAAGGCAGCGCTTCCGCCCTGGCCTCCGATCCCCCAGCGGGCGCGCGCGCCGGGCGTGCAAAATACTATTACAAACGGGCGACACCGGCGGAGATTCTCCAACCCACGGAAACTTCCTGCAAAACCAGACTCCGGCCCGGCCAGGCCAGGGTTCGGCGGGCTTCCGGCCTGTCAAAGGCTTTGACATTGCTCCGCCGCCCTTGCCGGAGCGGCGTTTCATTGTTCTCACATGTGTCTCAAATTCCATCACAAGCCCGAGCGTTTTCGTCTCGGCATGATGCTTGCTTCCCGATTTTGCGTCGATCACGCTGCAACCCGGGAGGCCGGCGGGCCCATGCGTCAGGAGACCATCGCGATCCACGGCGGCTACGACCGCGATCCGGTCAGCAAATCGGTCGCGGTGCCGATCTACCAGACCGTCGCCTATGCCTTCGACAGCGCCGACCATGCCGCCGCCCTGTTCAACCTCGAAGTCGAGGGCAACATCTATTCGCGCATCGGCAACCCCACCAACAACGTCCTCGAAAAGCGCATCGCCGCCCTCGAGGGCGGCGTCGGCGCGCTCACCGTGGGTTGCGGCGTGGCGGCGGTGGATTACGCGATCTCCACCGTCACCGAGACCGGGGCCAACATCGTCTCCGTTCCCCAACTCTATGGCGCGACCTATACGCTCTTCGCCCATATCCTGCCGCGCCGCGGCGTCGCCACCCGCTTCGCGAACAGCGACCAGCCGGAAGACATCGAACCGCTGATCGACGCCGACACCCGCGCCGTCTATTGCGAGAGCGTGGGCAACCCGGCGGGCAATGTCGCCGACATCGCCGCACTCGCCGCCTGCGCCCATCGCCACGGCGTGCCGCTCATCGTGGACAATACCGTCGCCACCCCCATCCTGCTGCGCCCGATCGAGCATGGCGCGGACATCGTCCTCCATTCGCTGACCAAGTTCATCGGCGGCCACGGCACCACCCTGGGCGGCATCCTCGTCGATTCCGGCCGCTTCGACTGGAAGGCCAACGCGGCGCGCTTTCCGATGATGAGCACGCCCGAGCCTTCCTATCACGACGTCGTCTATACCGATCACTACAAGGAGGCCGCCTATATCGGGCGGGCGCGCACGGTCTGCCAGCGCAACACCGGCTCGGTCCTCGCGCCGCTTTCCGCCTTTCTCCTCCTGCAGGGTCTGGAGACGCTGCCGCTGCGCATCGCGCGCCATGTCGAGAATGCGCGCCTCGTCGCCGCCCATCTGCGCGCCGATCCACGCATCGCCTGGGTCAACCACGCGAGCTTTCCGGACAATCCCTATCATGGCCTCGTCGTCCGCTATCTCGGCGGCCAGGCGCCTTCGATCATGACCTTCGGGCTTGCCGGCGGGTTCGCGGCGGGCAAGCGCTTCTTCGACGCGCTGCGTCTGTTCACCCGTCTGGTCAACATGGGGGACGCGAAATCCCTGGTCACCCACCCGGCTTCCACCACCCACCGGCAGTTGACGCCCGCGGAGCAGGCGCGGGCCGGGGTTTCGCCGGAGATGATCCGCTTCAGCGTCGGCATCGAGCATATCGACGACCTTCTCGAGGACATCGACCAGGCGCTCGACGCCGCCGGAGGCAGACGATGACCGTTCGCCTCGCCCACCCCGAGCGGTCCCTCCGCCGCGGCGCGGCCGACCTCGAAATCGCCCTCCTCAACAACATGCCCGATCGCGCGCTGCGCCGGACCGAGGGGCAGTTTCTTTCCCTGCTCGACGCCGCATCGGGCGCGCGCCGGGTGCGGTTGCGGCTCTGTTCGCTGCCGGCGATCCCGCGCGGGGCCGATCTCGCCGCCCATCTCGGGCGCTTCTACGCCCCGCTCGAAAGCCTCGCGGAAAATCCGCCGGATGGGATGATCATCACCGGCGCCGAGCCGCGCACCGCCGATCTCACCCACGAGATCTTCTGGCCCGGACTTTGCGACGTGATGGAATTCGCCGCCCGGCGGACGCGCTCGTGCTTTCTCTCCTGCCTCGCCGCCCACGCCGCCGTCCTGCACTTCGATGCCGTCGCGCGCCGGCGGCTGCCCACCAAATGCACCGGCATCTTCGCGCACGAGCGTGCGGCGCCCCATCCCCTGACCGCGGGGATCGAGGGCCCGATCCGGCTGCCGCATTCGCGCTGGAACGGGCTCGAGGAGGAGGCACTCCCCGGTCGCGGCTACCGCGCGCTGCTGCATGCGCCCGCGGCGGGGGTCGGCGTGTTCGTCAAATCCTTCGGCAGTCTCTTCGTCTTTTCCCAGCCCCATCCGGAGTACGGGGCCGAGATGCCGGGGCGGGAATACCGGCGCGACGTGCGCCGCCATCTCGACGGGCAGCAACCCACCTACCCGGACCTGCCGCTCGGTGTGTTTCCCTCCCGTCTCGGGGCGCGGCTGCTCGCCTTCCGCGACCGCGCGCGGATCGAGCGCGACCCCGCCCTCTTCGCGGAATTCCCCGCCCTGCCGCAGCCTTCGGCCGCGCCCTGGCGGGACGCGGCCGTGACGCTGTTCGCCAACTGGCTCGACCTGCTCGCCCCTCAGTTCGCCGCCAGCGCCTTCGCCAGCGCGGGCGCGGCGGGTGCGCCGGCGAACGTGGTGACCCCGGCGAGCCACGCGTTCGCCACCGCCGGGTGCGCCTTGAGATAGGCAGCGGCTGCCGCCTGGCCCGACGCGTGGGTCTTTTCCACCGTCTGCATCATCGTGTTCTCCATGCCGACGGTGAAGCGCATCTGGGAGAGCAGCTTGCCGAGATTGGGGCAGGACGCCGCCAGCCCGGTGCGGGAGACGGTATAGACCGTGGCCCCGCCATAGTGCGGGCCGAAATATTTCGCTCCGCCCGAGAGATAGGTGAGGTGGAACTGCACGTTCATCGGGTGCGGCGCCCAGGCGAGGAAGACGATCCATTGCTTCTTCGCGACATCACGCGCGACCTCGGCCAGCATCCCCTGCTCGGAGGAGGCGACCAGCCGCCAGCCCTTGAGCCCGTAGGCGTCGGCCGCGATCATCTTGAGGATGGTCTGGTTGGCCGCCGCGCCGGGCTCGATGCCGTAGATCCGATGGCCGAACTTCGCCGCGTATTTGGCGAGATCGGCAAAGCTCTTCACCCCTCCGGCGGCGACGTAGTCCGGCACCGCGAGCGTGTATTTCGCGCCTTCGAGGTTGATGCCGAGGCGGGCGATCTTCTTGTCGGCCAGGAGCGGCGCCACGAAATGGGTCTGGGCCGGCATCCAGTTGCCGAGGAAGGCGTCGATCTGGCGGTTGGCGAGCGCCTGGTAGATCACCGGCACCGAAAGGGTCTTGACCTCGGCCTTGTAGCCGAGAGCGTCGAGCACCACCGCCGTCGCCCCGTCGGTGGTGGCGATGTCGGTCCAGGGCGGCTCGCCGAAGCTCACCTTCCGGCAGGCCGCCCCATCGGCGAGCGCCCGCCCCGCGCCCGCGCCCATCGTGAGTGCGGCGAGCGCCGCCATCACGCCTGCTCTCCATCCTCGCATCGTCGTTCCCTCCTGGTTGAAATGCCGCCGGCACGCATCTGCGTCAGGCGCCCACGCGCGGAAAGCGCGACCGCGCCTCGAGATCGTCGAGCTTGATATGGTTGCGCATGTATTGTTCGCTGGCATCGACGAAGGGCTGGAACTCCCAGGCGCGGTTGCGCCCCTGGCGCAGCGCGGGGGCGACCAGCAGCCGCCGCCGCTGGCTCTCGCGCACCGCGCGGTCGAGGGCGGCGAGATCCCACCGCCGCGCCACCTCGGCGCGGAACGCTTCCGCCACCGCGGGCACGCGCCCGGCGCAGTTCTCCCGCTCGTCGGGGTCGGCCACGAGGTCGTAGAGCTGGTCGGGGTCGGCCGGCGAATGGACGAATTTCCAGCGCCCGCGCCGGATCATCACGATCGGCGCGAGCGCGCCCTCGGCGAGATATTCGCCCACGGCCCCATCCGTCCCGCCGCCCGAGCATTCGGCGAGCAGGCTGCGCCCGTCTACCGGCAACGCGTAGTCGGGTTCCGCCCCGCCGTGCGCGAGCGCTGCGAGCGTGGGCAGCACATCGACCATGGATGCCGCGCCCTCGACCACGCGCGGGGAGAACATCGCCGGCGCATGCAGCACGAAGGGTATGCGGCTCGCCGGCTCGAAGAAGTTCATCTTGTACCAGAGCCCGCGCTCGCCGAGCATTTCGCCGTGGTCGGCGAGCGCGATCGTCACCGCCCCGTCGGCGAGCCCGCTCGCATCGAAGGCAGTGCGCACCTTGCCCATCAGCGCATCCACATAGGCGCTCTCGGCGTAATAGGCGTGCCGCGCGCGGCGGATCTGCGCCGGCGTCACCGGCCCCGCGTCGGCCGCGATCACCCGGCGCACCCGGCGGCTGTGCGCATCCTCGGGCGCGGGCGGGTCGGGAAAGCGCGGCATGTCCACCGCGGCATGGTCGAACAGATTCCAGTATTCGGCGGTGATCGCGAAGGGATCGTGCGGATGGGTGAAGGAGACGACGAGGCAGAACGGCCGCTCGTCGTTGCCGCGGGCGATATCGAACAGCGCGCGCTGGGCGGTGAAGGCGACCTCCTCGTCGTAGTCGATCTGGTTGGTGCGCACGCAGAGACCGGCCTCGGTCACCGAACTCATGTTGTGGTACCAGTCGGGCCGCGCCTCGGGGGCGCTCCAGTCGGGGGTCCAGCCGAAATCGGCGGGATAGATGTCCGTGGTCAGCCGCTCCTCGAAGCCGTGCAACTGGTCGGGGCCGCAGAAATGCATCTTGCCGGCGAGGATGGTGCGATAGCCGGCGGCGCGCAGATAGTGCGCGAAGGTGGGGATGTCGGCGGCGAAATGGGCGGCGTTGTCATAGACGCCGGAACGGGAGGGCAGGAGCCCCGACATCAGCACCGCCCGCGCCGGCGCGCAGAGCGGGCTCACGCAATGGAAATTGCGGAACAGAACGCCGCCTTCGGCGAGCCGGTCCAGCGTCGGCGCCCGCGCCACCGGGTTGCCCCAGGCCGGCAGGGCGCCGGCGGAAAGCTGGTCCGCCATCAGGACCAGGATATTGGGCCGCCGTGCCGCCATCGCCTCCGCGCTCCGCCATCGTTGCCGCCGACGGAGCGGAAGAAAGCACGCGGCGGGCGGGCAAAGGAACGCCCGATCCGGTGATGGATGCTATAAGACGGGCTTATGCAGACCCGCACCGACCTGCCGCCGCTCGCCGCCCTCCTCGCCTTCGATGCCGCCGCCCGCACCGGAAGCTTCACCGCCGCCGCCCGCACGCTCGGGGCGACCCAGCCGGCGATCAGCCAGCAGGTCGCGGCACTGGAGGCCGATCTCGGCCGCGCGCTGTTCCGGCGGCGCGCGCAGGGGGTGGCGCTGACGCCCGAGGGGCGGGTGTTCGCCGAGGCGGTCGAGGCAGCGCTGGCGACACTCGCCCGGGCCACCGCGACCCTGCGCCGGGCGCGCGGGCAGGGCCTGCTCACCGTCGGCACCGACTACGGCTTCGCCGGCCTCTGGCTGATGCCGCGCCTGGGCGCGCTCGCCGCCCGCCTGCCGGAAACCGAGGTGCGGGTGGTCGCCGCCCAGACCGTGCCCGACCCTTGCGCCGGCGAGGTGGACGTCGCGATCGGGATGCTCGCCGCGCCGCCGGCCGGGGCGGTGGCGACGCCGCTGTTCGGCGAGCGGGTCCGCGCGGTGGCGGGAGCGGGCTATGTCGCCCGCCATCCCGAACTTGCCGAGGCCCGCGCGCTCCCTGCCCAGCGGCTGCTGCACCTCGAAAGCCGCGGCGATGCGCCGTGGCTGTCCTGGCCGAAGTTCCTCGCGGCCCTCGGCCTCGCCGCGGGCAGGCGCGAGGGGGACATGCGCTTCAACACCTATCCGCTGGTGATCCAGGCGACCCTCGCCGACCAGGGGGTGGCGCTGGGGTGGGAGCCGCTGGTCGCCGACCTGCTGGCCGAGGGGCGGCTGGTCGGGCTGACGGCGCCGGTCGCGACCGCGCTCGGCTACGGCCTCATCGAGCCCGCGGAGCGCCGCTCGGAGCCCGCCATCGCCGCGTTCCGCGGCTGGCTGCTGGAAGCGCGTGGCAGCGGATTCAGTCCCCTCTAGCCCACCGCATCCGCCGCGATCCCGCGCCACCGGGTTCCCCGGGCGACGGGCGCGGCTGCCCGACGCGCCCGTCGATCGCGGATGCGGTTGGGTAGGATATCGGTTAGTTACGATATCGCAACGAATAGGGCGCGCAAGGGCGCCGCGGATCACGCGGGTTTCAGAAAACCGCGGGGCGTGGGGTGGAGGGGTGCCGGCGGCGGGGTGGAATGGGCCGGCGCGTGCGCGGGCGCGGACATGACCGGCGGCGGACGGCGCGCCGGCCGCAGGGCAGCGGGCGCCGA